>NZ_JBEXMD010000034.1:0-114310 GCF_040610315.1 Amycolatopsis sp. NPDC004169
CGCTGCGCCCGGTCAACTCCCTGGTTTTTCTGTGGCCTTTTGTGCCGCCCGCGCTTACGTAGTATTACCAGCTTAACTCCCCCCGGGGGGCCCCCCCCCCCCCCGCGGGGGGCCCCCCCCGCCTCGTCCTCCCGGTGGTCAGCGCAGGGGTGCCTCCAGGACGTACCGCTTCGCGAGCCCCGCGCCGCAGTCGACTTCGACGGTCCGCCGGACCACCGGGGCGCCGTCGTCGCCGCGCAGCGCGTAGCCGACCGCCGTCGAGTCCGGGATGGTGCGGACCTCGGCGGGCACGCGGCCGCCGGCGGTGAGCCGGCGCAGCAGCCGCTGCAGCGGCGCGTCCAGCGCCTCCTCCACAGTGGACGGATCGCGGGTGGCCTCCGCGGCCGGCGGCGGCGCGGCGGGCGCGCCTTCGCCCAGCCGCTCGACCTCGCGGGTGGCGTCGACGATCGTCGTCACCGTGCCGCTGCCGTCGATGCCGACGCGCACCTCGCCGAGGCCGGGCGTGACGACGGGGTGACCGTCGACCAGCTGCGTGAACACCACGTGGGTCTCGCGCACCCGCGGGTCGGCGACGTCGCCCGCGGTGCCGCCCGCGTGGTACTGGTGGCGCACCTTGTCGGCCACCAGGTCGACCCGGTCGGCCAGGCCGAAGGTCTCGACGGCGTCCTGGGCGATCCGGACGGCCTCGTCCGCGCTCGGGGCGTCCCGGCCGCTGCCGTCGGCATCGGCGAAGGTGATCTCGCGGACGCCGCGGTGATCGACGCTCAGCCGCGGCCCGCCCTGGTCGGCGCCCAGCACGACGCCGTGCGGGCCCATCGCGCCGTCCGGGACCCCGCCGCCGAGCCGGACCCCGTAGTGCCCGGCCAGCTCGGCCAGCCGGGCCGCGGACAGCCGCGTCGGCGCGAACCGGGCGGTCTGCGCCGATCCGGGCAGCTCCAGCCGCGCCGCCCGGATGCTCCGGGCGGCGTCGTACCAGGTCCACCACCACCAGTTCTTCGACGCGGCGGCGGTCTGGAAGGAGCCTTCGTTCCACAGCCGGTCCTGCGCCTCGGCCTGCGTCGCCCCGCACGCGACGACCGAGGGCGCCTGGTGGTGGTCGATGTCCCACGACGCGTCCAGCCACGCCTTGCTGAACTTGTGGCCGTTGCCGTTCCACTTGCCGAAGAAGGAGGAGCCGTAGTCCGGGCTGTCGACGCTGGTCGTCTCGAAGCCGAAGATCATCCGCAGGCCGAGGTTGGCCGCGTCCCAGGTGCGGATCGGGCTGTTGCCGTCGCCGATGCGCAGCGAGAGGCAGGTGGAGAAGAACAGGTAGCGCGCGACCTCGTTGCCCAGCCGCATGTCGGCCGAGCTGGCCCAGGCCGAGCCGCCCCAGGTGCCGCCCATGGGCATCCAGAAGACCCCGTTGCCGTCCATGGTCCCGTGTCCGGAGTGGTACTCGGCGACGCAGGCGTCGAAGCCGTAGGTGTCCTGCCAGTCGTCGTACTGCTCGCCGTAGATCCACGACAGCACGCCGCCGTCGCGGTACCAGAAGTTCGGCGCGGTGAACTGCTTGACGTAATTGTAGAAACCAGCGGCGTCGTCATGGGTGTATGAAAGGTCGTTCATGCCGGGCGGGAAGTCCTCGATGGAGCAGACACCGTACCGGTTGGCGCCCCGATCGGCGGCCACCCCGCTCCCGGACCCGAACGGATCGGCCGAGGTCAGCCCCCGCGCGGCCGCGGGTGCTCCCGGTGGAGCGGTGACCACGCCGTTCTTGAGCAAAGCCATGATTCCTCCCCGTGGGTGGCAGAATGCAGCGAACGGACGGTAGCCGCCGAAGCGGTGAAAACATTCGAATACATCTTTTTGCCACACCTTCAGCGGAATTTTTTCAGCGCTGCACCGATTCCGTGGAACGTTTTTGCGTGCGGCACGGAGCCGGCCAGCCGGCACCGGCCACTGTGGACAGCTCGGCGGGAGGCGCACACGTCGGTCCGGGCGCGCGACACTGACGGGATGAAACTGGGGCAGCTGGCCGCGACGGCACGGGAGTTGTTCTCCGCCCGGCTCGTCTACGGCGAACCGGTCGAGCGCGACGGTGCCACCGTCATCCCGGCCGCCGCGGTGTCCGGGGGCGGGGGAGGAGGCGGCGGCGACGCCCTCCCCGTGCGGGACGGCGCCGGGTTCGGGGTGTTCGCCCGGCCCGTCGGGGCCTTCGTCGTCCGGGACGGCCGGGTCACCTGGGTGCCCGCCGTCGACGTCACGCGGCTCGGGCTGGCCGCCGCCGTCACCCTTGTCACGCTCGGCAGGATCCTGGCCAAGCGCCGCTGAAGCTGCCGAAAGTTCACCGCCGGTTCGCGCGCGCGTTCGCGAGGAGCGCCTAGCGTCCGATGCGGAGGTGCGCATGAACGACTTCAGCCGGCGGACACTGCTGCGGGCCGGTGGGGTGGCCGCGGCGGCCGGGATGCTGCCCGGCGTGGCGTTCGCCGGTCAGCCGGGCGGTACCAGCCGGACGCAGACCGTCACCGGCACGCTGGCACCCGACGTGCCCGACTGGTACTACCTGCCCGTCGACGTCCCGCGCGGCGTGCGGCAGATCGACGTCGTCTACTCCTACGACAAGCCCGCGGTGCCGTCCGGCACCCGCGGGAACGCCTGCGACATCGGCATCTTCGGCCCCGAGGGCCACGAAGCCGGCAACGCCCGCGGCTTCGCGGCTGGTCCGGCGGCTTCCGCGACCGCTTCTCGATCAGCGCGTCCGAAGCCACTCCCGGCTACCTCGCCGGCCCGATCCGCCCGGGGCGGTGGCACGTCATCCTCGGCCCGTACACCGTGGCGCCGCAGGGGCTGAACTACCGCGTGGACATCACGCTCACCTTCGGCCCGGACGGCCCGGCCTTCGTCCCGCACCCGGCACCGCAGACCGCGCCGGCCCGCGAGCGCGGCCGCGCCTGGTACCGCGGCGACAGCCACCTGCACACCGTCCACTCCGACGGCCGTCGCACGCCTGAGCAGCTCGTCGCCGACGCGCGGGCCGCGGGCCTCGACTTCATCGTCTCCACCGACCACAACACCTCCAGCTCGCAGCTGATCTGGGGCGACCACGCCGTCGACGACCTGCTGATCCTCAACGGCGAGGAGGTGACGACCCGGTCCGGGCACTGGCCCGCGATCGGCCTGCCCGCCGGCACCTGGATCGACTGGCGCTACCGCGCGGCCGACCCGCGGGACTTCCGGCGCTTCACCGACCAGGTGCACCGCGCCGGCGGGCTGGTCACCGCGGCCCACCCGTTCGCCAACTGCTTCGGCTGCACCTACGAATTCGCCTACGAGCTCGCCGACCTGGTCGAGGTGTGGAACGGCCCGTGGACCCAGGACGACGAGGCGAGCGTCATCCACTGGGACGGCCTGCTGCGCGGCGGCCGGTTCATCCCGGCGATCGGCGACTCCGACGCGCACAACCCCGACCAGCGCGTGGCCCTGCCGCACACGGTCGTGCTGGCCGACCGGCTGCGCCGCCAGGAGCTGCTCGCCGGGCTGAAGGCGGGACGTTCGTGGCTGGCGGAATCGGCGTCGGTCCAGCTGGACTTCACCGCCTCCGGCGGCGGCGCGAGCGCGGGCATCGGCGAGCGGCTCGCTGCGGGGACCGGGACACCGGTGACGGTCAAGGCCGTGGTGGCCGGCGTGCCGGGGACGACGGTGACGTTCCTCGACCAGCTCGGCCCGGAACACACCGAGCCGATCGGGGACTCCGGCGCGGCCACGGTCACCTGGACGACCTACCCGCGGTACAGCCGGTGGGTGCGCGTCGAGGTCCGCCGCCCGTCCGGTGGCCCGAACACCACGGTGCCCAACGCGATGGTGGCGATGTCCAACCCGATCTTCCTCGGCGCCGGTGACTGAACCCGCACCCGGGGCTCCGCGTCCTCCGTTTGGCAGACTGGTGCGAACGGGTGATGGGGAGGCAGGGTGCGCGGTTGTGGCCTGAAGGTGGCCATGGTCCTGGGGGCGGTCATCGTGCTGGCCGCGGGGATCGTCGTGGTGGTGGCGCTGACGCGCGGCTCGGTGAAGACGCCGGGGTGCACGGTCGCGCTGCCGGGGGACAACGCGACCGCCTACACGTTCACCCCGGAGCAGATGAACAACGCGGCGACGATCTCGGCGGTCGGCGCCAAGATGGGCCTGCCACCGCACGCGGCGACGGTCGCGCTCGCCACGGCGTTGCAGGAGTCGAAGCTGCGCAACCTCGAGGGCGGTGACCGCGACTCGGTCGGGCTCTTCCAGCAGCGGCCCAGCCAGGGCTGGGGCACGATCGCCCAGCTGCGCGACCCGGTCTACGCGGCGACGGAGTTCTACGAGAAGCTCGGGAAGCTGCCGAACTGGGAGACGCTGCCGATCACCGAGGCCGCCCAGGCGGTCCAGCGCTCGGGCGTCCCGGACGCGTACGCGCAGTGGGAGCCGCAGTCCCGCGCGATGGCGGCCGCGTTCAACGGCCAGTTCCCGGCCGCGCTGACCTGCCGCAACCTGACCCTGGCGGCCCCGGCCGACCTCGCCGCGGCGGCGACGGAGGAACTGGGCACGTCCCGGCTGAGCGGCGCCCACCCGGCGGCACAGGGCTGGACGTACGCGAGCTGGCTGGTCGGCCGCGCGGAGGCGCTGGGCGTGGACAAGGTGAGCTTCGCCGGCCGCACCTGGACGGCGGAATCCGGCGCGTGGACCGACGATTCCGCCGCGGGCCAGGACCTCTCCCTGCACCAGACGGCGGCGGCGCAGGTCAGCGAGTAGCCGGCCGGGTGGCCGCGGCCCAGCGGACCGCCGGCCCCATCGCCCAGCCCGCAACCAGGAACACCGCTCCGAGCAGCAGCCAGCCCGCGAGGCCCCCGCCGATGACCACCGTGCCCAGCAGGACCGGGCCGACGGCGCGGGCGACCGACGTCCCGCTGCCGAAGAAGCCCTGGTACTCGCCCTGCTTGTCCGCCGGGGCCAGCTCGAAGCCGATCTCCCACGAGCCCGCCGACTGCAGCAGCTCGCCGAGCACCTGCACCAGCGCCCCGGCCACGAGCACGGCGAACGCCACCGCCGGCGACGTCCCCAGCGCCGAAAGCGCGAACGCGACACACGAAACCAGCAGCAGCACACCCGACCGGCGCACCATCCGCGCCGCCGAGCCGAGCGACGTCAGCCTCCCGGCGACGCGGACCTGGAGGCCCACCACCAGGACCGTGTTCAGCACGAACAACGCCGACACCGTCCAGCCCGGCGCCGCGGTGCGCTCGACGATCCACAGCGGAATCCCGACGCTCAGCAGCGGCATGCGCAGCAGCAGGACCGCGTTGAGCAGCGTCACCAGCGCGTACGGCCGGTCGCGCAGCACCGCGGACTTCCGCGCACCCGGGTGCCCCGAAGTCCGCGGGACGGCCGGGAGCGCGTGCAGCAGCGCCGCCGTCACCACGAACGCCGCCGCGTCGAGGACGAACACCGTCAGGTACGCCGGCGCGGTGTCGGCCGAAAGCGCGAGGCCGCCCAGCCCGGCGCCGACGGCGAGCCCCGCGTTGCCCGCGGACTGCAGCTGCGCCCGCAGGCGCGTCCGCCGCTCCGGTTCGGCGAGGGCGGCCAGCAGCGCCTGGCGGACCGCGGCCAGCCCGGTCTGGCAGCTGCCGTAGAGGCACGCGGCCAGCACGAACGCCACCGGCGAGCGGACGACCAGGAACGCGAGGATCGAGGTGGCCGTCGCCAGGGCCAGCAGCACCGCCGAACCGCGGGCCCCGTGCCGGTCGGCCAGCCGCCCGAGCGGCACGCCCGCGACCGAACCCACCGCCCAGCCCAGCGTGAGGCCGAGCCCGACCTGCGCCGGGCTCAGCTCGGCGATCCGTGTGAAGAACAGCACCGAGCAGGTCAGGAACGCGCCGTCGCCGAGCGAGCCCGCCAGCTGGGCGGCGGCGAGCAGGCGGCCGGCCGGGCGGGTCTTCGGACGTTCGAGGCGCTGTTCGGGGAGCACGGTCATGGGAAGAACGTTAGGGCCGGACTTGGCCTGATCCCAGATCCAATTCCGACTATTCGCGTTGGGCCAATATAGGCTCGCCGGATGGACTTCCACGTCAGCCTGGCCGGCCGTGGCGACCTCAGCGTCCGCATCTACCGCCAGCTGCGCGACGCGGTGCTGGACGGCCGGTTGCGCGCGGGGGAGCGGCTGCCGCCGACGCGGGAGCTGGCCCGGCGCCTGGCCGTCTCGCGCAACACCGTCGCGGTCGCCTACGACCGCCTCACCGCCGACGGCTTCCTGACCGGCCGCGTCGGCGCGGGCACGTACGTCTGCGCGGAACTCCCCGCGCCGAAGCCGCGCAAGGCCCCTTCGGCGCGGGGGCCGCAGCCGACGGCCGTGTGGCGATCGCTCCCGTCGTCGGCCACCGCGGTGCCCGCCGCCCCGGCGTTCGACTTCCGCGTCGGCATCCCCGACGCCACCCTGTTCCCCCTCGACACCTGGCGGCGGCTGCTCGCGCGGGAACTCCGGGACACCGCCGGGTTCGCGCACTACGCCGGGCCCGCCGGCCACCCGGGGCTGCGGGCGGCGATCGCCCGGCACGTCGGCGTCTCCCGCTCGGTGCGGGCCGACGCCGACGACGTGCTGGTCACCCAGGGCGCCCAGCAGGCGCTGGACCTGCTGTGCCGGGTGCTGCTCGAACCGGGCGACCGGGTCGCCGTCGAAGAACCGGGCTACCGGATGGCGACGCTGCTCTTCGCCTCGCACGGCGCCGAAGTCGTCGGAGTGCCGGTGGACGGCGAAGGTCTCGACGTCGCCGCGCTGCCTTCGCGCACGAAGCTGGTGTACGTGACGCCGTCGCACCAGTTCCCGCTCGGCACGCCGATGTCCCTGGCCCGGCGCACGGCGTTGCTGGCGTGGGCGAACCGCGTCGGCGCGGTCGTCGTCGAAGACGACTACGACAGCGAATTCCGGTTCTCCGACCGGCCGCTGGAACCCCTGCAGAGCCTCGACCGCGACGGCCGGGTGGCCTACGTCGGATCGTTCTCGAAGACGTTGCTTCCCATGCTGCGCTTGGGTTTCCTGATCGCCCCGCCATCCCTGCGCGACGCTCTGCACCACGCCCGGCAGCTGTCGGGCTGGCACGGCGACGTGCCCGCGCAGGCCGCACTGGCGGGGTTCATCGACGAAGGCCTGTTCGCCCGCCACCTCCGCCGCGCGACGAAGGTCTACGCGGACCGCCACGAGCGCCTCACGACAGGGCTGGACCGCATCTTCGCCGGCCGCTTGCACCCGGTCCCGTCGGCGGCGGGCCTGCACCTGTGCGCCCTGGCCGAGGACGGGACGGACCTGGAACCGATCGCGGCCCGCGCGGCCGCAGCCGGAGCGGCGATCCAGACCCTGTCCGACCTCTGCGGCGGCCGCCCGCACCAGGGCGTGGTGCTGGGCTACGGCTCGATCCCTTCGGCGAGCATCGACGCCGGCCTCGCGGTGCTGGACGCGGCCTGGGGCTCGGCGTAGTGGTCCGTCCGCCGCCGCAGGGTGATCAGGGTTCCGCCGGCGCACGTCAGTGCCGCCGTCGCCAGGATCACCAGCCAGCCGTGCCGGAAATCCTCCAGGTCCGGGGTGCCCGCGAAGACCGCGACCAGCACCGCCGTCCCCAGCACCGTGCCCACCTGCCGCGCCGTGTTCACCATCGACGAGCCCGCGCCCCAGCGGGCCGACGGCAGCACCGTGCCCACCACCCCCGACAGGCTCGGCAGGATCAGCCCGACGCCCAGTCCGGTCAGCAGCTGGCCCGGCAGCATCGACGCCACGTAGTCGGGCTCCGATCCCATGCGCAGCACCCAGATCAGCACACCCGCGCCGAACGAGACGCCGCCGAGGGTGACCACCGGGCCCGGGCCGAAGCGGTGGACGAACCGGCTGCCGAGGATCGAGACCGGGACCACCACCAGCGGGCCCGGTGCCAGTGACAGCCCGGCCACCAGGATCGAGTCGTGCCAGACCGAGGTCAGGAACAGCACGTTGCCGAACAGCATCGCCGCGAAGCCGGCCGCGAACACCGCCGTGGTCAGGCAGGCCAGCCACAACGTCGGGACGCGCAGCGCCGGCAGGTCCAGCACCGGGACCGGGTGCCGGGCCGAGCGCAGCGGGACCCAGGCCAGCGCGACGGCCGCCACCGCGAACGCCAGCAGCACCGGCCGCGCGCCCCAGCCCTGGTCGGACGCCTCCACCAGCGCGTAGGCCAGCGCGCCCACGCCCACCAGCAGCCCGGCCGCGCCCAGGACGTCCGGGACGCCGGTCGAGGTGTCCCGCGACTCGCGCAGCACCCGCGGCCCGGCCAGCAGCGTCAGTGCGCACACCGGCAGGTTCACCAGGAACACCCAGCGCCAGGACGCTTCGACGAGCAGACCGCCGACCGGCGGGCCCAGAGCCGCGGCGGCGGCGCCCACCGACGCCCAGACCCCGACCGCGACCGGACGCCGGTGCGGCGGGAACGCCGTCAGCAGCAGCGCCAGCGACGTCGGCATCACGAGCGCGGCGCCGATGGCCTGCACCGCGCGGAAGGCGATCAGCACGCCGATCGACGGCGCGGCCGCGCACGCCGCCGAAGCGAGGGTGAACACCGCGACACCGATGAGGAACAGCCGGCGGCGGCCGTAGCGGTCGGCCAGCCGCCCGGCCGGGGCGAGGCAGGCCGCGAACAGCACCGTGTAGCCGTTGAGCACCCACGACAACGTCGCCAGGTCGCCGGGGAACGCGGCCCGGATGCCGGGGAAGGCGATCGTGACGATGAACGTGTCCAGGCTCGCCAGGAACGCGGCCGTCGAGACGACGAGCAGCACGAGGCCGGGCTTCGGCGGGGCGTGGGTCATGGTCCTCCTAGGTTCAATAAGACAACCTAGCTGGACCCAGTGAGTTTCAACAAGAGACTCAGGCGGCAGCTCGCTCCTCGGCCCGCGTCTTCAGCGCGGCCAGGGTGTGTTCGATCGACCGGACGTTGTACCCGGGGCGGTCGGCGCGGCCGGTGACCCGCGGCCCCATGAACTTCCGCACCACCCAGCTGCCGATCCGGTACCAGTTCTCGGTGACGACGCAGCCGCCGGTGGCCGGCGCCAGCACGTACTCCCAGCGCGAGACCCGCGAGCCGAACGGCGTGCGCACGTCGAAGGCGAACCGGCGGCCCGGCTCGAACGCGACCACCCGCACCCGCGTCCACCACTGCAGCTCGCCGTTGCGGTTGCGGCCGCGGAACCGCGCGCCGAGGGCGGGCCCGGTGCCGTCGAGCCAGCGGCCGCCGACGTTCTCCGGGCTCAGCTCGCCCATCCGCGGCAGGTCGGTGACCCAGGACCACACCGTGCCGGGGTCGGCGGAGACGGTCACACTGCGCGAAATCGTCGGTTCCACGCTCCGACGGTGACAGCGGCCGCCGCGGCCGGGCAAGGCGCCGGAGCGGAGTCCGCACCCGAGAAGAGCCGCTCCGGGAAAACCGGGCCGCCGGATCGGGGTTGCGAAACCCCGGTAGTGGGTATTACGCGCGCGGAGCAGTCCCACGACACGGAGGGTGCGGTGGTCAGCGTGATCCCGATCGAAGTGGTGGGGATGGCCGTTCCGGTACCCGGTGAGGCGCCCCTGATGCTGCTGCGCGAGCCGGAAGGTGCGCGCCGGTGGCTGGCGATCATGATCGGGTACGGCGAAGCCGAAGCTCTCGTGCGCGCGCGGGAACAGATCGCGCAGCCGCGTCCCGGCACCATCGAACTGCTCGGAGACGTGCTCGCCGCGTTCGGCCAGGGGCTCGCCGCGGTCGAGCTGACCGAGGTCCGCGACGGCATCTTCTACGCCGACCTGGTGCTCGCCTCCGGCACCCGCGTCTCGGCCCGCCCGAGCGACGCGGTCGCACTGGGCCTGCGCCAGGGCGCGCCCATCCGCGTCGCCGAAGAGGTGCTGGACGTCGCGTCCGTGCAGCTGGAGGTCGAGCAGGAGACCGAAGGACCGGCCGCCGACGTGCTGGACACCGAGGCCGAGGTCGAGCGGTTCCGCGCCGAGCTCGACGGCCTGCGGCCGGAGGACTTCGACGACCTGTAGCAAGATTTTCTCCCGACGGCGATGAATTCCGGCGACGGCGCCGGTACACCCACCGCGGCCGCCGGCGACGGGAGAACGATGCAGGATTTCGCGACGCGCACCGAACCGCACCGGCGCGAGCTGCTGGCGCACTGCTACCGCATGCTCGGCTCGGTCCACGAGGCCGAGGACTTGGTGCAGGAGACGCTGGTCCGCGCGTGGAAGGCGTGGGACGGCTACGACCCCGCCCGCGCTTCGGTGCGCACCTGGCTCTACCGGATCGCCACCAACGCCTGCCTCACCGCGCTCGAAGGCCGCGCCCGGCGGCCGCTGCCGTCCGGGCTCGGCGGCCCGGGCGACGACCCGGGTGCCCCGCTGACACCGTCGTTCGACGTCCCCTGGCTGCAGCCGTTCCCGGACGCCCGCCTCGACGACCCCGGCCGCCGCCTCGCCCGCCGCGGCACGCTCCGGCTGGCCCTGCTGGCGGCGATGCAGACCCTGCCGCCCAAGCAGCGCGCGGTGCTGATCCTGCGGGACGTCCTGGAGTTCAGCGCGGCCGAGGTGGCCGGCTTCCTCGACACGACCCCGGCCGCGGTGAACAGCGCTCTGCAACGCGCCCGGGCGGGCCTCGGCGGCCTGTCGGCCGAAGCGGTGCCCGAGCCCGACGACGCCGCGGTCGAAGCGGTGCTGGACCGCTACGTGCGCGCGTTCGAGCGCGCCGACGTCGCCGGGCTGGTCGAGCTGCTCACCGACGACGTCGTCATGGAGATGCCGCCGGTGCCGCTGTGGTTCCGCGGCCGCGAGGACTACGGCCGGTTCATGGAGCGCCTGTTCGGCATGCGCGGCCCGGAGTGGTGCCTGACGCGCACGGCGGCCAACGGGCTGCCGGCGCTCGTGGCCTACTGCCGCGACGACACCGGCGTGTTCCGGCTGCACACCCTGCAGGTGTTCACCGTGCGGGGCGGACGGGTCGCGCACAACGTCGTGTTCGCCGATCCGGCCGTCCTGGCGCTGTTCGACCTGCCCGCGGCTCAGCCGGCGGCGCGCGCTTCCGACGGACGGCCGTAGGCGCCGCCGTCGTTGCTGCGCTGCAGCAGGCCTTCGTCGACGAGGTAGCGGCGCAGCGTCGCGTGGTCGTCGTGGACCATCGAGAGCTTCTCGCGGACGTCCTGCTCCGTGTAGAGCCGGCCCGGCTCGAAGCGCTCGGCCAGGTGCGCCAGCAGCAGCTGCCGCCGACGGCCCGAGTGCGGGATCGAGACGAGCCTGCCGTGGCGGAAGAGCGCGTCGAGCGGATCGACCGGGGCCTTGGCGAGCGCGTCGCGGAACACCGACGGCACGGCCCGGTAGCGGCCACCGGCTTCGGTGACGAGCCCGGCGTCGACGAGCCGCTTGGCGGGCTTGGCCGGGGCGGCGGCCGCCTCGAGCCCGTCGGGGGCGGTGCAGATGCGGGCGAAGAGCTGCAGCCGGTCTTCGTCCGCCAGGGCGGAGACCAGCGCTTCCGGTACGGCCATGGTCTGCGACCGTACCCGCGCTCGCCCCGGGGGTGAACCGGGTTTCCGGGGGCCGGTAGGTTGCCCGGCGTGCCCCGTCCGACCGCGCCGGTGACCGTGCCCGAGGCCGTGCTGCGCACCTCGATCGTCGAGCACCTGTTCGCCAGGGCCGGCGACGACCGGCCGCTGTTCACCCACCAGGACCACACCCGCGGCGCGGAACACACGCTGACGTGGGCGGAGTTCGCGGCCCGGGTCCGGGTGGTGGCGGGCGAGCTGCGCCGGGTGGCCGCGCCGGGGGAGCGCGTCGCGATCCTCGCGGGCCAGGAACTCGCCTACCCGCTGGCGTTCTTCGGCGCGCTGGCCGCCGGCCTGATCGCCGTCCCGCTGATGGTGCCCGGGAACCCGGCGCAGGCGGACCGGCTCGCCGGCGTGCTGGCCGACGCGGACGCGCGCGTGTGGCTGACGTCGGCGGCCGAGGTGGCGCGGCTGCCCGCGCACGAGCACGTCGTGGTGGTCGACGAGCTCACCGGCCCGGGCGCCGATCCGGTGCCGGTCACCCCGGACAGCCCGGCCTACCTGCAGTACACGTCCGGGTCGACGCGCGAGCCGGCGGGCGCGGTGATCCCGCACCGCGCGATCGTCGCCGCCTGCTGGCAGGGCAGCCTCGCCTACGACGTCGACGCCGGCACCACCTGCGCCGGCTGGATCCCCTTCTTCCACGACATGGGCCTGATCCAGCTGCTGTGCCTGCCGGTCTTCGCCGGCGGCCGGGCGGTGTTCATGGCCCCGGCCGAGTTCGTGCACCGGCCGCTGCGGTGGCTGCGGCAGCTGGCGGACCACCCGGCGGTCTTCACCGCCGCGCCGAACTTCGCCTACGACCTCGCCGCCGACAGCTACGCGGGCGAAGACCTCGACCTGTCCGGCGTCCGGGTCGCGCTCAACGGCAGCGAACCGGTCCGGCCGGGCACGATCGAGCGCTTCCACGAGGTGTTCGGGCCCCGCGGCTTCCCACGCGCGGCGCACCGGCCGTCCTACGGGCTCGCCGAAGCGACCGTGTACGTCGCGAGCGCGGGCGAGGAAGGGCCGCGCGGCGCGGTGTTCGACCGCGAAGCCCTCGCGCAGGGCCGGGCCGTGGAAACCGACGGCGGGCAGGAGCTCGTGTCGGTCGGCCGTCCGGTCGGGCAGCTGGTCCGGATCGTCCACGAGGGCCGGGAACAGCCCGAAGGCCTGGTCGGCGAGGTCTGGGTGCACGGCCCGAACGTCGCGGACGGCTACTGGGGCCGCGGCGACGCCACCGCGTTCGGGGCCACCCTCGACGGCCTCGGCGGCTGGCTGCGCACCGGCGACCTCGGCGTCGTGCACCGCGGCGACCTCTACATCACGGGACGGCTCAAGGACCTCATCGTCATCGACGGCCGCAACTTCCACCCGCAGGACATCGAAGCCTCGGCCGGGGAGGCCCACCCGGCGATCCGCCGCGACCGCGTCGCGGCGTTCGGCGTCACCGACTCCGGCGGCGAAGGCGCCGTGGTGGTGGCCGAGCGGGTCCGGGGCGCCGCGGCGGACGACCGCGAGGTGACCCGGGCGGTGCTGCGCGCGGTGTCGCGCGAACACGGGCTCACCCTCCGGGCGGTACGTCTGGTCCCTTCCGGTGGACTTCCGCGCACATCCAGCGGCAAGGTCGCCCGGTCGGCCGCGAAAGCACGTTATGGTGGCGACCGTGGGTGATCACCGCGCCGAGGTCACGAAGGTCGTCTGCGACACCTTCCGGCTCGACCCGGCTCTCGTCGAGCCCGACGCGCCCCTGGAGGAGCTGGGCATCGACTCGAAGGGCCGGATCAAGCTGCTGGCGGCGCTGGAGATCTATTACGGCGTGACGATCGACCTGGACCGGCTCGACCGGTTCACCGACGTGGGGTCCGTGGCCGAAGTGCTCGCGGACGCACTGAGAGGCAAGGGGCGCTGACATGAGCGGCGGGGGGTACACCGCGACGACCGAGGCGTTGTCGGCGGCGTCCAAGACCATCGGGGACCTGGCGGAACACCTGCTGGACGACAACCCGGACCTGCAGACACCGCAGGTGACGGCGGAGAAGTTCGGCCGCGCGCACGGCGCGCACGCCACCAAGTACACCGCCGGCGCGCAGGCACTGTGGGCCGCGGTCTCCGGCTACAGCAGCACCCTCGGCTCCTTCGGCACGAACCTCGGCACCGCCGGGTCGAGCTACAGCGCCAACGAGGACAACCAGTCCGGTGCGATCACCAACGCCGGGGGCTCGCTCTGATGGCCGAAAAGAAGAAGTGGTCCGACGTCAAGGCGATCCTGGACGACCCGAGCGTGCCGCCGCAGCAGAAGAGCGCGCTGATCAGCAGCTGGCTGCGGGAAAACCCGCCACCGCCGCCGTTCCTGGCCGACCAGGAGCCGGACGAGATCAAGCAGAAGCGGCAGGAAGCCGAGAAGTACGCGAACGCGTACAACGCCAACCCGCTGTTCGCCGGCCAGTCGGTCGACGAGGCCTACGATAAGGCGAAGCAGAGCGGCGACCAGAACAGCTACAACGAAGACCAGGAGAAGAAGGCCGTCGACGACGGCAAGAAGAAGCTCGACGAGACGAAGCCGCCCGCGGCCGACAGCAGCGGTGAAGGCGGCAGCGGGACGAAGACGTCGGACGAGATCTTCGACGCCGCCGCGCCCGCGCTCAAGCTGTTCGAGACCTTCGGCTCGCTCCTGGCGAAGATCCCGGCCGACTGCCGCGGCAACACCCGCGCGCTCGACCTCGACAAGGACATCCGCACGCCGTTCGACGAGCAGCGCGGGATCAGCTTCGCCGACTTCGTCGCCGACGCCGGGCACTTCAAGCGCGGTTCGGAGACCGTGGACCGGACGCTGGAGGACACCGGCTCCCAGCTGGGCACCCTGTACCAGAGCTGGAGCGGCGCGGGTGCGGACGCCGCGTCGGACGCCTACAACGACAAGATCCAGCCGAAGGCCGCGAAGCTGTCCCAGACGCTCGGCAACGCGAGCGAGGCGACGCTGAACACGGCGACGACGGTGTTCCAGCTCTGCAAGGGCAAGGCCGACGCGGTCATCGGGATGTACACCGACCTGGTCGGCAAGGCCGACTACACGATGGCGCAGAAGGTCGTCGCGGTCGCCAGCGGCGAGCACGGCAACGAGCAGGACCTGGCCCAGATCGCGGGCTGGATGGACCTCAACTTCGGCACCAACCTGGTCAAGACGCTCAACGACCAGGGCTGCTGCGACGGCGACGAGATCAAGAAGCACGGCCAGGACCTGGCCAAGCAGTGGATCCAGAACCAGTTCAACCCCGACATGTGGGACCGGCTGTACCAGGGCTTCGTGAAGACCTGCAAGGACACGAAGGACCTCGTCGACCAGGCCTACGACGCGCTCGACAAGGTGATGGGCGGGATCCGGAACGAGTTCGAGGGCGTTTCGCTGCCCGGCGGGCCGGGGTCGACCGGTGGTACCGGCGGCGGGACCGGCTCGGGCGGTTCGGGCTCGGGTACGGGTGGCTCGGGGACGGCCGGTGGCTCGGGCGGCGGTCCCGGTGGCTCGGGGACGGGTGGTTCCGGTTCGGGTGGTTCCGGCGGTGGGTCCGGCTCGGTGCCGCCGATCCCGGAGACGAGCGGGGGTTCCGGTGCCGGCGTGTCCGGTGGCGGCTCGGGGGCCGGTGGCGGCTCCGGAACGGACCTGCCCAGCGACGCCGGTGGCGGCAGCGGTTCCGGCTCGGGCAGCGGTTCGGGTGGCGGTGGCGGTTCGGTGCCGCCGATCCCGGAAACCTCGGGGGCGTCCGGTGGCGGCTCCGTGGGCGGCGGGTCCGGTGGCGGCTCCGGCGGGGGCTCCGACGCCCCGGGCGGCCAGGACGACGGCGCGGCCGCGGCCGAAGCGGCCAAGCAGCAGGCGGCGCAGGAAGCCGAGGCGGCCAAGCAGAAGGCCGCGGACGCGCTGAAGGAGTTCAGCGGGCCGGGCATCCAGACGGACTCCGGCGCCGGGCTCGGCTCGGGTGGCGGCTCCGGTTCCGGCGGCGGCTCGGGTACGGGCGGCCTTCCGGAGTCCGACGGCACGACACCGTCTTCGGTGCCGCCGCCGTCCGACAGCGGCCAGGACGCCGCGGCCGCGGCGGCCGAGGCGGCGAAGAAGAAGGCCGCGGACGCGTTGAAGGAGTTCAGCGGCCCGGGCATCCAGACCGACTCCGGCGACGGCGCGGGCAGCCTCGGCGGGGGATCCGGCGGCGGCTCGGGCCCGGGTGACGGCGAAGACGGCAAGGCCGACGCCGAACAGGCCGCGGAGGACGCGAAGAAGAAGGCCGCGGACGCGCTCAAGGAGTTCGGCGGCCCGGGCATCGAGACCGATCCCGGCGGCAAGCCCGACGGCCTGCTCGGCGAAGACGGCCAGGGCGCGGACGGCAAGGGTGACGACGACCCGGACGTCCTGAAGGTCAAGCAGGGCGACAAGACCTTCGAGATGACCGAGCCGGACCGCGACGGCAAGATGGACATCAAGGTCGGCGACGGAACGGGCGAGCCGAAGGACTTCAAGCTCGACTGGTCGGGCGACAAGCCCGCCGACGGTCCACAAGGGACGGACGCCGGCACCTACTGCCCCGGCCCGGACGGCAAGATCCACATCCGCGACGGCGAACTGCAGATCACCGCCGAGCGGCCCGACGGCCCGGACGGCCCCACGGTGGTCACGGTCGACGACGGCAAGGGCACCCCGACGACGTACACGCTGGGCGAGGACGACAAGCCGGGCAGCAGCGCCCTCGGCGACACGCCCGAGAAGCGGCTCGACGACCTGCCGACGCACCGGGGAACGCTCGCGGACCTGACGGCCCCCGACGGCGCCGACCCGACTTCGCCCGGCGGCGCCCACGACGGCTCGCACCACGGCGGCTCGAACGACCCCGGCGGCGCCCACTCCGGCGGTGCGGACGGTGCTTCGGGCGCGCACCACAGCGGCCTCAACGACCCGACTTCACCCGGCGGCGCCCACGGCGGCTCGCACTCCGGCGGCGCGGACGGTGCCCCCGGCGGCGGGGCCCACGGCGGCGGCGGTGGCGCCCACCCGGCCGGCATCGGCGGCGGCTCACACGGCGCTCCCGGCTTCTCCGGCGGCGGCTTCGAACCGTCCGGCGCCGGGCTCGGCGACTCACCCGTCTCCGGCGGGGCCCACACCGGGGCCGGCGCCATGCCGAGCCAGCCCGCTCCCGCCTTCGCCGCGGCGAGCGGCGCGCCCGGTGCCCCCGGCTCGTCGATGTCCGGGATGCCCGGCATGGGGGCCATGGGTGGTGCCCACGGCGGCGGCGGTGGCGGCGACACCGAGCGCCGCTCGTCCGCCTACCGGATCGACGGCGCCGTCTTCGACAACCTCGGTGAGCCGGGGCGGCGGATCATCGGCTCGCTCGACGACGAAGAACCGCCGTCCAAGCGGACCTGGTAGGAGGACCCGTGACCGACATCGCCGGGATGAAGGCCGAACTCGACGGCCTCGTCCGCGAACAGGCCGATCGCCGGGCCCTGCGCGAGCAGCAGGGCGAGGAGATCAAGGCCCGTTCCCAGGAGTACATGACCAAGCAGGTCCAGGCGGCCGAGCGGTACGTCCAGCACGTCCGCGAAATGGCGCAGCGCAAGACGAAGTCCGGCTGGAGCACCGACCGGTCGCACGCCGAACCGGCGTCGGCCTTCGACGCGGAGACCTACCCCGGGCCCGGCGGCTTCGAGCCGGCGCCGCCGCCGTCGTCGCCGCGGCCGGTGCGGGACGAGCCGCGGGCCGCCCGCCGTCCGCGGGCCGCCGTCGAAGACGACGAGGACTTCAACAACCCCTGGTGAACCACAGGTCGACGGCGATGTCGGGCAGCGGCACGGTGAACGTCTCCGCCGGCGCCAGCCGCCGCCGCAGTGCCGCCTCGAACTCCGCCCGCCGCTCGCCGAACAGGTGCGGTGCCGAGCTCGACAGCGAAAACACCCCGGCGACGACGTCGTCGACCGTCCGGGTCACCACCCGCCCCGGTACTTCGAACCGCCGCGGGCCGTGGAAGCCCGCCGCGCGGTAGACGTCCGCCTCGCCGCCTGCCGTCCCCTCCGGCAGCGCACCGCGTCCCGCCCGCCGCACCGGGCCGAGGTACTCGCGCACCAGCTCCGGGATCGCCGGGTGCACGATCTCGTGCGTCGACGCGTGCACGTGGGCGCAGACCCCGCCCGGCGCCAGCATGCCGCGCGCCGCGGCGGCGACGCGGGGCCGGTCGAACCAGTGGAACGACTGGGCGAAGGTGATCAGCCGGAACCGGCCCAGCCCGGCGGGCAGCTCCTCCGCGCGCCGTTGCACCCACCGGCAGTTCCCGAGGCCCGCCTCGGCCGCGCGCCGGCCCGCCTCGGTGAGCATGTCGCCGTCGGCGTCGACCCCGACCGCCTCCTCGAACGCGCCGGCCAGCAGCAGTGTCAGGGATCCCGGCCCGCAGCCGACGTCGAGCAGCCGTCCCGATCCGTCCAGCTCGAGCTCGGCGGCGAAGGCCGTGGCGAGCTCGGCGGGGTACGCCGCGCGTCCCCGGGCGTAGTACCGGGCGCTGCCCGAATAGAGGGACGGGTCCCATTCCCACGCGTCGGTCACCTCCCCAGCGTAGGGACCGGAAGCCCCGCCGAAGAGGGCTCGGCGGGAGTTGCCGGGGCACCACCCGGACGGGTTCGGTGGGGGTGTGAAACCCGGTGCGGCGGGGTACCCGGTCGCGTTGTTCCGCCGCCGACCGAGCCGGAGGTCCTCCGATGACCGTGCGCACCGCCACCCCGCCCGCCCATGACGTCGTCGGCCTGGCCCTGCAAGTCCTTGCCGCGCAAGGGCTCAGCCGGCCGGCCGCGCAGGCCGCCCTCGTCGCCATGGCCAAGGAACGAGGTCTGACCGTGGCGCGGTGCGCCGCGCTCGTCGTGGCCGCCGTCGACGGGCGGGTGGGCTGATGGCCTTCGCCGCCCGGGCCGGGGATCAGGACACCGCCTCCGTCGGCGGGAGCGTGCTGCTCGCCGTCGGGCTCGTCGTCGCCTTCTTCGGGTGGTGGTCCTGGTGGGCCGTCGCCGGGCTGGCCGTGGCCGCCGTGGGCGCGCTGTGGCTCACAGTCGCGCGCCGCGAGGAGTAACCCGCCCGCGACGGGGAACGCCGCTTCCGACCGAGCAACGAGCACGGAGGAGGCCGTTCCATGACGGAGCACGACGAGGACGTCATCGAGTTGCTGCAGCGCCAGCACCGGGAGATCCGCGAGTTGTTCGCCGCGCTGGACACCGCCGACGGTGACCGGCGGCAGGAGCTGTTCCACGACCTCGTGCGGCTGCTGGCCGTGCACGAGACGGCGGAGGAACTGGTCGTCCACCCGGAGATCCGCGATCTGGAGCCCGCGGCGCAGCCCGTCGTCGACGCCCGGCTGGGCGAGGAGCACCGCGCCAAGGAACTGCTGACCACCCTGCAGAAGATGGGCACGGAGGCCGACGGCTTCGACACCCTGCTCGTCCAGCTGCGGGAAGACGTGCTCGCGCACGCCGAGCACGAGGAGCGCGAGGAGTTCCCGCTGCTGCGGCAGCACCGCCCGCCGGAGCGGCTGCGGGCGATGGCCGCGACCGCGAAGGTGGCCGAAGCGGTCGGGCCGACCCGGCCGCACCCCGGCGTGGAGAGCGCGAAGGCGAACCTCCTGCTGGGCGCGCCGGCGGCGATCATGGACCGGGCGCGCGACCTGATCCGCGGCGCGCTGGGGAGCTGAGCATGACCGAGCCCGAAGTGACCGACCCGGAGGAGTTCGCGGAGGAGGCGGGCCTCGACCCGACCCCACAGGAAGTCGCCGAGTACGAAGAACTGGCGAAGCAGAATCCGCCCTGGTCGTCGCCGGACTGAGTGGGTACTCCCCGGGCATGGCAGCCGACCCGGCCCGCAGACTGCGGCGTTACCAGGAGATGCGCGACTTCGGGCGCACCGCGGAGCCGTCCGGGGGAACCGCCGCCGCGGCCGGCGGGCACCGGTTCGTCGTGCAGCGGCACCGGGCCCGCCGGCTGCACTACGACTTCCGCCTGGAGCTCGACGGCGTGCTGGTCAGCTGGGCGGTGCCGAAGGGACCCACGCTGGACCCCAAGGCCCGCCGGCTGGCCGTGCACGTCGAAGATCACCCGATCGAGTACGCCGGGTTCGAGGGCGTGATCCCGCGCGGCGAATACGGCGGCGGGGACGTCATCGTCTGGGACCGCGGCGTCTGGCGGCCGGTCGAAGCCGATCCGGCGCGCGCGATCGAGGCCGGCACCCTGCACTTCGACCTCGACGGGGAGAAGCTGGCCGGGCGGTTCGTCCTGGTCCGCTCCGGCCGCGGCGAGAAGGACCAGTGGTTCCTCCTGCACAAGCAGGACGAACACGCCCAGCCCGGCTGGGACGCCGAAGACCACCCGCGTTCGGTGAAGACCGGCCGCACCAACGAAGAAGTCGCCGCCGCGCCCGGCGCCCGGTGGCACGGGGACCGCCCGGCCGCCGAGGCCGAGGAGCCCGTCGGCGGCTGGGCCACTCCCACCGATGACGAGCTGGCCGCTCTCGACGCGCTGGGAGCGAAGGGCCGCTGGTCGGTCGCGGGGCGCGAGCTGGCCCTGACCAACCTGGACAAGGTGCTCTTCCCCGCGGCCGGCGACGACCGGGCCGTCACCAAGCGGGACCTCATCCGGTACTACGCCACCGTCGGGCCGGTCATGCTGCCGTACCTGGCCGGCCGCCCGCTCAACACCCACCGGTTCCCGCAGGGCGTCACCGAGCCGGGCTTCTGGCAGAAGGAGCTGCCACGGCACGCGCCGGACTGGCTGACCACCTGGCGCAACGAACGCGCCGAGCCGGGGGAGGCCCGGCGGTACGTCGTCGCGGACAGCGTCGCGACGCTGGCGTGGCTGGCGAACTACGGCGCGCTGGAGCTGCACGCCTGGACGTCCCGGGCCGCCGACGTCGACCACCCGACGTGGGTGTTGTTCGACATCGACCCCGGGCCGGAGACGACGTTCGAGGAGGTCCTGGAGCTCGCGCGGCTGCACCGCACCGCGCTCGAGCACCTCGGCCTCACCGGCCGGCCCAAGGTGACCGGGCAGCGCGGCGTCCAGGTGTGGGTGCCGATCGCCCCGCACTGCACCTTCGAGCAGACCCGCGCCTGGGCGGAGACGGTGTCCCGGACGATCGGGCGCGTGCTGCCCGACCTGGTCAGCTGGGCCTGGACGAAGGACAAGCGCCGCGGCCGCGCCCGGCTGGACTACACGCAGAACGTGCTCAACAAGACCCTCGTCGCGCCCTACAGCGTGCGGCCGCGGCCCGGGGCCCCGGTTTCGGTGCCGCTGGAGTGGGCCGAGCTGGACGACCCGCGGCTCACGCCCGACCGGTGGACCATCCGGGACGTCCCGGCTCGCCTGGCCGACCGCGGCGACCCGTTCGCGGTGCTGCTGGGGCTGGAGCAGAAGCTGCCGGGCCTGTAGCCCTCAGGCCCGGACGGTCTCCAGCTCGCGCGGCCGCAGCCGGTCGAGTTCCGCGCGGGACAGGTGCGGGCGCCCGCCCGCGTGCCCGGTCGTGGCCGCCGCGGCCGCGACGGCCATGCTCGCCGCCGCCTCCAGCGGGCGGCGGCGGGTCAGCGCCGCGGTCAGGGTGGCGACGAGCGCGTCACCGGCGCCGGTGGGGTCGACCACCTCCGTCTCGACGTCCGGCACGAACCAGGTGCCCTCCGGCCCGGCGAACAGGTTGCCCTGCCCGGACACCTCCAGCACGACCAGGGCCGGCCCGCGCCGCCGCAGCTCCGCGGCGGCGCGCGCGGCAGCGGCGACGTCGGTCACCGGCCGCCCGGTGAGGAGCTCGGCTTCCTGGCCGTCGGCGCGCACGACGTCGGCGAGGGCGAGCAGGTCGTCGGTCAGCGTGTCGGACTCCGGTGCCCCGTCGAGCACCACCCGGGTGCCCGCCGTGTGCGCCAGCCGGGCCGCGAGCAGGGCCACCGGCGCGGGTTGCTGCAGCTGCACGATGAGGGACGCGGCGGCCGAGATCGGCGCGGACGCGGCGAAGACGTCGTTCTCGGTGAGCAGTGTGCCCTCCGGGACGTGCTCGAGGTAGCGGCGGCGGCCGTGGTCGTCGACCACGTCGACCAGCAGCGCGGTCTCGGTGCCCGCCCGGCGGACCACGTGCGTGGTGCCGATGCGGTCGGCCCTGGCCTGGGCGAGCAGCGAGTCTCCGGTGCGGTCGGCGCCGACGACGCCGACCAGCGACACCGGCATCCCGAGCTGGCTCAGCGCCACGGCCTGGTTGGCGCCCTTCCCGCCGAGCAGCTCCTGCCGGTGCCGCACGGGCGCCGACGAGTCCGCGCCGGGCGCGTCCGGGACCTCGATCACCAGGTCGCGGGCGATCTGCCCGGCGACGACGACTTCGCTGAACATCATCGGGACCACCCGTGGGTCATGGCGCCTCCTCGGCTCACCGACCGGCTACCCGCGTTGCGCGGCAAGGTAAACCGCTCGTTCGGGTCAGTGGTCGCCCGCCGCGTCCCGGCCGCCAGGTAGTGAGACGAAGGTGGCCGAGCCGCGCCGGCCGGCCGCGGACCGTTTCGGCTGCGGTTCCTGACCCGGTCCGCGCCGCCGGAGGCCGAGCTGCGGGCGGTCGTGGAAGTGCTGCGCGTCAAAGCGGCGGTGCCGCGGCCGTCCGCGCGGCGGACCCGCACCCTCGGTCTGCTCGAGCGCCGTCCTCGGCCCGGCGCTCGCGGTGCCGGTGGTGTGGGAGCAGGACCTCCTGGAGCGCCGCCTGAGTGCGGCCGGGTGAGCACGTTGCCCCGGATGGACCTGTCACCTCGTCCGTCCGCGTGGCCGGTCCCACATCCACGCCGCCGCCGGGAAGCGGCGCACCGCGGCCTGCGGTAAATCAAAAGGACCACAACCGGTGGGAGGGTTCGGTGACCGAAACACTGATGAACGCGGCGGATCGCTGGAGACCGCTGGCCGAGCTGCTGCAGGCACTGCTCGAACGCATCGCGGGCGAGCTGCCCGGGTCGCTCGGCGCGGGCCTGACCGTCACGCGCGCCGGCCGGCCGCTGCGGGTGCTGGCCACGGCGGGCGTCGGCGCGAAACTGCTCCCCGCCCAGCTGGCGCACGGCGGCCCGGTCCCGGTCGCGGAGGCCACCGGCGAGCCGGTGACCACGGACCGCCTCTTCGGCGACGAGCGCTGGCCGGAGCTGACCCGCGAGACGGTGTTCGACGGCGGCCCGGAGGTCGAGGCGATCCGCGGGGCGGCCGCGCTGCCCGGGTTCTGGGACGAGGACGGCGCGTTCGTGCTGTCGGTCACCCTCGACCGGGTGCCGGACACCGGAACCCTGGCCGTGCTGGGGCGCTACGCCAAGCTCACCGAGATGACGCTGGTGGTCGCCGAGACCGCCACCGCGGGCGACCCCGCCCAGATGCTCGACCTGCTGGCCTCCCGGGCCGCGATCGAGCAGGCCAAGGGCGCGCTGGTGGCGGTCCGGCGGTGCCCGCCGGAGGAGGCCTGGCAGACCCTGCGCCGCGCCAGCCAGGAGTTCAACGTCAAGGTCCGCGAGCTGGCCGTCGCCCTCGTCGAGCACCTCGGCGGCCGCGCGGAGGCCCAGCCGGAGGGCACGACGCAGATCCGGCCCGAGGCTCCGGCCCGGCACGCCGCGGAACGGCTCTGGTCGGCCTTCACGAGCGTCTCACCGTGACGGAGAGCGTTTCCGGATCAGGCGTTTGGGTACTTGAACCCCGTCCTTGATCACCTCGTCGTGTCGCCGGCCCCTCACCGGCGCGGAAGGCCAACCGAACCCGTGTCCCCTGTCTTTCCGGTCCCCACCCGGTCCGCGCCGCTGGTCGCGCGCCGGACGGAGTACCGCCCCGGCTTCCTGGTGCTCACCCTCGCCGGCGAAATCGACGCGCTGACCCTGCCGATCCTCGAACGCGAGCTGGGTGCGGCGCCACCGGGGACGACCGTGGTGGACCTCAGCCAGGTGGCCTTCGTCGGCCTGGCCGGAGCCAGGGCGCTGGCCAGGGCGGCGGAGCGGGCCGGTGCGGCCGGCCGGAAGTTCGGCGTGGTGGCCAGCGGACGCACCCTGGCGCGGCTGTTCCGGATCACCGGCCTGGCGGCGGTGGTCCCGATGTTCGCGTCGCTGTCCGACGCCCTGCGCGAGCTGCTGGCGGCCGAGGTACAAGACGCGGTCTGCTGACGGGTATTGCCCTCGGCGCGGGATCGGCACGCCCGCGTCCTGCTGGAAGCCGCCGCCGGGGGACGTGCACTTCCCGGGAGCGTTGCGCGGGCGGCCGAAGTGCACGACCCGGCGTGCTGAGCGGCCCTGCCCTCAGCGCGGCACCCAGCGCGCGATCAGCACGCCCGCGTCCTGCCGGAACTCGCCGCCGCCGTGGGTGAGCACGGCCCGGGTGAGCCGGCGGGCGATCTCCGGCGACAGCTCACCCGCGTCGCGGCCGAGCTGCTCGGCGATCCGAGCCCGGCCGAACGGCGACCCGGCGCCGTCCGCGGTCTCGGCAACCCCCGGGGAGCACAGCGCGAGCAGGTCGCCCGGTTCGAGCCGGACCTCTGTGACCGGCGGCGGCCCGCCGTCCGGGGTGAACCGCGGGAGCGCGCCTCCGGTGGCCGGAAGCACCTCGCAGCCGCGGAAGACCAGCGGCTGCCCGGCGCCGACCAGGCGCAGGAGGCCCGTGGCCAGGTCCAGTTCGGCGAGCACGCCGCCGACGGCCGGGGTGTCCGGCCGTCCGGCGAGCTCGGCGGCGACCGCGGTGAACTGCCCGGTCAGGGAAGCGCCGTCGTGGCGGGCGGCCCGGTAGGCGGCGAGGGCCGTCACGACGGCGGTGGTCGCGCCGCGGCCGCGCACACCGGCGTCGAACATCGCCAGCTGCGCCCGGTGCTCGGAGAGGGCGTAGTCGAACGCGGTGCTGCAGAGCTCGTACGCCGGCTGGACGCTCACGCCCACGACCACGCTTTCGGTGGCCGCCGTCATCGGGGGCAGGTTCTGCCACAGCAGCTCGGCCGGGGAGCCGCGGTGCCGCTGCCGTCGACGGCAGTCGAGGCCGTCGCCGTACTGGGTCGTGATGGTGACCAGGTGCCCGAGCAGCGTGGCCAGCCAGCGGCACTGCTCCCGCAGCGCCGGGTCGTCCGGGTCGGCGTCGCCCGCCGGGACGATTTCCAGCACGCCCAGCCGTTCGACGCCGTCGAGGAGCACTGTCCACAGTGTCCCGTCGCGGGTCAGCGTGGTTCCGGCGCGGCGGAACACGTCCCCGGCGACCGTGCTGTCGATGTCGAGTTCCGCGGCGCCCGGTCGCAGCGGCACGAGCGTGCACTGGTCGTAGTCGGCGAGGTAGACGCCGATCGTCAGGTCGAGCGCGTGGCCCGCCTCGGCGACGACGGCCGGGAGCCGCTCGGGTGGCGCGCGGTGGGCGCCTTCGAGGAGGTCGACGAGGGCTTTCAGCGGGCCGTGCAGGGGTTTCGCGTCGGCGGTGGAGTGGCTGTAGGGCGCGCGGGCGGGGCCGGACACCTCGTCGAGCCGCTCGTTGACGGCGTGGGCGAGCATGTCCCGGTCGACGCGGGGGAGCGGGACCAGCCCGTTGAGGTAGGCGTCCAGGTCGAGCAGGCTCATGCTGCCGCCGAGCGCGAAGTACCGCATCCACAGCTCTTCCAGCGTCAGGTCGCTCCGGGCGAAGGTGGCGGCGATCAGCCGCCGCTGTTCTTCCTCGGGCAGGAAACGCACGTGCTCATCCCTCCCGTGCCGGTGTGCCGACGAGCCGGGCCGCGGCTTCGGCGGGGCTCGTGCCGTCGGCGCGGGCGAACGAGAGCAGGCGGTCGAACGCGGCGTCTTCGCCGAGCCCGTCCCGGCCCATGAGGAAGCCCTTCGCCAGCGCGATCAGGTCCCGGTCGCGGAGGGTCTCCTTGAACCGCTCGCTGAACCGGCCGGCCCGTTCGTGGGCCCGGGCGCTGGCGACCAGCGCCGCGGCGCGATCGGCGAAGGACAGCACCGCCCGCTCGTCGACGGGGCCGAAGGCGCCCGGCGTCGTCGCGTAGAGCTTGATGGCGCCGTGGCAGCCGTCGCCGGTGATCATCGGGGCGGAGAGGACCGAGCGCAGCCCGAAGCCGGCGACCGCGGCACACCACCGGGACCAGCGCCGTTCGGTGGCGACGTCGTCGATCCGCTCCGGCGCGCACCCGGCCAGCGCGGCCAGGCACGGGCCCTCGCCGAGCTCGTACTGCAGGGCGTCGGCCTCGCGCACCAGCGGGTCCGACGCGCTGGTCGTGACGAAGCCGCCGTCGGCGTCGACCAGGGTGACCCCCACGCCCGCCGCCGCGGTGATCGTGGTGTCCGCGAGCGAAACGATCAGTTCCAGCACCGAATCCACGGTTTCGCGGGACATCAGCAGCCCGGACATCCGGGCGGCGACCACGGCCAGCTCACCGTCCAGCGGCAGCTCGCCCGGTGAGGACAGTTCCGGCGACATGACCGGTGAGTACCAATCCGGGACGCCGGTAAACGCGTCAGCGGCGTTGCGGACATGGATCGGCGGCGAAACGGGTACCCGGGCTCCCTCGTGCCCACCGGGAGGAGCAGACATGGACCGGCCGGACCCGATGGCCCCGGTGTCACCGCTGTTCGACGACGTCACCGCGGCACTGGCGGCGCTCACCGAGGTGCTGCGAGAGGAGGACGACTTCCGGATCCTGCTGCGGCACGTGTGCCTGCAGGTGCGCCACGCCATCCCCGGCGTCGACGAGGCGTCGGTCACCCTGGTGACCGGGGAAACGCCGCACACGGCGACGGCCACGAGCGACTCCGTGGCCGAACTCGACGGCGAGCAGTACCGGATCGGCCGCGGCCCGTGCCTGGACGCGATGCGCGGCGGCAAGGTCGTCCGCACCTCGGTGTCCGACGCCCTCGAGCGCTGGCCCGACTTCGCCGACGGAGCCCGGAAAGCGGGCTTCGGCAGCTTCCTCGCCGCGCCGCTGGTGGCCGACGAGCGGTTCTCCGGCGCGATCAACTGCTACGGACGGCAGGACGACGGCTTCGCCGAAGTCGAAGCGCAGCTGCTGGAGCTCTACACGACCGCGGTGGAGGCGATCCTGCGCGTGTACCACCGTTACCTGCAAGCCCGCGAGACCGCCGAGAACCTCCGGACGGCGCTGGGCTCCCGCGCGGTCATCGACCAGGCCAAGGGCATGCTGATGGCGATCCGCCAGGTCGACGCCGACGACGCCTTCGCGCTCCTGGTGGACCAGTCGCAGCGGGAGAACGTCAAGCTGCGCGAAGTGGCGGAGCGGTTCGTCGCGCGGGTGGTCTCCGGGATGGTCCCGCCGCGGTAGGGTTGGCCCGTGGCGGGGAGCCGGATCACGGTACAGGTCGGCGGGCGGCAGCTGACGCTGTCCAACCTGGAGAAGGTGCTCTACCCGCGCAACGGCTTCACCAAGGGTGAGGTGCTCGACTACTACACGCGGATCGCGCCGGTGCTGCTGCCGCACGTGCGGGACCGGGCGATGACGTTCGTGCGCTTCCCCGAAGGCGTCACCGGCACCTCGTTCTTCGAGAAGGACGTCTCCCGGCACGCCCCGGACTGGGTCCGCACCGCGCGGCTGACCGTCGGCGGCCGCGGCAAGGATCCCGAGATCGTCGCGTACCCGCTGATCAACGACCTGCCCGAGCTGGTGTGGGCGGCCAACCTGGCCGCGCTGGAGCTGCACGTCCACCAGTGGACCGTCGAGGGCGGCGACGAGCGCAGCACGCCGGACCGGCTGGTCTTCGACCTCGACCCGGGCCCGGGCGCGACGGTCGTCGACTGCTGCCGGGTCGCCGAGCGCCTCTACGACGTCCTCGTCGGCGACGGGTTCACTCCGGTGGCGAAGACCAGCGGCTCCAAGGGCATGCAGCTCTACGCGGGGATCGTGACGACCGATGGCGGCGAGCCGTCGCGGTACGCGAAGGCGCTGGCCGAGCGGCTCGCCGCCGAGACGCCCGACCTCGTCGTGGCGCGGATGACGAAGACACTGCGCCCGGGCAAGGTCCTCATCGACTGGAGCCAGAACAACCCGTTCAAGACCACCGTGGCGCCGTACTCGCTGCGCGGGCGCGACGAGCCGACCGTCTCGGCCCCGGTCACCTGGGACGAGGTCCGCGCCTGCCGGCACGTCACGCACCTGCGGTTCACCGCGGGCGAAGTCCTGGAGCGCGTCGAAGACCTCGGAGATCTGTTCGCCGATCTGGAACGCACCCGGGTGCCGATTCCTGCGTTCGGCTGAACTTTCCGCGACCACTATTCCGCTCAGTGTGCCGGTGAGGTTTTTCCGGAATTGCGGAAAACGTCTTCACCTGCGGATTTGATCGTCCACAGTGGAAGCGTGCACGTGCAGACGGGCGTGTTGCTGCACGGATCGCGAACGCGGATGTCCGGCGGTGGGCCGAAGTCCGCGAAGTCGGTACGGTTTACGCACGAAGCGCGACAGCCGTCGCGGTGGCGAAAGACAATGATCTGGCGGGCGTTGCCGGTCTTGTCGAACGTGGCGAAAGGAAACGGGTGTCCGGCCTGATCGACACCGATCTCGAATTCTGGTTCCAGCGCGGGCTGCGCGCGTATCTGGGCGAGGTGGCCCGTGCGCTCGGCTTCGGCCTGGAATCCTGCACCGTGGACGTCGACGTCCCGGTGTCGGCGTACGTGGCGGTGGACTGGCGGCTGCGCCGGTTCCCCGAGCGCGACGTCGCGCTGCTCTGGGACGAGGTGCACGGCTGGGCGGTCGCGGTCGAGGCGGCGTGCGGCGAGGAGATGATCGTGCTGTCCTACCTCGGCGGCGCGGACATCCTCCCACCGCCGGGCGAAGTGGTGCGCTTCCTGACGGCGCTGCGGGCGGGCGCCCGGGAGCCGGCGGGCCCGGGCTCGCCGGTGCTCCGCCGGGCCGGCCGCCACCAGGAGCTCCTGCCACTGCTACGAGCCCGCTGAGTGTCCATAGTGGACGCCGGTCGTGGGTGTCGCCGCCCACGACCGGCGTTCTGGTCAGCCCGGCTTGGCGAAGGTCGGCAGGCTGGCTTCGGAGACGGTCAGGATGAACACGGCCCGCCCTGGGTCGGGAATCTCCAGCCAGGCGCGGTCCAGCGCCGAGGTGAACGCCGAGCCCGGATGCCGCGATTCCTCGGCGCGGTTGCGCAGCGTCCACAGGCGGGTGGCCGCCACGCCGTCGAGGGTCGTGCCGTCGATCGGTTCCTCCGTCATGCCGGGTCCGCGGCGAACGCAGTTCGGAGGAAGCCGGTGATCTCCGCCGCCGCGGGCTCGGCCTGGGGGACCAGCCCCGGCAGGCTGAGGAACGCGTGCCCGGCCCCGGCGTACTCGGACAGCCGGACCGGCGTGCCCGCCGCGGCCAGGCGTTCGGTGTAGCGGCGGCCGTGGTCGGCCAGCGGGTCGTGCGTCGGGACCACCACCAGCGCCGGGGCCAAGCCGCTCACCGACGAAGCGTGCAACGGGGACAACGCGCGGGCGTCGGTGCCGGGCGGGACGGCGAGCCGCTGGAACAGGCGCAGCACCGGCACGGTCAGCGTGGGCGTCTCGGCGTGCTCGGTGACCGAGGGGTGGCCGAACATCGCGTCGGTCGCGTCGGTCGCGGGGTTGACGAGCACCTGCGCGCGCAAGGGCAGCCCGGCCTCCCGGGCCCGGATCGCGGCCAGTGCGCTGATCAGCCCGCCGCAGCTTTCGCCGAACACGGCCACGCGGGCCGGGTCGATGCCCCACGCCCCGGCGTCGCGCACCAGGTGCCGGAGCGTGTCCCAGCCGTCGTCGACGGCGTCGGAGAGCGGGTGGTCCGGCGCGACGAGCCGGTGCTCGACCGAGACGACGACCGCGGGCAGCAGTGCGGCGAGCCGGCTGGTCACCCAGTCGCTCTGCACCGCCGTGCCGACGAACCCACCGCCGTGCACGTGGACCACGAGGGGGAGGGCCCCTTCGGGCGCGGCCGGCCGGTGGACCCGGACCGGCAGGTCACGGCCGGGCAGGGCCAGCTCCCGCCACTCGATCACGACGTCCGGGTGCGGTTCCCCGGTGACGGCCCGCGCGGCGGCGGACGCGCGGAAGCGGTTCTCGGCTTCGCGGTAGGCGAGCAGTTCCTCGGTGGTCATCGCGAGCCAGTCCGGCTCCGGCGGACGCTGCACGATCGGTTCGGCGGTCACGGTCACTCCCTAGTTTCGACACCTCAGGTATCGAAACCTACGGTAGCGAAAAACGATAGGCTCCCGCCATGGCTTCGTCCCCCTCCGCCCGGCCGCCGGGCCGGCCCCGCGCCGGCCTGCACGACGTGGTGTTCGCCGCGACGCTGAACACGGTCGCCGAACTCGGCTACGCCAAGGCCACCGTCGAACGCATCGCGGCGGCGGCCGGGGTCGCGAAGACGACGATCTACCGGCGCTGGCCGTCCAAGGGCGAGCTGATCGTGGACTGCCTGCTGGACGCGTTCGGCCCGGCGCCGCTGGCCGTCGGCGGCCGGGCGGAGCTGCTGGCCGGGGTCGTCCGCTGGGCGGCGGCGAAGATCGGTGAGCCGGGGGTCGGCGACGCGTTCGCCGGCGTGTTCAGCGACGCCGTCAGCGATCCGGCGCTGCGCGTGGTGCTGTCCTCGCGGTTGCAGGACCCGTACCGGCTGGCCCTGCAGGACGCGCTCGGCGAACCGGAGCAGCGGGTGCTGTTCTTCGTCGACGTCGTGGTCGGCGCGCTGCTGCACCGGATGGGCATGACCGGCGAGCCGATGGTCGAGACCGACGTCGCCGCGCTGGCCGAGATGGTCGTGGCGCACTTCGGGAAGTGACCGCCGTCACGCGCCGGGCTGTCACACCGGCCGGGACAGCGGAGTCGAGGGGGTGACGGACCCCGAGCCCCGGGGCCGCGAACCCGAGGAGTCCTGATGCACACCGCGCACCTGATCGTCACCATCGCCGCCGCCGCATGGGTCGGCTTCTCGGCCGTCTCGATGTTCGCCCGCGCGAAGTGGGTCGTCGAGCCGATCACCGAGTACGGCGTACCGCAGTCGTGGTGGAACCTGCTCGGCACGGCCAAGGCGGCCGGCGCGGCGGGCCTGCTCGCCGGGCTCTACTGGCCGCCGATCGGCATCGCGGCGGCGATCGGCCTGGTGCTGTACTTCGGCGGCGCGCTCATCACGGTGGCCCGCGCGCGGTCGTACGCGCACCTGGTGTTCCCGCTGCTCTACCTGGCGCCGGTGGTCGTTTCGGTGGCCCTGCTGCCTTGATCGGCGAGCCAGGTGAGCGCGGTGGCGGCGTGCTGCAGCACGGACAGGTGGCCGGCACCGGGCACGGGCCGGTACTCGGCGTGCGGGCACCGCCCGGCGAGCCACGCGCTGTGCGTGGCGGGGATCATCCGGTCCAGCTCGCCGTGCAGGAGGAGGACGGGCGCGGTGATCGACGCCGGATCGCCGCCCCACGGCCGGACGTAGGCGAGGTCGTCGTCGATCAGCCCGCCGGGCCCGCCGGCGAGGGCCGCGCGGACGACCTCGCCCAGCCACGACCACGACCCCTGCAGTACGGCCATGTCCTCGTCGGTGAAGACGTCGGGATCGAACTCGGCGGCGGCTTCGTGCTTTTCCTTGGCGTCCCGGCCCTCGCAGGCGGCCCGCAGCGAAGCCGCGCTCGCGGCGGCCATGCCCCCGAACCAGTCGAGCCCCTCGGCGTCGAACGGCGCAACGGCGGCCAAGCTCGCGACGGCTTCGACCCGCTCCGGCAGCAGGGCGGCGCACGCGAGGGCGTGGGAGCTGCCGCCGGAGTGCCCCATGAGGGCGAAGGTGGTGATCCCGAGCGCGTCGGCGACGGCTTCGACGCACTCGGCGGCGTTCCCGACCGTGCGCTCCGGAACCGGCGTCGAGCTGCCGTAGCCGGGCCGGTCGTAGGACACGAACCGCACGCCGAGCTCCGCGGCGAGCGGCAGCAACGGCCCGGGCGGGGCACCGGTGTTGGGGGTGCCGTGGTGCCAGAAGACGGTCAGCCGCGCGGGGCCACCGGTGTCGTGGACGTGGAGGGTGCGCCCGCCGGGCAGCGCCAGTTCGGTCTCGGTGACCATGGGCCCGAGCCTAGCGAAGGCTGTAACGAAACCCGCGTGACGGCCGTCGAGGACGACGACACCCTCGCCGGGGTTCCGCGTGCGCTTCAACGCCAATCCCGCTTCGGCCGACTACCACCCGGCGAACTTCAACCGCCTCGGGCGGTACCTGCGGCAGCAGGGCAAGACCGCCCCGGCCGAGGCGCCGGTGCACCCGCGGCACCTGGCCCAGCGCGACCAGGTCGCCGCCGAGCTGGCCGAGGGCAGCTGAGGCGGCGTCAGCGGGCCAGCCGTTCCGCCAGCCAGGCCAGCGAAAGCGGGTACCGGTAGTCGATCCCGCCGTGGCCGGCGTCGAACAGCTCGAAGTGGACGCGGTCGTCCGGGAGGCCCGCCGTGGCCAGCTCGGCGCGGAACGCCTCCGCGCCGATGTCCAGGAAGTACTCGTCGCTCGTTCCCGCGTCGATCCACACCGCGCGCAGGGAACGGACCGCCTCCTCGTGGCGGGCCACCATCCGGACCGGGTCCCAGTCCAGCCAGCGCTGCCACTGCTCCGGCCGCAGCGCCCCGGTCAGCGGGTCGAACGGCAGCTCCGGCGTCCCGTCCTCGCGCGCCGAGAAGCACGCCGAAACACCGAGCACCGTCAGCAGGGTCGCGTCCTCCGGCCTGGTGAACGCCGGACGGCTGCGGAAGTCCGCCCACCACGCCTGGATGTCCTGGCCGTACTCGCGCAGCGCGCGGACCGCCCGGCCGAAGTCCGGCACGTAACACAGCTCGTACCGCGTGTCGCCCGCGTGGGTCGCCAGTGCGCCGAACAGGTCCGGGCGCAGCATCGGCGTGATCATCGCGCCGAACCCGCCCGACGACTTGCCCGCGATCGCGCGGGACGCGCGGTCGGGGAGCGTGCGGTAGTGCTCGTCGACCCACGGGACGATCTCGTCGCACAGGTACGAGTGGTACCGGCCGGTGCCCGGCGAATCGACGAACTGCGAGCCGCCGTAAGCGGTCCACGCGTCGACGTACACGACGATGCAGCCCGGTGCGCCGTCGGCGAAGACCGCGTCGGCCGTCTCCACGAACGGCTGCCGGAACGGTGTCCGGTTGGCCCACATCGTCAGGTGCCCGGTGTAGCCCTGGATGACGTAGACCGCCGGGTAGCGCTCGTCGCCGTCGTCGTACCCGGGCGGGACGTACACCCACAGCGGGCGTTCGTGCGGGTCGCCGAGCGGATTGCCGCGCAGCAGCGCGGAAGTCACGGTGTGCCGGTCGAGCCGTCCGGCGAGTTCGCCGTCCCAGGGCAGCATGCGGCCAGTCAACCATGAACCACCCGGTTGCACGGGCTAAGCATTACCTCTTTTCCGCGCGTAGCGTTGAGCCGTTCCGGCCCGAGGTCCGTGTTGCTGAGAATCGGGGAAGACCGTGGAACGTCCGGGGCCGTTGTTCACGCTGCTCGCCGGGGTGCTGCTCGCCGGCGGGATCGCCGTCGCCGACCTGGCCACCGGGACCGGTGTGCCCTCGGTCGCCGCCGGCGTCGCGACCACCGCGCCGCCCACGACGTCACCGCCCGCCACGACACCGCCCGCCACGACACCGGAGCCACCGAGACCCGCCGCGCCCGCCCGCGCGGACTACGCCGGGCGGGTGACCGGCGGTGGTGTGTCGATCGCGGTGTCCACGCGCGACGGCCACGCCATCGCCTACGTCTGCGACGGCAAGAAGCTCGAAGCGTGGCTCCAGGGCGTGACCGTCGACGGCAAACTGGACTTGAAGGGCGCTCCGGACGGGACTCTGACGGGCCGCTTCGACCCCGCGTCGGCCACCGGGACCGTGACCGCGGCCGGCAAGACCTACCGGTTCACCGTGCCGGTCGTGAAGAAACCCGCGGGCCTCTACCGGGCGACGCCGAAGGTGAAGGGCCGGGCGGCGAAGGCCGGCTGGATCGTGCAGCCCGACGGCAGCCAGGTCGGCCTCCTCACCACCGACGCGGGCTCGACCGCCGCCCCGGCGCTCGACCCGGTGGCCGCCACCGCGGTCGTCGACGGCGCTCCGGTGACCGCCGAGCCGATCAGCGGCCTGACCGGGACCGGTGACTTCTGATGGCCGCCCCGGCGACGGGCCGCCGCGCCGCGGCGGCGCTCGTGGTGCCGCTGGTGGCCGGCGCCGCCGTCTCGGTCGCGCTCGGCGTCTACGGCGGCCTGCACACGCCGACCGGGGTCGCGGTGAACCTGGCGGGCTTCTCGAGCACGCAGTCGGTGAAGGCGTGGCTCGCCACGGTCGTCGTGCTGCTCGCCCTCGTCCAGCTCGGCTCGGCACTGGCGCTGTACGGCAAGCTCGGCGGCGCCGCACCCGCGTGGGTCGCCCCGGTGCACCGGTGGTCGGGACGGCTGGCCTTCCTCGTGTCGATCCCGGTCGCGATGCACTGCCTCTACGCACTCGGGTTCCAGGCGTTCGACGTGCGCGTCCTGCTGCACTCCCTGCTCGGGTGTTTCTTCTACGGTGTGTTCGTGGCGAAGATGCTGCTGCTGCGCAAGGACGGCGCGCCCGGCTGGTCGCTCCCGGTGCTCGGCGGCCTGGTCTTCACGGCGCTGGTCGGGCTCTGGCTGAGCGCGTCGTTGTGGTTCTTGACGCAGTCCGGCCTGACCTTCTAGCCCGCGGAGGACGAAAGTGCGGAACGACGACGTGGACCCGGTGCTGGCGCGCCGCACCGCCCTCGCGGTCTTCGGGGCCGGCCTGGTGGCCGGCTGCAGCACCTACGGCGGCAGCACGAACGGCACGTCGGCCGCCCCGGCAGCCGCGGGCACCGAACTCGGTGCGGCCGCCGACGTGCCGGTCGGCGGCGGCAAGGTGTTCGCGGACCGGAAAGTGGTGGTGACGCAACCGGCCGCCGGCACCTTCGCGGCCTTCTCGGCGATCTGCACCCACCAGGGCTGCACGGTCGACGCCGTCGCCGACGGCACCGTCCACTGCCCGTGCCACGGCAGCCGGTTCCGGATCGCCGACGGCTCGGTCGCGACCGGCCCGGCGGCCGAGCCGCTGGAGAAGAAGGCGATCACGGTCGCGGGCGGCCGGATCACGCTGGCTCAGGCGTAGGCCTTCGTGATGGTACGGGCCTCGATCGTCCACATCGGACCGGAGGTGTCCGGCTCGCCGTGCAGCACGGTCCGCCCGTCCGAACAGGCGTACTGGATTTCCGGTGCCGCGACGGCGGCGCACTGCACGCCGTCCGCCAGCACGAGCAGGAAGGGCGCGGCCGTCCCGCCGGTCTGCGGTGGCGACGGCAGCGGGCCCGAGTGGGTCAGCACGACGGCCTTGGCCGCCGGCGCCGGGCACCAGACCTGCGGCTGCGGTCCCGGCCCGGCGAAACACGGGTCGTAGGTGGTGCCGCCGGCCGTGCAGCGGTAGGCGTCGTGGCGCCCGGACACCGCGGACACCGTCGCGCAGGTGCCGTTCACCCGGGCCGTCACGGTGCCGGTCCGCGGGCGGTACTCGACGGTCTGCGTGAACCGCGGTGCGCGGCTGGTGGTCACCGGGACCTCGAACGCGGGGGCGGGGCCGGTGACGCCGCTCGTCACCGGGCCGATCCCGGCGGCGAGGAGCGCGCGGACGACCGCGCCGCCGTCCGGGTGGCAGGGTTCGAGCGCCGTCCACACGTCGGCGGCGACCTGTGCCGGCGGCTTGTCCGGGGTGTACCGCGCGGCGCCGGCGTCCGCGGCGCAGGTCAGCACGCCGGGTGCCGGCCCGGTGTCGCCGGCCAGGCCGAACAGCACGGCCGCGCGGTGGGCCGCCGCGGCGAGCGCCGTCCCGAGGGCCGGGCCCGGATCGGCCTGGCCGCGGATGGTGGACGGCAGCAGGCCGAACGGGACGTCGTAGGTGACGCCGCCGCCGGGCCAGAGCAGGTCGCGCTGCCGCGGCCCGCCGAGCAGCTGCCCGGGCGCCGCGGTCCGGGTGCCGGGTTCCGGCCAGCCCGGCGCCGGGAGGAGCCGGTAGGGCACCCGCGCGTTCGAGGTCAGCGTGACGCTCGCGCGGCCGTTCCCGGCCGTCACGCACACCCACACCGGCGCCTGCGGATCCGGCTTGCCGGCGTCGACGGTCACCCCGCCGGCACTCGAGGTGCGCCCGGCGCAGTCCGGCCGCGGGCCCGGCTCGGGAGCGCGGCCCAGTGCGGCGAGGTCGAGCAGCCCGCCCCAGACCCCGCCCGGGCGGGCGACCTGCGCGACGAGGCTCCGGGTGGCGCCGTCGTAGGCGGCGGGCAGGAGCCGGAGCCCGTTGTCCGTGACGACGACGGGAGCGAACCCCGCCGGCGGCGCGGCGGGCACCGGGATCCGCACCCGTGGCGGCGGGCCGCCGTCGAAGCCCACGTCGGCGCCGCCGCCGATCCGGCGGGTCAGCGGCGGGGTGACGGCCGGCTCCGGTGCCGGCCGCACCGAGACGCGGGTGCCGGCCGGGGCGACGACGTCGATCCCGGCGACGCCGGGAGCCGCGGCCGGCGGCACGGAGAAGTGGTGCCGCACCAGGACTCCGGAGGCACCCAGCAGGAGCGCGACCACGGCTGCCGTCAGCGCGAGCCGGGCCGGTCGGTCGTTCGTGGTCATCGGCACCTCCGCGGAACACCTGCTCTTCGCGAGTCACCGGACCCGCCGCGCTCGTTAACCGCCGTGGCCCAACCGTGACTCCGGGCCGGAAACGGATCGCCCGGCACCGGTTCGTCTGGCACGATCGGGCGGGTGCGCCCGGTCGAGATCGCCTGCGACGAGTCGGGTTCGGAGGGCGAGAACCTGCTCGGCGGCGAGACCGACGTCTTCGCCCACGCCGGCGTCCGGATGTCCTGGCCGGAGGCGACCGCGTGCGTGGCGGAGATCCGCGCTCGCATCGGCTCGCCCGCCGAGGAGTACAAGGCCAACCACCTGCTGCGCGCCAAGCACCGCGCGGTGCTCGAGTGGCTGCTCGCCGCGGACGGCCCGCTCGCCGGCCGCGGGCACGTGCACCTGACCGACAAGACGTTCTTCGCCGTGCGCGCCGCGGTCTCGCTGCTGGCCGGGACGGACACCGGCGCGCTCGCGCGCACTCTCCACCGCGCGGGGCCGGCCGCCTTCGGCGCCGCCCGCTGGCAGTTCTTCCTGACCGCCTTCACCAGCGTGGTGCGGCTGAAGCCCCGCCGCGGCGTGACGACGTCGCCGCCGGAGTTCTTCGCCTTGGTCGACGAGCTGGCCGGCGTGCCGGGCGAAGCGGGCGAAATCGTCGCCCGGTTCCGCGGCGGCGCCGAGCGCGTCGCCGCCTACCGCGCGCGGCTGGCGGGTGATCCGGGACTGGTGCCGGTCCTCGACCCGCTGGTGCCCGCGGTGAGCCACACGGTCCGCCACTGGAGTGCCGGCGGCACCCCGGTCGCCCTGGTGCACGACGAGCAGCTGGCCCTGACGGCCGAGCGGGTGCTGCAGCTCAAGGCCACCCTCGGCCCCCGGCTGGCGGACGTGCGGTTCGTCGACTCCCGCACCGACGCCCGGGTGCAGATCGCCGACTTCCTGGCCGGGGTGGCCCGCCGCATCGCCTCCGACGAGCTGAACGGCCGCGGCGATGCCGGGCTGACCACGCTGCTGAGGGCGTTCGTGGACGCCGAATCGGTGTGGCCGGACCGCATTCTCTGACTATAGTCAGAGAATGCACCGGGAACTGGTCGACGGTGTCCGGCGGTTCAACCGGACGGTGACGCAGCGGATCGGCGCCCTGGACGACGCCTTCCTGTCCCGCACGCGTCCGCTGGGCCAGGCCCGGGTGCTGTGGGAGATCGGCGAGACCGGGCGGGACGTCCGTGACCTGCGGCAACGGCTCGACCTGGACTCCGGCTACCTCAGCCGCCTGCTGCGAAGCCTGGAGCGCGACGGGCTGGTGCGCGTCGGGCCCAGCCCGGACGACGCACGCGTCCGGACCGCGTCGCTCACCGAGGCGGGGCTGGCCGAACGCGCCACGCTCGACCGGCTCTCCGACGACGCGGCCGCGACCCTGCTGGCTCCGCTGTCCGGCGGCCAGCGCACCCGGCTCGTCGCCGCGATGGCGGAGGTGGAACGACTGCTGACGGCGTCGGCGGTCGAGGTCGCCCCCTGCCCGCCGGGGCACCCCGACGCCCGGTTCTGCCTGCGTGCCTACTTCGCCGAGCTGGCCGAGCGGTTCGAGGACGGCTTCGACCCGGCACTCAGCACCTCCGCGGCCGACGCCGAGATGACGCCACCGGCCGGGGTGCTGCTGGTCGCCACCCTGCACGGCGAACCCGTCGGGTGCGGTGCACTGAAGCTGCCCGGCGCGGCGGTCGCCGAGGTCAAGCGGATGTGGGTCGCGCCGTCCGCGCGCGGCCTCGGGCTGGGGCGGCGGCTGCTGAGCGAGCTGGAGGCCTCCGCGTCCGACGCCGGCGTCCGCACGCTGCGGCTGGAGACGAACCGCGCGCTCGCCGAAGCGATCGGCCTGTACCGCGCCGCCGGGTTCCGGGAAGTCGCGCCGTTCAACGACGAGCACTACGCCGATCACTGGTTCGAGAAGATCCTTCCCGGCCCACGTACCCTGGCCTAGTGCGGACCCGCCCGACCCTCTCCTGGACATCACCGGACGCGCCGCTGCCGCGGACGTCCAGCCTCGACGAGCTGACGGACGTCGTCGCGCGCGGGCGCGTGGTCGTGCTCAGCGGGGCCGGGCTGTCCACCGAATCCGGCATCCCCGACTACCGCGGCGAGACCGGCAGCCTGCGCCGGCACACGCCGATGACCTACGACGAGTTCGTCGGCAGCGCCGAGGGGCGGCAGCGGTACTGGGCGCGCAGCCACCTCGGCTGGCGCACGATCGCCCGTGCCGATCCCAACGACGGCCACCGCGCGGTGACCACCCTGCGCGAGCGCGGGTACGTCGGGGGCGTCATCACGCAGAACGTCGACGGCCTGCACCAGGCGGCAGGCACCGCCGACGCGGTCGAGCTGCACGGCAGCCTGGACCGCGTGATCTGCCTGGACTGCCGCCGCACCAGCCCGCGCGCGGAGCTCGACCGCCGGCTGCGCGCGGCCAACCCCGGCTTCACCGGCGCGGCCACCCGGATCAACCCGGACGGCGACGTCGAGCTGCCCGCCGACGTCGTCCGCGGGTTCCGGCCGGTCCCGTGCGAGGCGTGCGAAGGCGTCCTCAAGCCGGACGTGGTGTTCTTCGGCGAGAACGTGCCGCGGCCGCGGGTCGAGCAGTGCTACCGGCTCGTCGACGACGCCGCGGCGCTGCTGGTCCTCGGCTCGTCCCTGACAGTGATGTCCGGGCTCCGGTTCGTCCGTCACGCGGCCAAGGCGGGCAAGCCGGTGGTGATCGTCAACCGCGGCGAAACCCGCGGGGATCGCTACGCGGCGGTGCGGGTCGACCGGCCGCTCGGGCCCGCGCTCACCGAACTGGTCGCCCGACTGGGTGCGGAGCGCGGCCGAACCGCGTGAGCAGCCGGTCCTGCCGGGACGCCCCGGGCGCGGCGGGCGGCGGTTCGGCGAAGACCCGCGGGCCCACGGCGAGCCCCGCGAAGATGCGGTCGTGGTGCTCGTCGATCCACGCGACCAGGCCGGGGTCGAGGGTCTCGTCCGCGCCGAGCGCGCGGGCGAGGTCCCAGGTGTGGATGGTGCTGTCCGTGGTGCGCACGGCCAGCACCCGCCGGCCGGTGAGCTCGCCGAGCGGGTAGTCGACGACGCGGTCCAGTGCGCCCTCCTCGGTGAAGGCGGCCGCGCAGGCCCGGACCGAGCTGGTGAACGCGGCGAGGGGATCGTCTCCGAGGGCGTCTTCGTCTCGGCGGGCCAAGAACTCTTCCCCGGATGCGCCGCGCAGCAGGGCGACGTAGCTGAGGTTGCCGCGGGCCATGTGGTTGACCAGCGCACGCACGTCCCACTCGGAGCACGGCGTCGGGGCGTGCCAGCCGTCCGGTGGCACCGCGCGCAAGTGGTGTTCGAAACCCCGGGAAGCGAGGAGGAACCGGTCGAGGAGCATGGTGGCCAGTCTGGCCCGGCGCGTGACCGGGCACTCGCGGATATCGGACGCGGTGGACGAGCCGGTCCGGGCGGGTGGGGGGAACCCGGCCCCGGACCGGCTCTGGCGACGGACCTCCACAGCCGGTCGTCGCCTGCAAGACGCGGGGGCCGCCCCGGTCGTTACACCGGCTGCAACCCGTTCCACGACCAGCGGGGCACCAGCAGGCCGGCGGGCACCCCGGCGGGCGGGCCCGGGTAGGTGAGCACCTCGGCCACCGCCCACTCCATGTAGGACTTCAGGGCGGCGCGGAACTCCGGGTCGGCCGGCAGGCCGGCGTCGTCCGCGGCCTGCGCGAAGCAGCGCACGAACCGGCGGCCGAGGTCGGTCATGTCACCGTTGCCCGCGTGCATCCGCAGCATCGCCGAGTGGTCGCTGCACTCGGCCGAGAACCGCGGCGGCCCGCCCATGACCTCGGCCCAGTACCAGGCGAGCCGCTCGACGTGCTGCGGGTGCTGGTCCTGCTTCGAGAACGGGTGGTTCAGCTCCGGGTCGGCCAGGCAGCGCTCGTGGTGGGCGGCGGCCAGCGCGCGGAACGCGGGGTCGCCGCCGGCGAATTCGTACAGCGTCGGACGCATTCGCCGAGCCTGGCACGCCGGGGCGCCGCAGGCTAGCGCGCTCCGGCGGCCGCGCGTTCCGCGGCGGGGGAGAAGCCGCCGAGCGCGCCGACCGCCCGTGCGACGTCCTCGGTGACGAGGTCGTGGTTGAGCGCCCCGGCGGCGGCCGCGCCCTGGGCGGCGGCGATGATCACCGTCGCCCGCGCGTCGACGACGTTCCCCGCGGCCCACACCCCGGGCACACCGGTCTTCCCGGACGCGTCGACGTTGCCCTCGACGTGGCCGAGGTCGCGCAGCAGCTGGTCGTGCGGGACGGTCCGGGTGCGGAGGAACAGCGCCGTGCGCGGCACGAACCGGGCCCCGAGCTCGACGCCGGTGAGATGGCCGCCTTCGCGCCGGACGGCCGTCACCACGCCCTCGGCGACGCGGATGCCCCGCGCGTCCAGCCGCTCGCGGTCCTCTTCGGACAGTGCCTCGGTGTGCGGGAAGTAGACGACGTCCGGCGACCACTGGCGGACCAGCAGCGCGTGCTCGACGCTCGCGGGCTCGGTGCCGAGGACGCCGAGTGGCTGGTCGCGGACCTCGTAGCCGTGGCAGTAGGGGCAGGTCACCGCGTCGGTGCCCCAGCTTTCCCGCAGGCCGGGCAGGTCCGGCAGGTCGTCGTGGACGCCGGTGGCGACCAGCACGCGCCGGGCGGTCAGCGCCCGCCCGCTCGCCAGCCGGGCGGTGAAGCCGTGGTCGAGCCGGGTGACGCGGTCTTCGAGGAGTTCCACGCCGTAGCCGCGGAGCTCTTCGCGGCCGATGCCCAGCAGTTCCGACGGCGGCAGGCCGTCGCGGGAGAGGAAGCCGTGCATGTGCGACGCCGGCGCGTTGCGCGGGGCACCGGCGTCGACGACCGCGACGCGCCGCCGCGCCCGGCCGAGCATCAGGGCGGCGCTGAGGCCCGCGGCGCCGCCACCCACCACCAGGACGTCGAAGCTGTTGTTTTCGGTCATGCCGCCACCATGACCCCGGCTTCGCGAATCCGACAACTTATGTTGCCGTTTCCGGGACAAGCGGGTTTCCTGGAGGCATGACGGACGCGATCACCCAGGCCCTCGCCGAGGTCGGCCCCCGGCTCAAGCGGGTCCGCACGCAGCGGCGGGTCACGCTGGCCGACCTGTCCGAGGCGACGGGCATCTCGAAGAGCACGCTGTCCCGCCTCGAATCCGGCCAGCGGAAGCCGAGCCTGGAGCTGCTGCTGCCGATCGCCCAGGCCCACCAGGTGCCGCTCGACGAGCTGGTGGGCGCGCCGGAGGTCGGGGACCCCCGGGTCCGGCTCACCGCCCGCCGCATCCCGCGCCACAACGGCGCGGCGATGACGGTGCTGCCGCTGACCCGCCAGCCGGGCGCGCCCCAGGCGTTCAAGATGATCCTGGAACCGGAGACGGGTGAACCGGATCCGCAGGTCCACGAGGGGTACGAGTGGCTCTACGTGCTCTCGGGCCGGCTGCGCCTGATCCTGGCCGACCGGGACCTGACGCTGGGCCCGGGTGAGGCGGCGGAGTTCGACACGCGCCTCCCGCACTGGTTCGGCGCGGTCGACGGCAGGCCCGCGGAGATCCTCAGCCTGTTCGGCAAGCAGGGGGAGCGGCTGCACCTGCGGGCGAAGTCGCGTTAGCCCAGCTCGCGCTGCATGAGCAGGGTGTCGAGCCAGCGGTCGTGCTTGAAGCCGACCCGGCGCAGCACGCCCGCGTCGGTGAACCCGGCCGCGGCGTGCAGCCGCCGTGACGCCGGGTTGCCGGAGTCGACGATGACCGCGATCGCCTGCCGGGCCCCGGCTTCCCCGCACCGCTTCAGCAGCGCGTCGAGCAGCCGCCGGCCGTGACCCCGGCCGGCGGCCCGGTGCGCTAGGTAGATCGTCGTCTCCACGGAGAACCGGTACGCCGGCTTCGGCCGCCACGGCGTCGCCAGCGCGTAGCCGAGGATTTCGCCTTCATCGGCGAGCACGAGGAACGGCCACGTGGTCTCGCGGATCTTGGTGCGCCACTGCTCCGGGGTCGGCGGTGTGGTCTCGAACGTGAAGACGGAGTCGGTGACGTACGGCGCGAACACGGCGGCGATGCCTTCGGCGTCGGCCTCGGTCGCTTCCGCTATAGTGGACATGGCCGCTATTATAGAGGAATGATCGATCCGGTGGCGCTCGGCCGCCACCTCCACGAGCTGCGCACCGGCCGCGGCCTCGCCCTGACGGCGCTGGCCCGGCAGGCCGACGTGAGCGTCAGCATGCTTTCGGCCATCGAGCGCGGCGAGAAGACGCCGACGGTCGTGGTGCTGTCCCGGATCGCCGACGGCCTCGGGCTGCCGGTCTCCCGGTTGCTGGCCGGCCTGGAGACCGACCGGGTGATCGTCCGCCGCGCGGCGGAGCAGGACCACATCGCCGAACCGGGCGGCTGGCACCGCACGGTGCTGACGCCGGTCGTCCCCGGCGTCAACTTCGAGTGGGTCCGCACGACCCTGCCACCCGGGTGTGACGCGGGTGCTTTTCCGGCGTACGCCCCGGGTTCCCACGAATTCGTCGCCGTCGAGTCGGGTGAGCTGTGCCTGGGTGTCGGCGAGGCGGAGTACGTGCTGGCGGCGGGGGATTCGGTCTACTTTCCCGCCGACGTCACGCATTCCTACGCGAACCGCGCGGGAAACCCTTGCGTGTACTCGGTTGCCGCGTTGATCATGCGGCCCCGGAAAACCGGGTGACACCGCGCCGCAGCACGTGACACCCTCCTGGGCATGTTCCCCGTGTCCGACAGCGCGACGCTCGCAGGCTTGTCCCTGCCGAGCGCCCTGTCGGCACGGCTGACCGGCGCTCGAAGCTGACCCTTCCCCGATTTCCCCCGCCCTGGGCGCGAAACCGCCGGGGGAGGGTCGATGCGCTCCGCCGGTTTCGCGCACATCCGTTCCAGCGCAGGGAAAACCCATGACCAAGCAACAGTACGTGCGGACCAAGCCGCACCTGAACATCGGCACGATGGGGCACGTCGACCACGGCAAGACCACCCTCACCGCCGCCATCACCAAGGTGCTCGCCGAGCGGGGCGGTGCCGACTTCGTCGCCTTCGACCGCATCGACCGCGCGCCGGAGGAGGTCGAGCGCGGCATCACCATCAACATCGCGCACGTCGAGTACGAGACGCCGACCCGGCACTACGCCCACGTCGACATGCCCGGCCACGCCGACTACGTCAAGAACATGATCACCGGCGCGGCCCAGCTGGACGGCGCCGTGCTCGTGGTCTCGGCGCAGGACGGCGCGATGCCGCAGACCCGCGAGCACGTCGTCCTGGCGCGCCGGATCGGGGTCGGGCACCTCGTGGTCGCGCTCAACAAGGCCGACCTCGCCGACGACGAGGAGCTGCTCGACCTGCTCGAACTCGAGGTGCGTGAGCTGCTGACCCGCTACGGGTTCGACGGCGACGCCGTGCCCGTGGTCCGGGTCTCCGGGCTGCGCGCGCTGGATGGCGACCCGAAGTGGACGCAGCGGATCCTCGACCTGCTCGCCGCCGTCGACGAGCACGTGCCGATCCCACCGCGGCGGCTGGACCTGCCGTTCCTGATGCCGATCGAGAACGTCCTGACCATCACCGGCCGCGGCACCGTCGTGACCGGCGCGGTGGAGCAGGGCACCCTCGCGGTCGGCGACGCCGTCGAGGTGATCGGCCTCGGCCCGGCGGTGACCAGCGTGGCCACCGGGCTCGAGACGTTCGGCAAGCCGATGGACCGCGCCGAGGCGGGCGACAACGCCGCGGTGCTGCTGCGCGGGGTGAAGCGCGGCGAGGTCCGGCGCGGCCAGGTGGTCTGCCTGCCCGGCAGCGTCCGGCCGCACCGGCGGTTCCGCGCGGACGTCCACGTGCTCTCGGCCGCCGAGGGCGGCAGGCGGACGCCGTTCGCGGCGAACTACCGCCCGCAGTTCCACTTCCGCACCAGTGACGTCGTCGGCGTGGTCGCCCTCGCCGAGGGCGTCCCGCTCGTCCGGCCGGGCGACACCGCGGAGCTGACGGTGGAGCTGGGCCAGCCGGTCGCGATGAGCCCGGGCCTCGGGTTCGCCATGCGCGAAGGCCGGCTGACGGTCGCCGCCGGCACGGTCCGCGAAGTGCTGGACTGAAGATCGGGCTCGTCCCCGCTCGCGGGCGGGGACGAGCTTGACTCATCCGATCTTTTGCTCTTAGCTGAAGAAGCATTCCCGATCCGCCGTCGGAAGCACCGTTCTGGGCTTCTGCCGTGGCGAGAAAGGGAGCTGGAGTGGGAAGAGCGTTGAGCCGCCGCCGTGTCGTCGCTTGGGGAGCCGCCGGTGCGGCCGGGGCCGCCCTGCCATTGGTCGGATCTCCGGCGGCCGAAGCCGAGGATTTCGGGAGCTCGCCGGGCCGTTTCTTCGACGTCACGAAGTTCGGCGCGAAGGGCGACGGCCGCACGATCGACACCGCCGCGATCAACCGCGCGATCGACGCGGCCGCCACCCGCGGTGGCACGGTGTACTTCCCGGCCGGGACGTACGCGAGCTACTCGATCCACCTCAAGAGCAACATCGCGCTGTACCTCGGCGCCAACGCGACGATCCTGGCCGCCGCGCCGGCCGGCGGCCAGGGCTACGACCCCGCCGAACCGGGCGCGGGCAACCCGTACCAGGACTTCGGGCACAGCCACTGGCACAACAGCCTGATCTGGGGCGAGAACCTCGAGAACGTCACCATCGAAGGGCCCGGCAAGATCGACGGCAAGGGCCTGGTCGCCGGCGGCAGCGCGGAATCTGCACCGCTCAACGGGAACAAGGCGATCGCGCTCAAGCTGTGCCGCAACGTCGCGATCCGCGACATCACCATCGTCAACGGCGGGCACTTCGGCATCCTGCCCACCGGCGTCGACAACTTCCGCATCGACGGCCTGGTGATCGACACCAACCGCGACGGCATCAACATCGACTGCTGCAAGAACGTGCGGATCGCCAACACCACGGTGAACTCGCCGAACGACGACGCCATCGTGCTCAAGAGTACGTACGCGCTGAACCAGGTGCGCGACACGGAAAACGTCACGATCGACAACTGCTTCGTCAGCGGCTACGACCTCGGCACGCTGGTCGCCGGCACGTTCAAGACCTCGTCGTCGTACGGGCGCACCGGCCGGGTCAAGTTCGGGACCGAGTCCAACGGCGGCTTCCGCAACATCGCGATCTCCAACGTGGTCTTCGAGCACTGCCGCGGCCTGGCGCTGGAGACGGTCGACGGCGGCCGGCTCGAGGACGTCACGATCAGCAACCTGACGATGCGCAACGTCCAGATGCCGCTGTTCCTGCGGCTCGGGGCCCGGCTGCGCGGGCCGTCCGGAATCCCGGCCGGGTTCCTGCGCCGGGTGAGCATCAGCGACGTCACCACGATCGACGCGGACCCGCGTTACCCGTCGTGCTTCGCCGGGATCCCAGGGCATCCGATCGAAGACGTCAAGCTGAGCAACATCCGTCACCACTTGGCCGGTGGCCTGACGCCGGGTGACGCGGTGCAGAACCCGCCGGAGCTGGAGACCGCGTACCCGGAACCGTCGATGTTCGGCACGCTCCCGGCCTACGGCTTCTTCGTGCGCCACGCGCGGGGAATCAGCTGGGACAACGTGGACGTGCGGTTCGGCAGGCCCGACACCCGCCCGGCGTTCGTCCTGCGGGACGTCGCCGACGCCGACGTGCACCACAGCCGTGCGGACCAGGTGGCGGGCACGCCGACGTTCGTCCTCGACGGGGTCGACGACTTCCGGGTGAGCGCAGGCCGTCCGGTGCCGGAGGCCCGGGTCGAGCACGCGGATCACCAGGAGCTGTGAGGGATTCCGGTCGGGTCCCGCCGCCGCAGCGGGACCCGGCCGGTCAGCGGCCGCGCAGTTTCGGGCGGACCAGGCCGACCACGGACATGCCGATCAGGGCCACCGCGGCCACCGCCGCGATCACCGTCAGGACGGGCGCCCGGCTGTCCGTGCCGGTCAGGCTGAGAATGCTCGACACGAGCAAAACCGCCCCCACGCCCAGGAAGATCCAGCACAGCGCAGCGGTTTCCGGGATGAAGTGCCAACGCCGTTCGGCCATCGAAACCTCCTCGATCGGGTGCTCTTGTCGCCAACTGCCCCGATCGCGAGTCGATCAAACCGGCGGGGAATCGGCCATGACTGGCACCTGGCGACCAAGGCGTCGCAAACCTGCCGGGTTCGTCGCCGCGGCGGTGGTGGTTCAGGGTGCGCGCCGCACCGGCGGTCCAGCCCGCAGGGCCCGCGGGATCTCGGCGACGTCGTCGACCACCGCGAGCAGCCGGTCGAGCTCTTCGGCGGTGGCCGCCGAGTCCAGCTCGACCGAGTAGGTGATGCCGGTCGACGCCCACGTCGTCGTGTCGAACCCGCCGGTGGCCGTCACCCGCACGCCGGCCAGCTCGATGCCGAGCCGGTCGGCCTCGCGGTACAGGTCGTTGAGGACGCACCCGGCCGCGGCGAGGTGCAGCAGGTGGCCGCCGGTGAACTCGGTGTCGACGCTGACCCCGGCGGAGGTCCAGCGGTGGGGGAACCGGACGCCGGTGCCGCTCAGCAGCGACCCGGCCCCGGCCACGACGTCGAAGGCCATGGGCCCAGTTTCGACGTTCCGCTGGTCGGAACACAAGCCTGGGCCGGGTGACGGGCGTGGTGCGACGGTCGGGGCATGGCTCCCGTGATGGCGGCGATCGTCGGCCCCGGCAACATCGGCACCGATTTGCTGGCGAAGCTGCGACGCAGTGAAGTGATCGAAGTCGGCTATGTCGTCGGCGTGGTCGAGTCGGACGGCCTCGAGCGGGCCCGCGCGCAGGGCATCGCGGCCTCGGCCGAGGGCGTCGACTGGCTGCTGCGCCAGGACCCGTTGCCGCAGCTGGTCTTCGAAGCGACGTCGGCGAAGGCGCACGCCGCCAACGCCCCGCGCTACGAAGAGGCCGGCATCCAGGCGATCGACCTGACTCCGGCGCACCTCGGCCCGATGGTGTGCCCGCCGGTGAACCTCGGCGCGCACCTCGAAGCCCCGAACGTCTCGATGATCACCTGCGGCGGCCAGGCCACGATCCCGATGGTGCACGCCGTTTCCCGGGTCACGACGGTGCCGTACGCCGAGATCGTCGCGTCGGTCGCTTCGCGGGGCGCGGGCCCGGGAACGCGGGCGAACATCGACGAGTTCACCCGCACGACGTCGCAGGCGGTGGCCGAGATCGGCGGCGCCGGGCGCGGCAAGGCGATCATCATCCTCAACCCGGTCGAGCCGCCGATGATCATGCGGGACACGGTGTTCTGCGCGATCCCGCTCGACGCCGACCGGGAGGCAATCACCGCGTCGATCCACGAGATGGTCGAGGAGGTCCGCAAGTACGTGCCGGGCTACACGCTGCGGGCGGACCCGCAGTTCGACGACGCCCGCGAGGACTGGGACGGCAACGCGCGCGTCGGCATCTTCCTGGAGGTCCGCGGCAACGGCGACTACCTGCCCGAGTACGCCGGGAACCTCGACATCATGACCGCCGCGGCCGCCCGGGTGGGCGAGCTGATGGCGCACGCTAAGCAGGAGGTGCCCGCGTGACCCGGCCCGGCTTGCGCCACGACGTCCGGATCGTCGACACGACGCTGCGCGACGGCAGCCACGCGATGGCCCACCGCTTCACCGAGCAGCAGGTCCGGGACACCGTCCGCGCGCTCGATCGCGCGGGCGTCGAGGTGATCGAGGTGACCCACGGCGACGGCCTCGGCGGCTCGTCGTTCACCTACGGCTTCTCCGCCGTCGACGAGCTGAAACTGATCGCGGCAGCGCGCGAAGAGGCGAAGCAGGCGAAGATCGCCGTGCTGCTCGTGCCGGGCATCGGCACGGCGGAGGACCTGCAGCGCGCGTTCGACGCGGGCGCGGAGATGGTCCGGGTCGCGACGCACTGCACCGAGGCCGACGTCTCGCCGCAGCACTTCGGGCTGGCGCGCGAACTCGGGATGGAAACGGCCGGGTTCCTGATGATGGCGCACCGGACGCCGCCGGAGGACCTGGCGAAGCAGGCCCGGATCATGGTGGACGCGGGCTGCCAGGCGGCGTACGTGACGGACTCGGCGGGCGCGCTGCTGATGCACGAGGCCCGCGCCCGGTTCGAAGCGCTGGTCGCCGAGGTCGGCGACACGGCGTGGGTCGGCTACCACGGGCACCAGAACCTCTCGCTGGGCGTGGCGAACTCGGTGCTGGCCTACGAAGCGGGCGTCCGGTACATCGACGGGTCCCTGTGCGCCCTCGGCGCGGGCGCGGGCAACTCGCCGACGGAGGTCCTGGCTGCGGTGTTCGACCGCCTGGACATCGACACGGGCCTCGACGTCGGCGGCCTGCTCGACGCGGCGGAGGAGGTGGTCCGCCCGTACCTGCACCGCTGGCCGAAGATGGACCGCAACGCGATCGTCCAGGGCTGGGCCGGGGTCTACTCGAGCTTCCTGCTGCACGCCGAGCGCGCGGCGGAGCGCTACGGCGTCCCGGCACAGGCGATCCTGCGCCGCTGCGGCGAACTCGCGCTGGTGGGCGGGCAGGAGGACATGATCATCGACGTGGCGGTGCAGCTGGCGGCGGAGAAGTAGCCGTGCTCCCTTAGCGGGCGAACCGGTCGAGCGGCCGTGGATGAGCACCCGGGGATGCTCGCCAAGCGTCCGGCGCCGCGGATCACCGCGCCTTCCTCGAACCAGCCGGCGTGGTGAGCCGGACGAACGCCAGCAGCGCGCGTCGTCCGGCGGTCCACTATGGACTTCCAGGGGTACCCGGTAAGTCGCGGAAGCGTTGCCGCGCCTCGGGAAAAAATGCCCGGCGCCGCGGTCGGTCGTGTTGTGCCGCAACGACGTCGCCGGATGGGCGGGTGGAGTTCGATCACCCGCCCATCCTGTCAGGCGGGCGCGCCGAACCACCGGTGCAGCGACGCCTCGATGCCGGTCGTCGTACCGTCCTCGCGGGCCCAGGCGATGTGGCCGTCCGGCCGGACCAGCACGCCGGTCAGGGCCGGCTCGCTGTCGCACTTCGCCGTCAGCACGTTCACGCGCTCGGACCAGCGACCCGCCGTCTCGCGCAGGCCGGGGTTGTCGGCCAGGTCGAGCAGCAGCGCCTTGCCGTCGTGGAGGCGCTCGCCGAGCCGGGTGCCGTCGGCGAAGGCGAAGTCGGGCGCCGCGCGGCCGGTGAGGTCGTGCTCGCCGTCGATCGGGTAGCGGTGCAGCACGCCGGAGAGCTTCTTGGCCAGGTAGGTCGCGCCGTCGCCGGTGGCCAGCAGATCGGTGACGACCTGCCGCAGCGCCTTGGTCCGCACGTCGCTGCGCATCAGCGCGACCTGCGCCCGGGTCCACTCGAGGACCCACTCGCCGATCGGGTGCCGCTCGGTCGTGTAGGTGTCGAGCAGGCCGTCGGGCGCCCAGCCGTGGACCGTCGCGGCGAGCTTCCAGCCGAGGTTGACCGCGTCGCCGATGCCGAGGTTGAGGCCTTGGCCGCCGAAGGGGGAGTGGACGTGCGCGGCGTCGCCGGCCAGCAGCACGCGGCCCTGGCGGTAAGTGGCCGCCTGGCGGGCGTTGTCGGTGAAGCGGGTGGCGCTGTGCACCTTCGTCACCCGGACGTCGGCCCCGGACACCCGCCGGAAGCTGTCCTCGAGTTCCTGTGCGGTGATCGGCGCGTCCCGGTCCTCGGGCGGCCCGTCGAACTCGACGGTGAGGAACCGGCCGGGCGTCGGGCCGTGGACGTAGAGCCCGCCGGTGCCGTGCTGCCACCCGGCGGGCAGCGCGTCCGCGCCGGTCAGCTCGGCCATCGCCTGCCGCCCGGTGATGGCCGGATCGGTCCCGGGGAAGTCGAACCCGGCCAGCTTCCGCACCCGGCTGCGGCCGCCGTCGCACCCGACGAGCCACCCGGCCCGCACGGATCCGGTGCCGGAGAGGTGCACGGTGACGCCGTCGGCGTCGGCGTCGAACCCGGTGAGCTCGACCCCGCGCCGGACCTCGACCCCCAGTTCGGCGGCGCGCTCGGCGAGGATCGCCTCGACGGCCTGCTGCTGGATGACGACCACCCGGGCCGCGGGCCCGACGTCCCGGAAGGCGGGATCGTCGAAGTCGACCCCGTTCGACGTCACCATGATCCCGGCGAAGTGCCCGACCGGAACGGCCTTCGGGCCCCCGCCGCCCCGGGATTCGAGGAACTTCTGGATCTGCGCGAAGTTCTGCTGCACGACGGCGTCCATGGCGGGCAGCAGCCCCCGCCGGTAGAAGGCTTCGGCGGTGGTCAGGTTGACCGACCCCGCCTTGATCGTCTGGTCCGGCTCGGGCAGCCGTTCGACGACGAGCACGTCCACGCCCGCCAGCTTCAGTTCACAGGCCAGCATCAAGCCGACCGGTCCGCCCCCGGAGATCACCACATCCCTGTTCATGGCCCCGATGATGCACGGAAACTTTTACCGAGTCAAACTTTGGGCTCGGTCTATACTCTTTGCTCATGGCTGACCCCGGACTGCGCGAGCGGAAGAAGCAGGCCACGCGCCTGCTGATCTCGAACGTGGCCACTGGCTTGTTCATCGAGAGGGGCTTCGAGGAGGTGACGGTGGCGGAGATAGCCGAAGCGGCGGGCGTGTCGAAGATGACGGTGTTCAACTACTTCCCGCGCAAGGAGGACCTGTTCCTCGACCGCCACGCGGACCGCCTGGCGGAGCTGACCGAGGTGGTCCGCTCCCGGCCGGCCGGAGTGTCGCCGTGCGAAGCGTTGCGCCGTCACCAGCACTCGCTGTTGGCTTCGGGGCACCCGTTGTCGGGCGCCATCGCGGGCGGCCCGGGGTTCTGGTGGGTGCTGACGTCGAGCCCGGCGTTGATGGCCCGGTGGTACGAGCAGGAGAGGGAGATCGCGGATGCGTTCGCGGCGTTGTTGCTGGAGGAGACGGGCGAGGTGTTCCGGTCTCGGATGGTGGCGAACCTGCTGACGACGGCGATCACGACGGTGTTCGCCCACGCGATGGGCCGCATCGTGGCGGGAGATGACGCGGAGGTGGTCCGGCGGGAGCAGGTCGCGGTGATCGACCAGGCCTTCGACCTGGTGGAACACGGCGTGGACGACTACCCCGCGGCGACGACGTAAGCCTGCGGTTGGCGTCCACGGACCTCGATCTACGCACCATCACGATCGCTAATGTTGCGTAAGAATCTTTAGCTGGAGTAACGCTCTGCCCGCTCATACGGTGGCGGGGTGCTGCCTCTCCTCCTGGCCGGGTTCGGGACCGGCCTCTCGCTCATCGTGGCGATCGGCTCCCAGAACGCCTTTCTCCTTCAGCAAGGCCTGCGCGGTGGCGCCGTGGCTCCGCTGGTTGTCATCTGTGCTGTCTCCGATCTGGTGCTGATCGGGCTGGGGGTCAGCGGGGTTGGCGCTGTTCTGGAGCGGTGGCCGACCGCCATCGGGGTTGTTGCCGTCGGGGGTGGGCTCTTCCTGCTCGCTTACGGGGCGATGGCCGCGCGGCGGGCGTTGCGGCCTTCGGTCATGACCCTGGGGGAGGAGCGGACCTCCTTGCGGAAGGCCGTTCTTGCTTGTGTCGGCTTCACCTGGCTCAATCCGCACGTCTACCTCGACACCGTTCTGCTGCTCGGCTCGGTTGCCGTCGCTCATGGGGATGGGCGGTGGGTTTTCGGGGTGGGGGCCGGGGTGGCCAGTGCCGTCTGGTTCAGTGCTCTCGGGTTCGGGGCCAAACGGCTGGCCGGTGTGTTCGCCAAGCCGGTGGCGTGGCGGGTGCTGGATGTCGTGATCGCCGTGACCATGACCGGGCTCGGCCTCGGCATGCTGCTCAGCCGGGTTTGATCACCACAGTGCCGAGGCCGGTGGGCGCTCCAGGTCCAGGAGGAACTGCTTGCGCGGGATGCCGCCCGCGTAGCCCGTCAGCTTTCCGCCCTTGCCGACGACGCGGTGGCACGCCACCAGGATGCTCAGCGGGTTGCGGCCCACCGCCGCGCCGACCTCGTGGGGCAGTGCCTTCACCGTGCGCGCGAGGTCGCCATACGTTTTCGTGGTTCCGTAGGGGATCGACGCGATCTCCGTCCACACCGCACGGTCGAAATCGGGACCGGACGCCTGCAGCGGGACGTCGAACGTCGTGCGCTGGCCTGCGAAGTACTCCTTCAGTTGGCGGGCCGCCTCGGGGAACGCCGAGTCGTCGCGGTCGCCGAATGTCGTGCGGTCCGGGCGGGGCCAGTGGTTCGGGAAGTACAGGCCGGTCACGGCTGCTCGGTCGCCGACCACGGTCAGGGGGCCGATCGGGGAATCCAGTACTGCGTGCTTCATCGGGTCTCCCAGGTTGTGCCGTCCGCGTGCGCACCACGCAGGCCGGGAAGGGGGTAGCCGGCCAGGGCGGCCGTCGCGAACGTCCGGTGCGGGCTCCAGGCCGTCGACAGGAGCAGGCGCCGCGCCATGCCTGCCCAGCCTGCCGGGGTGGCGCTGACCACCCACGCCTCCGGCTCCGGCGTTGCGAAGCGGCGGGCCTGGCGCAGCCACGACGCCGCCGTCTCGGGCCAAGTCACGGTCGCCAGCACCGGGCCGCCCCACGCCTCGGCGATCCGGGCGGCGTCCGGCCGTGACGAGGAATCCGTGCCGATCACGATGTGCCGGGCGTGGCCGAGCAGGCCCAGCAGCGCTTCGAGTTCGAGCGAGGTCATGCCGCGTCGTGGAACACGAGGCCGAGCGTGTGTCGGCGGCCCGACCGGACCAGCGACACGCCGTGGCGTACCGGAGCTGCCGACCAGCCGCGGGCCGAGCGGACCGGCCTGTCGCGGGTGGTGAACACCAGGCCGTGCCCCTGCGGGACGAGCGTGGCGGTGGCGCGGGACTGCGCGCGCGGCCGCTGCTCCACCAGCAGGAACTCGCCGCCCGTGTGGTCGGTGCCCGGGTCGTTGAGGTTGATCACCACCTGGAGCGGGAACACCTTGTCGCCGTAGAGATCCCGGTGCAGCGCGTTCCAGCCGCCGGTCTCGTAGCGCAGCAGGATCGGTGTCGGCCGCCGCTGGCCCGCGGCGTGGCAGACCGCCAGCCACTCGTCCAAAGTGGACGGCCACTCGGCCTCGCGGCCGAGACGCGCGGCCCAGTCCTGCGCGATCGGCAGCAGCCGCGGGTAGAGCGCCTGGCGGAGTCGCTGCACCGGCTCGGGGAAGGGCGAAGCGAAGTAGTGGTAGTCACCGTTGTCCCCGAACCGGTGACGGCGCAGGTTGACGGTCGCCCGGAAGCGCGACGGCTCGTCCCATAGCGCGACCAGCCGCGCGCACTCGGCGGGGGTCAGCAATTGCGGCAGGAGCGCGCAGCCGTAGTCATCGACCTCGGCGGCCACCGCGGCCCAATCGGCCCCGGCGACGCGCTCTTCGAAGGTAGTCACGCTGCTTCCTCGGTCGGTGCGGTCGGCTTCAGGTGGGTGCACTGGCCGCCGAGCGTGGCGATGCGGTGCCCAGGGAGCGCCGTCGGCGGTGGTGGTGTGGTGATCACGCTGCCTCCATGGTCAGGAGGATCCGCTTGGCTTCCTCACCGCCCGCGTACTGGCCGTACGAGCCGTCCGAGCGGACGACGCGGTGGCATGGCAGGACCACCGGTACCGGGTTGAGTGCGCATGCCGTGCCCACCGCGCGGACCGCCTTGGGGCTTCCCGCCGCCGCTGCTACCTGGGCGTAGCTTTCCGTTCGGCCGTACTCGATGTCGGTCAGGTGCTCCAGCACGGCCCGGCGGAAGCCGCGGGCCAGGCGGAGGTCCAGTGGGACGTCGAAAGCCTGCCGCTCGCCGGCGAAGTACTCGTCGAGCTGGCGGGCCAGCGGGTCGAAGCGGGACGGGGCCCGGAGGATCCGGGGGCTGATGACCGCCGCCAGTTCGGCCAGCGCGGCGTCGTGGCCCTGGCGGTCGAAAGCCACCTTCACCAGGCCCTGCTCGGTTGCCGCCAGCAGCAGGGGCCCGACCGGGGAGTCGACCGTGTGGTAGGCGACGTCCAGCAGGCCCTCACGCGCGGCGTCGGTGACGAGCCGCTCGTGCAGCACCCGCGAGTCGAGCAGGACCTCGTCCCCGAAGAACTGGAACATGTCGATCATGAGTGCGCTCCTTCCAGGGGGTAGCTCGCCCGCAGTGTCCTGACGCCGTCGGCGGCCGCGCGGCGGGCCGCTTCGGTGGTGCCGCCGGTGATCTCCGCGATTTCGCGGTACGGCAGCCCGGCCACGTAGTGGTAGGCGACGGCGAGGCGCTGCTTCTCCGGCAACCTCGCCAGCGCGTCCCACAGATCGCCGTTCCACCCCTCCGCGCGGCCCGGCCGGTCCGGGACCTCCTCGACCGGGACGGGGCCGCGGGCCTGCGCGCGGGTGACGTCGATGGCCTTGCGGTGCGCGATCGTGACCAGCCACGCCTGGACGTTCGCGTCCGCGGGCAGCTCGGGGTACGCCTTCAACGCGGCCAGGAAGGTCTCCGACCAGGCGTCTTCGGCGTCGGCCTTCCCGAGCACGGCCCGGCAGACCCGGAGGACCATCGGCCCGTGCTCGGTCACGACTTGCTCGAACGGTTTCGCGATCACACCAGGTAGACGTCCGGGAGGGCCGGAACGTGAGGTCACGATTTCGCGGTACCGGTCACGACGGTCGCGCCCAGGTCGTCGCAGGAGTGCACCCGTGGTGACAACCCCGCGGCAGCAAGGATTTCCGCGAGCACCGGAGCCTGCCGCTCGCTCGATTCGATCAGCAGCGTCCCACCCGGCGCGAGCCACTCCGGCGCGCCCGCGGCGACGCGCCGGGCGAGGTCCAGGCCGTCCGCCCCGCCGTCGAGCGCCACCAGCGGCTCGTGCAGGCGCGCTTCCGGCGGCATCGTCGCCACGGCGTCCGAAGGCACGTACGGCACGTTCGCCAAGAGCACGGAGACCCGGCCGCGCAGGGACGACGGCAGTGCGTCGTAAAGATCGCCTTGGTGGACCCGGGCAAGGGGGAGGTTCAGCCGCGCGCACGAAACCGCGGCGGGCTCGACGTCGGCGGCGTGCAGCTCACTCGGCCGGCGAGCGGCGGCGAAGGCGGCACCCAGCGCCCCGGAACCGCAGCACAGGTCGAGCACCACGGGATCCGGCGGAGCGAGCGAGACGGCGACGTCGACCAGGAACCCGGTGCGGTGCCGCGGCACGAACACCCCCGGCCGCACGGTGATGCGCAGGCCGTGGAACTCGGCCCAGCCCAGCAGGTGTTCCAGCGGCAGCCCGGCGACCCGCCGTTCGACGAGCGCGCCGAGTTCCGCGGGGGTCGTGGCGGCGGCGACGAGGAGGTCGGCCTCGTCCTCGGCGAACACGCAGCCCGCGGCGCGCAGCCGGGAAACGACGGTGTCGGTGTCCAACGGGGAAGGAGCCTACAAGACCTGCACCGCGTCCCCGACGTTCAGCCCGTCGAAGAAGGCCGCCGAATCCGCGTCGGACAGGTGGACGCAGCCGTGCGAAGGCGCGTCCAGCGGCCCGGCGTGGAAGGCGATGCCGCCGGCGGCGAAGAACACCGAATTGGGCATGTCGGTGCCGTACTCGCTGCTGCGGTGCTCGCGGTCCTTCCACACGACGTGGAACGAGCCCGCGGGCGTCGCCTGGTCGGGTGGCCCGAACCCGGCCGGGACCGGGCCGCGGACCACCCGGCCGTCGCGCAGCAGCCAGGCCAGCCGCTGCGCCAGGCTCACGCACGCGCCGGTCGTGACGGCGCACGGCGGCGTGGGCGGCGGCGTGGTCGTGGTGGTCGTCGGGGTGGCCGGCGTCGTGGTCAGCGGCGCCGGCTCGGCGATCGGGCTCGGCGTCGTGCCGCGCGGCGCCGAACAGGCCGCCGTGACCAGCACCGCGCCGAGCAGGAGCACCATGCGCATCCGTCGTCCCCTCGCCGAAGAACCTGCCGGGGGTCAATACGGGTGACCGGCCCCGAAGGTTGAGCGCGGGAGGATTACCCCGATCGAGTGGTGGCTATTCCTGCGGCACCGTGACGACCCACCGCCCGGGCCGCCGGCGCAGGTAGCCCCACCAGTACAGCGCCGACACCACCAGCACCCCGGCGGTGATGCCGAGGTCGAGTGCGCTCTGCTCGACCAGGACGTAGGCCAGCGCCGCGACGGCCAGCGAGGGCACGAGCGGCCACAACGGCATCCGCCACACGTGCGGCTTCCGGTGCGCGGCCCGGCGCGCACCGAGCGTGGCGGCCGCGACGCTCAGGTAGAGCGCGACGACGGCGACCCCGGTGACGCCGCTCAGCGTCTCCACCGGCACGAAGCAGAGGACGGCCTCGGACAGCCCGGTCACCAGCGTCGCGACCCACGGCGCGCCGAACCGCCCGCTCACCACGCTCATCGCGCGGTTGACCGGCGTCGGCCAGGCCTGGTCGCGGGCGGAGGCGTAGAGCACGCGCGAGTTCTGGATGACCATGACGATCACCGCGTTGACGATCGCCGCCGCGATGCACAGGCTGATCGCCACGCCGACGGCGCTGCCGCTCCAGCCGGTGACCAGCGCGGTCAGGTCGACGCCGGCCAGCGCGGCGGTGTCCGGCACGGCCAGCGTGATCGCCACCACCGGCACCAGGATGACGACGGCGCTGATGCCGAGCGTCCAGAACACCGTCCGCGCGACGGTCCGCCGCGGCTCCCGCATCTCCTCGGCCAGGTAGACGGCGGTGCTGAAGCCCTGCGTCACGAACAACGCGACGGCGAGCCCGGTGACGACGGCGATCAGCCCGATCCCGCTCGTGCCGAGGCTGGGCTCGACCAGCACCGCCGGGCTCTGCGTGGTGTGGGTGAAGCCGAGCAGGGACACGACGAAGATCGCGGCGATCTCGATGACCAGGAAGATCCCGGTGATCCAGGCGTTGGAGCGGAGGTTGAGCAGGCCCATCACGGTGCCGGCGAGCATGACGACCGCGCCGGCGACCGCCGGGCTGACGTCGACCACGGCGGCGAGGTAGTCGGCGACGCCGATCGCGATGATCGGCGGCACCACGAGGATGACGACGAACGACAGCATGAACGTCAGCCAGCCGGCGAACCGGTTCGCCACCGTCGTCACCATGGCGTACTCGCCACCGGCGCTCGGCACCAGCGTCCCGAGCTCTGAGTAGCAGAAGGCGATCCCGATGCAGAGCAGGACCGCCAGTGCGATGGCGAGCGCGGTGCCAGTGCCGAGGTCGGCGAACAGGCCGGGCACGAGGACGAACAGGGACGATGCCGGTGTCACGCAGCTGAGCGTCAGCAGCGTGCCGCCGCCGACGCCGATGGACCGGGTGAGCGTGCGGGGTGTCTTGGCGTCGGCGGCTCCGGCGACGTCGGGCGGGGCGGGAGTGCGGGGCATGGGCGTTCCCTCCGGCCGGGGTGCAGGGTGCGACGGATGGAACAGCACCGATTCGGTGTTGTCAACGGCCGGATGACGACCGATTTAGTTGTCTGACGGCGGTGGGGCATTCGGATTCAGTCACTCATCGTCACAGGCGTGGCGGGTTTGCCTGGCATCACCCGCGTCGGGGATGATCCGGGGCGTGAGCAGCCAGGACACCGCCGGCCGGCCCGCCCCGCCGGTGCTCGACGACATCTCGCGGCAGATCATCGCGCAGCTGCAGGAGGACGGGCGGCGCGCGTACGCGACGATCGGCAAGGCCGTCGGCCTGTCCGAGGCGGCGGTCCGGCAGCGGGTGCAGCGCCTGTCGGACTCCGGCGTCATCCAGATCGTCGCGGTCTCGGATCCCTTGCAGGTCGGGCTGTTCCGGCAGGCGATGATCGCGATCACCGTCGACGGCCCGCTGGAACCGGTCGGCGACGCACTGGCCGAAATGGACGAGATCGCCTACGTGATCCTCTGCGCCGGGCGCTACGACCTGCTCTGCGAGGCCGTCTGCGCCGACGACGAGGCACTGCTCCAGCTGATCTCGACGCGGATCCGCGCGCTGCCCGGCGTCCGGCACGCGGAGGCGATGGTCTACCTCAAGCTGCGGAAACAGACCTACCAGTGGGGTACTCGCTGACCGTGACGACGAAATCCGAAGCCCGCGGCGAGTTCGAGATCATGAATTAGTCGACTAAATTCGGCTGGACGACTGAATCGCTTGCGCTGCGGGGTGGACGCATGCGATAACCGGGGCATGACCACTTCCGCCGGCCTCGCCCAAGCCGCCCGCAGCAACCTCTGGATGCACTTCACCCGGCACTCCGCCTACGACGAGAGCGACGTCCCGGTGATCGTGCGCGGCGAAGGCCCGTACATCTGGGACGCCCGGGGCAAGCGCTACCTCGACGGGCTCGCCGGGCTGTTCGCGGTGCAGGTCGGCCACGGCCGCGAGGAACTCGCCGAGGCCGCGGCCCGGCAGACGAAGGAGCTCGCGTACTTCCCGCTGTGGGGCCACGCGCACCCGACGGCGATCGAGCTGGCTTCGCGGCTGGCGGCCGCGTCGCCGGGCGACCTGAACCGCGTGTTCTTCACCGTGAGCGGCGGCGAGTCGGTCGAGACGGCGTGGAAGCTGGCGAAGCAGTACTTCAAGCTCGTCGGGAAACCGGGCAAGCACAAGGTGATCAGCCGCGCCCTGGCCTACCACGGGACGTCGCAGGGCGCGCTGTCGATCACCGGCATCCCGGGCGCGAAGGCGGACTTCGAGCCGCTGGTGCCGAGCACCCTGCGCGTGCCGAACACGAACTTCTACCGCGCACCGGAGCACGCCGGCGACTACGAGGCCTACGGCCGCTGGGCCGCCGACCAGATCGAGCAGGCTATCGAATTCGAAGGGGCGGACACCGTCGCCGCGGTGTTCCTCGAGCCGGTGCAGAACACCGGCGGGTGTTTCGTGCCACCGCCCGGCTACTTCGCGCGGGTCCGCGAGATCTGCGACCGGCACGACGTCCTGCTGGTGTCGGACGAGGTGATCTGCGCGTTCGGCCGCGTGGGGTACGACTTCGCGGCCAAGCGGTACGGCTACCAGCCGGACATGATCACCACCGCGAAGGGGTTGACGTCGGGGTACGCGCCGCTGGGTGCGGTGCTGGCTTCGGAGCGGCTGATGGAGCCGTTCACGCACGGGGCGACGACGTTCATGCACGGGTCGACCTACGGCGGGCACCCGGTTTCGTGCGCGGTGGCACTGGCGAACCTCGACCTGATGGAGCGGGAGGACCTCTACGGCCACGTGCTGCGGCGGGAGGACGCCTTCCGGTCCACTTTGGACCGGCTGCTGGACCTGCCGATCGTCGGGGACGTGCGCGGGGCGGGGTTCTTCTACGGCATCGAGCTGGTGAAGGACAAGGCGACCAAGGAGACGTTCTCGGCGGAGGAGTCGGAGCGGGTGCTGCGGGGGTTCCTGTCCGAGGCGCTGTTCGAGGGCGGGTTGTACTGCCGGGCCGATGACCGTGCGGAGCCGGTGGTGCAGCTGTCGCCGCCGTTGGTCTGCGACCAGGCGGAGTTCGACGAGATGGAGCAGATCCTGCGGGAGGCGCTGACGCAGGCGTGGAAGCTGCTGTAGGAGTTCGGGGACGGCGCGGGGCTCGGCCTCCGGCCCCCGCTGTCCACGATACCGGCGAGCACCGACAGTTCCGGTCCTCCGGGCCGCATCGCTGGCCCGATCGGGCGGCGAACCCGCATCCGGGGCTCGACCACCCCGTTCCTGAGTACCGTGGAACGCGGGGGGACCGGGGAGCGGCCGGTGACCGGCCCGCCCGTGCCGCGCCGTTCGGCCGCGCACTCGGGAGGAGACACCCATGACCGCCACCACGGAAACTCCGCACCTGCCGTTCGAACGGCCCAACGTCCTGGACATCGCTCCGCTCTTCGAGGTGCTGCGCCGGCAGGGGCCGGTGGTCGCCGTGACCACGCCCGCCGGGGATCCGGCGTGGCTGGTCACCGGGTTCGAGCAGGTGCGGGCCGCCTTCACCGATCCGCGGTTCGGGCGGTCGCACCCCGCTCCCGAAGAGGCGTCGGCGCTTTCGGAGGCCGCCATCCTCAGCCGGCCGCAAGGTGACCACGAGACCGAACACGCCGAGCACGCGCGGATGCGGCGGATGCTCGTGCCCGCCTTCTCCGCCAACCGGATCCGGCGGCTCGCCGGGCACGTGCAGGAACTCGCTGACGGCTGCTTCGACGCCATGGAGGAGGCTCGTGACGGCGAGGGTCCCGTCGACCTGCACGAACACCTGTCGTTCCCGCTGCCCGTGCTGGTCATCTGCGAGCTGCTCGGCGTCCCCTCCGAAGACCGGGAGACCTTCCGGGTGCTCTCGGACCGGATGGGGCGGATGGACATCGGGGGCGGCGCGGACGCCGCGTTCGAGGAGTTCACCGCCTACATGAGCCGGCTCGCCGCCGTCAAACGGCGCGATCCCGGGCAGGACGTCGTCTCGGACATGGTGCGCGCGCAGGCCGACGATCCCTCCTTCGGCGACGACGACGTCGCCCGGCTCGCCGCGGGCCTGTTGTTCGCCGGGCACGAGACGACCTCGAACCGGATCGACCTCGGCGTGCTCTACCTGCTCACCGACCTCGCCCGGCGGGACGCGCTGGCCGCCGACCCCGAGGGGCGGGTGCACGGCGTCGTCGAAGAGATCCTGCGGCTGGCCGCGCCGAGCGGGCTCGGCGTCCTGCGGTACGCCCACGACGACGTCGAGCTCGGCGGCGTGACGATCGCCCGCGGTGACGCCGTCGTGCTGGCGCTCGGGGCCGCGAACCGGGACCCGGCGGTGTTCCCCGCCGCCGGGACGTTCGACGCCGAGCGGAAGCCGAATTCGCACGTCTCCTTCGCCTACGGCGGCTGGTTCTGCATCGGTGCCAGCCTCGCCCGCACGGAACTGCGGGTCGTGTTCGGGTCCCTGTTCCGGCGGTTCCCGGGGTTGCGCCTGGCCGTCGGCGTCGATGAACTCCGGATCCGGGCGAACCGTGTCACCGGGGGAGTGGACCGCGTGCCGGTCCTCTGGTAGACCAACGGCGGTCGGGAGCGGAGGAACAAGACGTGACGTTGTGGGACAAGCTCGGGATGGACGACAAGCTCATCAAGGTGCTGAAGGAGATCCCGCCGGGTCCCGACGCCGAGGAGTTCGGCCGGGCGTACGTCACGATCCACCAGCTGGCCGTCGAGCTGGACCAGCGCTTCCCCGAGGTCCGCAAGCAGCTGGACGTGCCGCTGGGCGGCGGCGCGACCCGGCACGCCGGGCTCGTCGAGCTGCTGGGCAAGGAACTGGTGGAGAAGATCAAGCGCTACGGCGACGTCTACCCGATCGAAGCCGCGCAGCTGTCGTCGGTGCGGTTCCGCGAGGTGCGGCTGCGCGGCCCGGGCGGCCGTGACCTGGTCGGGGCGTCGAAGACCGACCTGCCGCTGATCCGCCTGCGGCCGAAGGACTGAGGGGGTGCTCGCCCCGTCGCCGGTCCGGGTCCTGGTGGCCGAGCGCGACCCGGCGGTGCGGGCCCGCCTGAGCACCGTCCTCGACGAAGCGGACGGCATCGAGCTGGTCGGCGCGGTCCCCGACGCGGCGGCGGCCCGGGTCACGCTGCGCCGGCGGCTGCCGGACGTGCTGCTGCTGGACCTGCGGCTGAGCCGGCCGGAGGAGTTCCCCCACCGGCCGGCGGTGGTGGCACTGGCCACGTTCGATTCGGACGCCGGCATCCTGCGCGCCCTCCGCGACGGCGCATCGGGATTCCTGCTGCGGTCGGCCCCGCGCCGGGACGTCGTCAAGGTGGTCCGCCTGGCGGCGGATGGCCACGTCGTGCTCTCCCCGGACGCCTCCCGCCGGTGGGTCTCGGCGGCGACCCGGCTGTCCGGCCCCCGCGACGAGCGGCTGGCGGCGGTCGACCGGCTGTCGGCCAAGGAAACGGAGGTGCTCGCGGCGGTGGGCGCGGCGCTGACGAACACCGAGATCGCCGAGCGGCTGGAACTGCCGGAGCCGGTCGTGCGGGAGCACGTGGCCAGAGTGGTGCGGAAACTGGGGTGCGCGCACCGGACGGGCGCGGGGTTGCTGGCGTACGAGCGCGGGTTGTGCCGTCCGGGGCGCGAACCGGCCTGAACGGCTCTTTCCGGACGTCCGGCGCCGGGAAAGAGCCGCTCGGATCCGGTGATCAGAAGCCGGCCAGGCCGTTCGGCACGCCGACGCCCGTCGGGGCGTCATAGCCGGGGCCCGCGACGCACAGGTAGTCGCCGCCGCACTTCTTGCCGCCGCCGGCCGGGTCGTTGTTTCCCGAGGTCACGTCCGTGTACGCGCCCGCGTTCGCGTACAGGCCGGCGGGCTGGACCGCTCCCGCGTGCCCCGACCGGCCGATCAGGCCCGCGACGAACGGCGCCGACGCGCTCGTGCCGCTGACCGGCAGCCAGCCGCCTGCGTCCGCGTAGTGGACCGCGAGGTCCTCGGCCGCCGCCGCCACGTCCGCGACCGTGCGCTTGCCGCAGTGGGTGTCCCGCTGCCACTTCGGCTTGGCGATGTAGGCCGAACAGCCGCTGCCGCCGTACGTCCAGGCCTGCTCCGCCCAGCCGCGCGGGGCGTCCGGGTCGCGGGCCAGCGACGTCCCGCCGACCGCGACCGTCGAGGCCAGGACGGCGGGGTAGCTCGCCGCCGTGAAGCCGCTGTCGCCGGAGGAGGCCACCACCGTCACCCCCGGGTGCTGGTAGTGGCTCGCGTACGCCAGCGCCGCACCGCCTTCCCGGGCGCCGTAGCTGTTCGAGACGACCTTCGCGCCGAGCCGCACCGCGGTGTCCTCCGTCTCGGCCAGGTCCGCGAACCCGGGCGTGTTGCCCTCCACGACCAGGATCCGGCACGACGGGCAGGCCGCCGACACCATCGAGACGTCCAATGTGGACTCCAGCGCCCAGCCGAGGCTGACCTCCGGCAGCGGCGCCGCCGCACCCTGCTGGTTCACCTTCCGGAAGCAGCCGTTCGCCGTCGTGCACGGTGGCAGGCCGTACTGCGCCCGGTAGGCGGCCAGGTCGGCCTCCAGGTTCGGCGCGTCGAAGGCGATCGAGATGCCGACGACGGTGTCCGGTCCCGGCGCCGCGGGCAGGCCGTAGGCCGCCGCCAGGTCGTCGGCGCCCCAGCCGGCCGCCATTGCCCGGGTCGTGCCGGGCGTGAAGGTGGTCAGGCAGTGCAGGACGCCCGCCTGCTCGGGGCACGCCGCGCGGGGTGCCGGCGCGGCACTCGCGGCCGGCGTCACCGCACCGGCGAACGTCACCGCGGCGGCCAGCGCGACCAGCCATCTTCCGTTCACTGTGGACAGTCCCCTCATGACAGGTACACGTGGTAGGCGTCGGTGATGGTCTCGGTGATCGTCGCCCCGGCGGCGTCGGCCGCCGTGACGCGCAGGGAGACGTCGAGGCCGCGGAACGCTTCCGTGGCCGCGGCGAAGTCCGCGTGGAAGACGCCGCCGCCGCGGGCGGTGACGGCCGCGTCCTGCCAGGTCGTGCCGTCGGTCGAGTACTGCACGGTCGCGGCGGTCACCGGGGCGGCGGCGCTCGCCTGCAGGTGCCCGACCGTGAGGTCCAGGCTCTGCGGACCCGCAACCGTGGACCCGTCCGGCCGCAGCCCGCCGACCGCGTACCCCAGCGTGAGCAGCGGTTCGACCGCGCAGGTGCGGTCCGGCCCGTTTTCGCCGCGCGCGCAGTACAGCGCGGGCGGCAGCGTCGCGCCCTCGACGTGCTGCGACTTCCACGTCCACTCGGTGTGGCTCGCGGTGCTCTGGTGGTACATCGGTCCGGTGCGCCCGGCGTCGATCGTGAGCCCCAGCGTCGCCGGGCCCGCGCCGGCCTCCTGCTCGAAGGCGGCTTCGAAGCCACCGGACGGTGAGCCCTCGGCGAGGGTGGTGCCGTCCTGGGTGAGCCGGTAGTGCCCGGTGATGGTGTCCCGTGCCTCGCCGTAGTACCCGAAACCGGTGTGGCCCGGCTCGTTGTCGCTGAACGGCGTGAACGAGAACCGCAGCAGGTCACCGGCCCGGGTCGCGGCCGGCAGCGTGGAGACGGTGGGCTCGCTCAGCAGCGCCACCGCACCCGTGGGGTGCAGCGGGAAGCGGTTCCAGCCCTCGGTGACCGACGTGCCGCCCCGGTAGGAGCGGAACGCTTCGTACTGGCCGCCGGCCCAGCCGGGGAAAGGGCCGGGCAGCACGTACTTCGACATCCCGCCGAACCACTCGAGGTCCGGTCCCGCCGAGACGTACTCGGTCTGCTTCCGGGGCAGCTGGATCGGGTGCGACGGCCGGCCGCCGCCGTCCTCGAAGGTGAACATGCCGCTGCGCTGGCGCAGGCCGAGCGAGGAGTACTCGCTGAAGTAGGTGGCGTCCACCGCGGCGACGTCCTTCGCGGTGATCACGTACCGCTGCTGCGGAATCACGCCGATCGTCGCCTTCTGCAGCACGTATTCGTACGGCGTGCCCGGCCCGGGCGGGGACACCAGCCTGCTGTACGGGTAGGTCTGCAACGCCCCGGTGCGCACCGGGACGCTCGTCGGCGACACCGCGATCGGCACCCCGGGCCCGGCGTCGAAGTCGACGAGCAGCGCCGGTCCGGTCCTGGCGGCCCGGCGGAACAGGAAGCCGGTGTCGTCCGGCAGCGCCGGCCGCGGCGTCACCCAGGTCAGCTTGCTGGACGCCCGTTTGGCGTCGACGCGGACGGCTGCATCCGCCGTCACCGCGAACTCCGGCTGCGCGCTGAACCGCAGCTCGGTCGGGTTGCCGTCGGCGTCGGTCGTCCAGAACACGCCGAGGGCGCTGTAGTGGCCGTCCGGCACGCTGAACTTGGCCGTCCCTCCGGAGAAGTAGTTGAAGTTCTCGTCCGGGGCGAGGGTGTTGCCGTCGTCGGTGTTGTAGAGGAACGCGATGCCGGTGTCGGCGGGCTTGCCCGCGATGTCGGTGGCGTCGACCGACACCGTCCGCATCACCGAACGCGGCTGCGCGGCCTGCCGCTTCGGCGCCCCGGCGAGGGCGAACCGGGCCCCGTTCGCGAACAGCCCCTGGCCGCCGAACCGGCCGCGGGCGCTGTCCTCCTTGAACTGCCGGGCCAGCGCGGCGCCGAAGGTCGCAGTGTCCACCGGGACCTTCGCACCCGCCAGCAGCGCCTTGACGTCGAACAGGCTCAGGTCCAGCCCGCGCCCGAGGTAGGGCAGGGCGGTGCCGGGCACCTCGTAGTCCCGGCCGCCGAGCCGCAGGTGCACCAGCGCCCGCGCCATCCCCTTTTCGGCGGCGGGCCGGACTTCGAAGGTGTCCCGGCCGTCCGGGGCGGTCCGGACGGTCACCCGGTCGCCGGTGGGCAGGGTGACGGTCGAGGGCGGCTCGGCGGCCACCGCCGCCGGCGGGGCGAGCCCGGTGAGCCCCGCCGAACCGGCGAGCAGGACCGCGAGCACCGAAAGACTTCTTCGCACTGGCACCTCCGTGTGGTGGTTGATCACCACTACCGACGAGCCAGCGGTCCCCGCCGTTGAGCCGGGTTCTCGATCTTCCGCGAATTACCCTGACCGGCCCAACGACGGACAGTGGCGTTGATCAGGACGACTCCGGCGACGCTGAGCGCGCCGCCCGCGAGGTCCACCCAGGTCGGCCTCTCGCCGAGCCAGGCGAAGGCCACCGCGAGCGCCACCGCGGGAACGAGGTAGAGGGCGGCCGTCGCGACCGTGAGCGAGTGCCGGGCCACCGCGTACCCCCAGGCGACGAACCCGGCCGCCGACGGGAACGCACCGAGGAACACCACGGCCAGTGTCGCTTCCGGCGGCGCCGTCACGAAGGCGTGTACGGCATCGGGCGCGAGCGGCGCGAGGAACAGCGTCCCGGCCCACATCGCGTAACAGGCGACCTCGAGCCCGGTGTAGCGCCGCAGCAACGGCTTGCTGCCGAGGTGGTAGACCGCCTGGACCGCGGCCGCGGCCAGCACGGCCCACGCCGCACCCGAGTAGCCCAGCCCGCCGCCGGTGGCGATGAGCGCGCTGCCGCCGAGCGCGACCGCGCTGCCCAGCAGCTTCGCCGCGGTGAGCCGCTCGCCCAGGAACGCGGCCGCGAGCAGCGCGCTGAACACCGGCGCCACCGAGACCAGCAGGCTCGCCGTGCCCGCGGGCACGTGCACCTCACCCCAGTTGAGCAGCAGCTGGTACGCGCTCATCCCGGCCAGCCCGCAGCCCGCGATCGCCGGCAGGTCCGCGCGGCGCGGGCGGCGCACGCCCAGCACGGGGGCGGCGAGCAGCAGCACGGCCGACGCCACCGCGAGCCGGGCGAACGACAACCCGGCGACGCCGTAGCCGTCCAGGCCCACCTTGATCGCGGGGAACGCCGACGCCCACAGGACGACGGTGATGGCCAGTGCTGCGGTCGCTTTGAGCTTCACCAGTCCATCGTCGGCGGTACGATGCCGAAGTACCAGTTACTCTTTCTTGCCCAATGGGAAAGCCGGACTTCATGTTGGAGCTGCGTCGCCTGCGGGTCCTGCACGGGCTCGCCCAGCACCGGACCGTGGCCGCGACGGCCGCGGCCCTGCACCTGACCGGCCCCGCCGTTTCGCAGCACCTGGCCGCGCTCGAACGCGAGGCCGGCGTCCCGCTGCTGGAGAAGCGGGGCCGCACGCTCGCCTTCACCCCCGCCGGACGGCTGCTGCTCTCGCACGCCGAGGTGATCCTCGACGACCTCGCCGCCGCGGAGTCGGCGCTGGCCGCGGCGGCCGGGAACGGCGGCACCGGCACGGTCCGCGTCGCGGCCTTCGCCTCCGCGGCCCGGCAGCTCCTGCCGCGCGCCTGGGCCGGACCGGTGTCCCTGCGCCTGGTCGAGCAGGAACCCGACGCCGCTCTCGAGTCACTGCGCCGTCAGGACGTCGACGTGGCGGTCGTGCACAGCTATTCGCTCCTGCCGCGGGAAACCCCGCCGCGGTTCGCCGAGCGGGCCCTGCTCGACGACCCGGTGCTGCTGGCGCGCGACCCGGCCTCGCCGGGGCCGGCCGACGGCGAACCGGTGGACCTGGCCGCGTTCGCGGGCCGGCCGTGGCTGGTGCCGACGGCCGACCTCTCCTGCCACGCGATGATCCAGCGGGCCTGCGGTGCGGCCGGCTTCGTGCCGGAGGTCGCCGCGGAGTCCGCGGACTTCGCCGTCCTGGTCGCGCTCGCGGCCGCCGGCGCGGGTGTCGCGCTGGTGCCCGCCATGGCGCTGCCCGCCGGAACGCCCGGCGTCAGCCTGCACCCGCTGCGGGAACCGTTGACCCGCAGGGTGTTCGCGGTGACGCGGGCGGGACTGGCGCGGCGGCCGGATGTCTTGGCGGTACTGGACCGGCTGGAGCGGGCCGCGCGCGAAGTCACTTCTTCCGGGCTTGCTCGACGGCTTCCAGGAACGCCTTGACGCGGGCCAGCTTGCCGTACCCGTAGCGGAAGGTGTTGCCCGGCAGCTTGTCGCACCCCATCGGCACGTTCGCCACGACCTCCGTGGGCGCGTCCGGGGTCACGAACACGACTTCGCCGGGTTTCCCGCGGGTCGCCTCGGTGTGCTTGACGTCGGTGAGCTTCGCGACCGGGAACCGGTGCGGCTTGTCGTCGGGGAGGAAGCCCAGCACCTTCGTGGCGACCTTGAGGGTGACGGTCCGGCCGTCGAAGTGGATGGAGCGGCGGCGGTCCCGGACGTGGTGGGACGTCACGGTGCCTCCCGTGGTCAGAGCGTCCGGCAGGTGAGCGCCGGACGGGCGTCGGCACTTCCGTTCTGCGTCAGGGCGATCAGGCCGAACGTCGTGGTCTTGTCCGCGTCGAGCTTCGCGTTCCAGGCGGCGTTTTCGACCGTCACGGTGGAACCATCGACCGAGAAGGTGCCGTTCCACAAGCCGCTGATGCGGTGACCGGCGGGCAGCTGCCACCGCACGCGCCAGCCGGACAGGCCTGCGGTGCGGTCGTTGCGCACCGTCACCTCCACCTGGTAGCCGCCCGGCCAGGAGTTCGTCACCTGGTAACGCGCGGCACAGCCCAGGTCGGCGGGTGTCGTCGGCGGCGGGCTCGAGCTCGCCGGTGCCGCGGGAGCGGAGGGGACGACCGGTGCGGCCACCGGTGTGCCGTCCGGGACGATCACCGTGCCGATCACCACGCCGAGTGCCAGCAGGACCGCCCCGGCGGCGCCCGCCAGAACGAGCCGGCGTCGCGGACGGCGGACGCGCAGCAGCCGGGTTCCCGCCCGGGGCCGGGGGCGCGGCGCAGGCAGCGGACGGCCGCCGGCGACCGCTTCGAACAGCTCCTGGACCTCCGCCATGGCCGGGCGCGCGTCCGGGTCCCGCTGCAGCATGCGGGTGAGCACCTCGGCGAGCGGCCCGCGGTGCCGCGGCGGGATGGTCTCCTCCTTGGCGATGCGCAGCAGGAGCGTGATCGCGTTGTCGTCGTTGCCGAACGGGGGAGTGCCCTCCAGCGCGCGGTAGAGCGTCGCCCCGAGGGAAAAGACGTCGGCCGGGTACCCGGCTTCGCCGCCTCCGGCGACTTCCGGGGCGAGGTAGGCGGGGGTGCCGGCGATGAACCCGCCCCCGGTCACGGTGCCTTCGCCGGTGGCCCGCGAGATGCCGAAGTCGGCGATCTTCGCGACGCCGGACTCGTCGAGCAGGACGTTGCCGGGGGTGACGTCGCGGTGCACGACCCCCTCGGCGTGCGCGGCCGCGAGCGCGGACGCGATCGGCGCGCCGATGCGCGCCACCTCCTCGGCGGGCAGGGTCTCGCGGTCGGCCAGGATGTCCGCCAGGCTGCGCGACGGCAGGTATTCCATCACCAGGTAGGGCCCGCCGGGCGCCTCGACGACGTCGTGCACCGTGATCGCGTGCGGGTGGCGCAGGCGCGCGGTCAGCCGCGCTTCGCGCAGGGCGCGCGCGCTCGCCTGGGCGCTCGCGGCCGGCCCGAGGGTGGCGTCGTAGTCCAGCTGCTTGACCGCGACGACCCGGTCGAGCCGCTCGTCGCGGGCGCGCCAGATGACACCCATCGAGCCCTGGCCGATCCGCTCGGCCAGCCGGTAGCGCCCGGCGATCAGCTCTCCTGCGTCGGTCACGCGACCTCCCCGGCTTTCCCCAGAGCACACGGATGCGGGCAGCGATCGGTTCGAGCCTAACGGCCTGCCCGCCGACGCGCGACGGACAGGCCGGGCTCAGGCGCCGGGCCGGTGCAGCTGGTCCCACGCCGGGACGTACGGCGTGAACCGCAGCTTCATCCCGGCCTCGCCCGGCAGCTTGTCCGCCTTGCGGGCGTTGCAGCTGCGGGCCGTGCCGCCGCACGCGGCGACCGTGTTGAGCCAGTCGGTCCGGGCGCCGCCGCGGCTCAGCGGCGTCACGTGGTCGATCGTGGTCGCGCGCTGCCCGCAGTAGGCGCAGCGGTACCCGTCACGGACCAGCACCCCGCGCCGGGACCAGCGCGGCGGCTGCGTATATCGCCACTTCATGACGACGTACCGCAGCAACCGCACGATCTTCGGGCGCGGGAACAGCCCGTACGCGAGGCCCTCCTCGGCCTCGTGGATCTCGGCGACGTGCCGGACGAGCATGCGGATCGCGTGCGGGACCGACACGGTCTGCAGCGGCTCGTAGCCGGCGTTCAGGACGAGCACCTTCACAGCGCACCTTTTCCTTCGTGAAATTCGGAAAACTTGTGCGCAACATCGTCGCCGAGTGGCTTGACCTGCGTCAATCGTGTTTCACCGCAGGGGATGGCTGCGGAAGAACCGCCAGATGACCGGGGTTGCGTCGATCACCGTCGGCGTCGCGGAGTCATTGTTGGGCCGGGTGCTCGGCCAGACGTGCCCGGCCCCTTCCACGCGGTAGTGCTCGAGGGCACCGCGCCGGTCGCAGCCGAGCCACTTCTCGGCGACCACCCCGGCGACCGGCGTCCACGACACCGGGTCCGGCCGGCAACCGTCCCTTGTGGACCAAGCGGCCAGCCAATCGGGGATCGACGGCAGGCCCTTCGCCGGGTTGCCGTCGTAGGGGATGGTCGTGTCGGCGGTGCCGTGGAAGTCGAGGATCGGCACCGATCGGCTCGGGTGGCAGGCGCCGCCCTGCGGGTAGAACGCGCCGGACACCGGCGCGAACGCGGCGATGCGGCCGGGCAGGCGGCAGGCGAGCACGCCGACGAACCCGCCGCCGTTGGACTTGCCCGCCGCGTAGATCCGCCGGTTGTCGACGCACAGGGTGCGCTGCAGCGCGGTCAGCAGGTCGCTGGTGAACAGCACGTCGTCCGCGGCGGCCGAGTAGGGCGCCCCGGTCCACGCGGACTCGCCGTCGGTGCCGATCAGGCCCTGCGGGTAGACCGCGATCGCGTCCAGCGCCGAGAAGCCGGACAGCTCCTCCTGGTACTGCGACGTGCGCTTGTGCCCGTGGAAGGACAGCACCAGCGGGTACGGCCGGTGGGGGTCGTAGCGGGCGGGCAGGTGGACGGTGTACTCGCGGTCCAGGCCGCCCGAGGTGACGTGCCGGGTGGTCGTCACCCCGGCCGGGAAGCCCGCGGGACGGCCGCAGCCGGTGGTGCGGACGGGGTGGTCGGCGACGCCGGCCGCGGCGGCGGGCGCGGCGAAGGCGGTGGTCAGGGCACAGGCCGCGGCGAACGTGGCCGCCCACCGGGTGAAGCGTCCGGGCACTCGATCCTCCTTGATCGACAGCAGGGCGTGGTCAGCATCACACCGGGAGCCGCCGGGCGCGCCATTGCGTTCATAAAGTGCGCGAGCGGATCTGTCGGAGCCGCTCGGTAGGATCGACCCAACCTCGGCCGTCGGACACGCGGAAGGAATGGAAGTGACTGCCCCGATCGAGACGCTGGAGTTCCAGTCGGAAGCGCGTCAGCTGCTCCAGCTGATGATCCATTCGATCTATTCGAACAAGGACACGTTCCTGCGGGAACTGGTGTCCAACGCCTCCGACGCCCTCGACAAGCTGCGGCTGGAGTCGTACCGCGACAAGGACCTCGAAGCGGACACCTCCGACCTGCACATCACGATCGAGACCGACCCGGAGGCGCGCACCCTCACCGTCCGCGACAACGGCATCGGCATGACCCGTGACGAGGTGGTCGCCCTGATCGGGACGATCGCCAAGTCGGGCACCGCGGACTTCCTGACCAAGCTGAAGGAGGCCAAGGACGCGGCGGCGTCGCAGGACCTGATCGGGCAGTTCGGCGTCGGGTTCTACGCGAGCTTCATGGTCGCGGACAAGGTCACCCTGGTGACGCGCCGCGCGGGCACCGACGAGGGTGTCCGCTGGGAGTCGAGCGGCGAAGGCACCTACACGATCCAGCCGGTCGAGGACGCGCCCCAGGGCACCGCGGTCACCCTGCACCTCAAGCCCGAGGACACCGAAGACCACCTCTACGACTACACGTCCGCGGCGAAGATCCGCGAGATCGTCAAGCGGTACTCCGACTTCATCACCTGGCCCATCCGCATGAAGGGCGAGGGTGAAGACGCCGAGGTCGAGACCGTCAACTCGATGAAGGCGCTGTGGGCGCGCTCGTCGAGCGAGGTCACCGAGGACGAGTACCACGAGTTCTACAAGCACGTCAGCCACGACTGGCAGGACCCGCTGGAGACCATCCGGCTGCAGGCCGAGGGCACGTTCGAGTACCAGGCGCTGCTGTTCCTGCCCTCGCACGCGCCGATGGACCTGTTCCTGCGCGAGCGCAAGCGCGGCGTGCAGCTCTACGTCAAGCGCGTCTTCATCATGGACGACTGCGAGTCGCTGGTGCCGGAGTACCTGCGGTTCGTCAAGGGCGTCGTCGACGCCCAGGACCTCTCGCTCAACGTCTCGCGGGAAATCCTGCAGCAGGACAGGCAGATCCAGCTGATCCGCCGTCGCCTGGTGAAGAAGGTCCTCTCGACGGTCAAGACGATGATGACCGCCGACGCCGAGAAGTACGCGACGTTCTGGCGCGAGTTCGGCCGCGCGGTCAAGGAGGGCCTGCTCGACGACTTCGAGAACCGCGAAGCCATCCTCGAGATCTCCTCGTTCGCCTCGACGCACGACAGCGAGAAGCCGACTTCCCTGCGCGACTACGTCTCGCGGATGAAGGACGGCCAGGAGCACATCTACTACATGACCGGCGAATCGCGGTCCGCGATCGAGAACTCGCCGCACATGGAAGCGTTCCGCGCCAAGGGCTACGAGGTGCTGGTGCTGACCGACCCGATCGACGAGATGTGGGTCGATGCGGTGCCGGGCTTCGACGGCAAGCAGTTCCAGTCGATCGCCAAGGGCCAGGTCGACCTCGAGTCGGAAGAGGACAAGAAGGCCACCGAGGTCGCCCGCGAACAGCAGAACAAGGACTTCGAGAGCCTGCTGACCTGGATGGGCACGGCGCTGGGCGAGACGGTCAAGGAGGTCCGCCTGTCGTCGCGGCTGACGACGTCGCCGGCCTGCATCGTCGGTGACACCCACGACCTGACCCCGACGCTGGAGAAGATGTACCGCGCGATGGGGCAGGAGCTGCCGCCGATCAAGCGCATCCTCGAGCTCAACCCGGAGCACGCGCTGGTCACCGGGCTGCGCGAGGCACACGCGGCCCGCCCGGAAGACGAAGGCCTGGCCGAGACGGCCGAGCTCCTCTACGGCATGGCCCTGCTCGCCGAAGGCGGCGAGCTGGCCGACCCGTCCCGGTTCATCAAGCTGCTCGCCGGCCGCCTGGAGAAGACCCTCTGACCCGTAACCCGCGTGATTGAACCCGTGACTCGCGTGATCGGGGCCGGAACTCGCCGGTTCCGGCTCCGATCACGCGAGATCCGGCTTTGGTCACGCGGGTTCGGGTTCTGATCACGCGGGTTCCGGGTTTCGTCAGGGGGCCGCGTTCATCAGGTCCAGGGCGCTTTGCTGGCGGGCCGCGTCGGTCTGGTCGAGCGGGCCGGCCCAGAGCAGGCCGTAGGCGTCGGCGCTGTTGCGGTCGTTCGCGTACGCCGAATTCGCCTGGCGCTGCAGGTAGGCCGTGTACGGGTGGTCCGACAGGGCCGCGTTGAGTACCGCCAGGTCCCGGGCGTACACGCCCTTGAACGTCGGGCCGTCCGCGCCGCCGCCCGCCGTCTCACCCGGGTCGCGGAGGATGCCGCCCGGGTTCAGGCTCGCGTTCGTCGTCGACGCGTTCGCCATCGTGCGGGCCTTCGTCAGCAGGCTCGTGTCGCCGGTGGCGCGGGAGAGCTCCACCAGCGCCGCCAGCGGCACGCCCTGGTTGTACGACCACACCGCCTGGCCGTTGTTGGCGCAGGCCGAGGTCAGACCGTCGTTGACCAGGTTGGAGCCGTTGATCATCCCGCTGCCGGCGAACCAGGACCAGCCCGCCCGGGCCCGCCCCAGGTACACCGTGTCGCCCGGGATGCGGTTGTGCAGAGCCGCGTTCAGCTGGATGTACAGCGAGTTCGGGATGGCGTTCTTGTAGGTGCGGCTCGTGCTCCACCACACCCCGCCGCCGCAGACGCCGTCCCAGTAGGCGAACATGTGGTCGGCGTCGGCGCGGGCGGTGTTCAGGTACTTGCCGTCGCCGGTCAGGTCGTAGGCGTCCACCCACGCCAGACCCCACCACCCGGTGTCGTCGAGGTAGTCGTTGCGGAACTGGCCACCCTGGGCGGCGAGGTTCTTCGTGTACGTCGTGTCGATCGCGTAGCGGTAGCTGCCCATGCCGCTGATCCGGATGTTGTCGATGACCGCGGTGAGCGCGTTCGCCGAGTTCCACCACCCCGTCGTGTCGAACAGGCCGGTGCCGAGGTTGTACCGCTCCATCAGTGCCGTCGCGGCCGCCGTCCGGCGGTCCCAGGCGTTCCACGTCGGACGCGCCCAGCCGGTGCAGGCGATCGTGCCGGACCCCGCGGGCTGCCCGCACGCCCGCAGCAGGCCGACGCCCTTGTTCGCCCAGTCGTCGGCGTTGTACATCAGGGTTCGCCAGCCCGTCGCGCCGGACGGCGTGGCGGTGTCGCCGAGCTTGCTGCCCGACGCCCAGGTGCGCCCGGCGTCGAAGGAGCGGTCCAGCCAGACGTGGTCGCCTGCCGCACCTCCGGTGATCGCCGCCCAGCCCATGGCGTCACCGTCGTCGAGGTGCAGGGCGATCCGGCGACCGCCGACACCGGTGGTGGGGCCTTCGCGGTCACCCGGCGACGACGCGGGATCCCGGGCGTCGCAGTACTTGTTGCAGATCGTCGCGGCGGCCGTGGCCGGTGTGGCGGTCGGCGTTGCGGCCAGAACGAGGGACAGCAGGGGAATGAGGAAGTGCATCAGTCACCTTCCGCGCTGAAGGGCGATGCTCCCCATTTTCCGGTGCCGATATTATTGGTCCAGTCCTTTGCGAGACAGGTTGCGGACAGGAATTCCCCGCCGCCGACGGCGCGCGGTGGCCGGGAAGGTGAGCCGCGCGGACGCTTGAGGCCGTGGCCGCGCGGGTATCCCCGGCCCATGACGAACCTCGACGACACGACGACCGCGAAACTCGACGAATTCGTGCTCGCCCGGCTCGCGGAGGACGAAGAGCGCGTCCGGGCCGGCGAACTGCCGCTGATCGACGAGGCCGAACGCCGCGGGCGGCTGCGGATCATGTACGCCGACGACGGCGACGGGCTGATCCTCGCCGGCGGGCCGGTCGAGGCGATGGAGGACCGGCACCCGGTGCCGTTCGCGGAGAAGGCCGAGTTCCTGCGCCGTGAGATCCGCGACGCCCACGACGACGCCTCGGTCAAGCTGATCGCGTCGGTGTACGAAGCCCACCCGGACTGGCACGACGAGTGGCGCCCGTGACCGATGCGGATCTTCGCCGACCGGGAGGACGGCGGCTGCCGGCTCGCGGATGAACTGCGGAGCCGGTCCTGGGCCGACCCGGTCGTGCTCGGGCCGGCCCGCGGCGGGGTGCCGGTGGCCGCCGTCGTCGCGCGGCGGCTGGGCGCCGGACCGAACGTGGCGGTCGCCCGCAAGATCGGCGCGCCAGGCCGCCGCGAGTACGGCGTCGGCGCGGTGACCCCGGACGACCCGGCGATCCACGACGAAGCCGGCTTGCGCGCGCTGAGGCTGACCGCCGCGCGGCTGGCCGAAGCACCGGCCGCTCTCACCGGCCGGGACGTCCTCCTGGTCGACGACGGGCTCGCGACCGGCGTCACTGCGACGGCGGCGCTGCGCGATCTCCGCGCGGCTCTTCCCCGGAAGCTCGTCTTCGCGGCGCCCGTCGCCGCAGCCGGCCCGGTGACGCGCTGCTCCACCCGGGGCGCCCCAGGTTGACCGGGTGGGTGACGGGGTATCACCCGATGGGGGCACCGACCGAAGAGGCGGGAGCGGGATGAGCGAACGGGACGGGCTCGGCGCGGCAGCGCGCGGGCTGCGGCAGTACCTGCTGGCCGTCGCGGCCAAGCTGGACGCGCCCGCGTGGTTCTGCGAGGTGGACGTCCCGGCCGGCGCGTACGTCGCACTCGAGCGACGGCTCGCCCGCTTCCCGCACCACGAAACGGCCCTGCTCTGGGACGAGCGCGACGGCTGGGCCGCGGCGGTCGAGTCGGCCACCGGCGACGAGGTCATCGTGCTCGCGTACCTGGGCGAGGACGTCCTGCCCGCACCCGAGGCCGTTGTGGACTTCGTGGCAGGTTTGTACGGGGAGAAGTACCCGGGCCGCCCGGACCCGCCGGACTTCCGCAGACCCGGCACCGCGGACGGCTTCGACGAACGCCTGGCCGCCTACGCGGGTGACCCCGTCGGCCGGCCCTGAGTCACCGCGCCGGCAGTACGCAGAACTCGTTGCCCTCCGGGTCCGCGAGCACGATCCACGGGTCGTCGGGCGGGTCGTCGAGGACCTTCGCGCCCAGCATCACCAACCGCTCGACTTCGGCCCGCTGGTCGCCCCGCACCGGAGCCAGGTCCAGGTGCAGCCGGTTCTTGACCGTCTTCTCCTCGGGCACCGGCTGGAACAACAGCGCCGACCCGTCGGGGAAGTCGACCTGGTGGTAGGTCAGCCCGTGCGAGTCGGTTCACGTGCGGGTCTTCGCGTTGCCCAGCGCCTGGGCCCAGAACTCGGCCAGCAGCTCCGGTTTGCGGCAGTCGACCGCCACGGCCAGCACGCGCGCCCGCGTCATGCGCCCGCCACGATCCGGTTCACGGCTTCGGCGACCAGCACCGGCTCGGACACCGTCACCGTCAGGCCCGGGTGGCGGATGCGGCCCCACGGGTCGATGCCCCGGACCGGCTCCCGGAACCGCAGGCACACGCCGCCCTGCGTCGTCGTCCCGAAGGTCAGGCCGCGATCGGCGAGGGACAGCCGGGGGCCCAGCACCCGCAGCGGGTGGTACGGGCCGGTGGCTTCGGCACCGGCCAGGTTGCTCAGCGGGGTCTCCACCAGCCACGGTCCGAACCGGACGCGCAGCCCCGCCGCGTCCAGGTCCAGCCCGGCCCGCGGGCCCAGGATCCGGTGCAGCCACGCGGGTCCGGCGAAATCCGCGTGCAGCCGGTAGTGCACGACGACGGCCTCGGTCGTGGTCATGCGCCGCCGCCAACGGGCGGGACGTCGAGTTCGTCGTCGGCCGGGAGTTCGGGGTCGCGCCAGTCCTCGGCGCGGGACGGGCCGTTGCCCTGCAGGGTCCCGCGCAGCTCGGCTTTCCGGGCGTCGTCCTCGCGCGGTGAATGCTGATCGCTCTCGCGGTGCATGGCAACCTCCTTGACGCGGTGTTCTTCCCCGGCTACCCGGTGTCCGGCCACCGAAACGGCCGTGCTCAGCGTGCGGCGACCCGGTTCCGGTTGACCGCCCGCGCCGCGACGATGCCCAGCACCAGCGCGGCGACCGCGGTCAGTCCGTGCAGCCAGTTGTCCGCCCAGTTCAGGTTGATCGGGTCCTCGGGGTTGACGAACGCGGTGGCGAGGATGCCGTAGGCGGTCATCCCGGTGAAGCCGACGAACAGTACCCAGCAGTAGATGATCGCCCCGGTGCGCCGGGTCGCCGCGAGCAGCCCGAGCACCCCCACCGCCGTGTGGACCAGGTTGAGCAGCGGGGTGACGCTGAAGATCCAGACGGCGCGGCTGGTCTCGTGGCCGACCGCGGCGGTTTCCGGGGTCAGGAACCCGGCGATCCCCAGCGCGAGGTACAGCAGCCCGATGACGGCGACGACCGGGCGGAGCCAGGACGCGGCGCGGGTGCGTGGTTCCGCGGAAGGCCGGAATTCGGCAGAAGACATGGGGTGCTCCTTCCCTCCCCGGCCGGATACCCCGGCACGCCTGCGGAAAACGGACAAGTGGAAGGGGCCGGACGGCGGGCTGGGAAGCCGCCGCCCGGCCCGCGGCCGGGGCCCGCGCCGGTCCCTGCAGCCAGGACGCGGGTCCCTGGTCTCAGGGGGAGCGCCAGTCGTGCCCGCGGTAGGCGGTCCCGTGCTGGGCCCCCATCAGCAGCAGGCCGCCGTCGACGACCAGCGACGTGCCGGTGATGTAGCCGGCCGCCGGGGTGGCCAGGAACGCGACCGCGGCCGCCACCTCGGCCGCGTGGCCGGGACGGCCGAGCGGGATGCCGGGCCGGTCCTGTTCGCGCGGATCGGCGTCGGTCTGGCCGGTCATCGGCGTGGAGATCTCGCCGGGTGCCACCGAGTTCACCGTGATGCCGTGCTCGGCCAGCTCCAGCGCGAGCACCTGGGTCAGCGCGCCCGCCCCGGCCTTCGCGGCGCAGTAGGGCGCGGCGCCGACCCGCGGGACGTGCTCGTGGACGCTGGTGATGGTGATGATCCGGCCGCCGCGCCCGGCGTCGATCATGTGCCGGGCCGCCCGCTGCGAAAGCAGGAAGACGCCGTCGAGGTCGACGTCGAGGACCTGACGCCACTTTTCGTAGTCGAGGTCCACCGCGAGCTCGCTGCTGCCCGTGCCGGAGCAGTTGACCAGGACGTCGATCCCGCCGAGGTCGTCGGCGAACGCATCGATGACGTCGGCCGCGGCGGGCAGGCCGGTCAGGTCGAGCTGCCGCACGTACGCACCAACCCCGCGCGACCGGGCCTCCTTGGCGGTCTCCTCGGCCCCCTCGGCGTCCGAGTGGTAGGTGATGCCGACGTCCAGGCCGCCGCCGGCGAGAGCGGCCGCCACGGCGCGGCCGATGCCGGAGTCGGCGCCGGTGACGACGGCGCGCCTCGGCGAAGGGGCTTCGGCGGGCAGCGGAGCCGGGAGCGACACGAGGATCTCCTTTCGTCCCCGGTCGGCTACCACCCCCTCCGGCGACTAAACGCGGTGGCCGCGGGGTATGCCGTCCGGATGAGACTGGCCGTGCTGGACATCGGGTCGAACTCCGCTCAGCTGCAGGTGGTGGACGTGTCGGCCGGGGCGCCACCGCTCCCGGCGCACGCGGTCAAGGCACCGACGCTGCTGGCCGAGGAACTGCTGCCCGACGGGACGCTGAGCGACACCGGGATCGAGCGGGTGACCGCCGCGGTCGGGCAGGCGGTGGACGCGGCGGTGCGGCTCGGCGTCGACCAGCTCTACCCGTTCGTCACCGCGGCGGTCCGCGACGCGGTCAACCGCGACGAGGTGATCGACCACATCCAGGCCGGGGCCGGGATCCGGCCGCAGTTCCTCTCCGGCGAGCAGGAGGCCCGGCTGACGTACTTCGCGGCCCGCCGCTGGTACGGCTGGTCGGCCGGGCGGCTGCTGCTGATCGACATCGGCGGCGGCTCGATGGAGCTGGTGCTCGGCCGGGACGTCGAGCCCGAGCTGGCCGTCTCGCTCCCGCTGGGCGCCGGCCGGCTCACCCGCGAGTTCCTCACCGCCGACCCGCCGACGCGGCGGCAGCTCAAGGCGCTGCGCCGGCACGTCCGCGACACCCTGTCGGAGGTGCTGGACCGGCTGCGCTGGGAAGGCCCGCCGCGCCGGGTCGTCGCGACGTCGAAGACGTTCAAGCAGCTGGCCCGCCTGACCGGTGCCTCGCCCCAGCGCAAGGGCCCGTTCGTCACCCGGGAGCTGGTGGTCGCGGACCTGCGTGGGTGGATCCCGCGACTGGCCCGCGTCCCGGCCGCGGAACGCGCGGGCCTGCGCGGCATTTCGAAGCCGCGGGCGCGGCAGGTGGTGGCCGGCGCGGTGGCCGCGGAGGTGGCGTTGTCGGCGCTGGACGTCCCGAGCGTCGAGGTCTGCCCCTGGGCGCTGCGCGAGGGAATCCTGCTGCGGCACCTGGAACAGCTCGGCGAGACGACGCCGTTGCCCCTGCAGCCGCTGACGCGCCACCCGGACGCCACGGTCCGCCCGCTTCACCCGGCAGGGGATCAGCCGGTGCCGTCCTGAACGTGTGTCGGCGGCCGGGCCGGGTAACCGCGCGGTTCCCCGAAACGGAAGGAGGGTTCCCGTGAGCAAGCCGAACCCGATCGAACTGCAGAAGTACCTGGCCGGCGTCGACTACCCGGCGAAGCGCGACGACCTGGTGCGGGCGGCCGAGAAGAACGGCGCCGACTCCGGCACCCTGGACGTCGTGCGCCGCCTGCCGGACCGGACGTACGAGGGGCCGAGCGGCGTGAGCAAGGAGATCGGCGGCTGACCCCGTGACTCGTTCCTGGCGCCCGGCGTCAGGAACGAGTCAGCTCCACGGGGTCCGGGCGCACGCCCGGGACGGCGAGGGCCGTCACCGCGCGGCAGACGTCGGCGGGGTCGATCGTCTCCAGGCACGGGTGACCGGGAACCGGGCACACCCGCGCGCGGGTGGCGCGGCAGGGCGCGTGCTGGTCGCCGAGCACCACCGTGGGCACGCCGTAGGGCGCCCACCGCTCGGGCGGCACCACCGGGGCGAACAGCGACACCACCGGGGTGCCCGCGGCCGCGGCGAGGTGGGCGGGTCCGGTGTTCGGCGCCACCACGACCCGCGCGCCGGACAGCACCGCCGCCAGCTCCGCCAGTGACGTCCGGCCGCCGAGGTCCACCGCCGCCGTCCCGGCCACTTCGCGGGTCAGCGCGCGTTCCGAGGGCGCACCCGTCACGAGCACCCGGTGCCCGTCGGCGGCCAGCGCCCGCACCGTCTCGCGGCTCCACGCCGCCGACGGCTGGCGGGCGGGCACCGAGGCCGCGGGGTGCAGCACGACGTAAGCGCCGCCGCCGGTCAGCCGGGCCATGTCCGGCAGCGGGCGCCGCAGCGCCAGGGCACCGTGGTCGTCCGGCGGCAGCGCGAACCCGGCCGCCTCGGCGAGCGACAGCATGCGGACCGGCTCCGGTGGGTCGCCGTCGACCCGGTGGCGCAGGTCGAGCAAGCTGCCGGGGTAGTCCTCGGAGATCGCGCCGATCCACCGCACCCCGGCCTGCCGCAGCAGCAGGGCCAAGGGCAGTGGCGACTGGTGAAAGGACGTCAGGACCAGCGCGCGGTCGAACGCCTTCGAGCGGACCAGCCCGACGAACGCGCCGGTGTCCTCGGCGGTCACCGGGGGTGGTTCGGGGTCGATCCAGGGCGCGGTCCAGGTGAGCACCTCCGCCACCCCCGGCAGGAGTTCGCCGGCGGCGCGGCCGTGCGGTCCGGTCAGCAGCGTCACCCGCGCGCCGGACGCGGCGACCGCGCGGACGCAGGGCCCGGCGAGCAGGACGTCACCGAGGTTGTCCTGGCGGGCGACGAGCACCCGGGTCATCCGGCGACCCCGGCGACACGCAGCGCCTCGGACAGGTCGCGGGCGACGGCGGCGTGCCGGCGGGCCTTCGCGATTTCGGGCTCGAGCGTGCGGTGCGTCGGCACCAGTACCGCGCGGGCCCCGGCCGCGAGGGCAGCGTCGACGTCGGCGCCGGTGTCGCCGATGACCACACAGGACGCGGGGTCGACGCCGAGCTCGCCAGCGGCCCGCAACACCATGCCGGGGGCCGGTTTGCGGCACGCGCAGCCGTCGCCGTCGTCGTGCACGCAGACCTGCCAGGTGCCGAACGGGCCGAAGAGCTCCTGGACCCTGGCGTTCACCGCGTCGAGCTGCTCCGGGGTGATCAGTCCTTTCGCGACACCGGACTGGTTGCTCACCACGCCGACCGGGATGCCGCGCTCGCGCAGGCCCTGCACCAGTTCGACCGCGCCGGGCACCGGGCGGACGCCGTCCGGGTCGTTCAGGTAGGGGACGTCGACGATGAGCGTGTCGTCCCGGTCGAACAGCACCGCCACCGGTGGCCGCGGCCGGCGGGCCGCGAGCTCCCCGCGCAGCCTGTGGTAGCACGCGGCCGGCGGGATCAGGGCGCTGGTCACGACCATCCGCGCCACCTCGCCCGGCGTGCGCGGGCCCGGCAGGATCCGCCGGGTGGCGAACTCCGCGGTCAGCCCGGCCCAGACGCCGGCCGCGAGCAGCGCCTTCCCGCGCTGCCGCAGCACCGGCAGGGCGAGCGCGGCCAGACCGGCCACTGTGGACAGTGTGTGCAGGCCGAGGCGGCCGGGACCGGCGCCGGTCCGCTGCCGCCAGAGCACGCCGTGCTTGGCCCGCATCAACGCGTTGTCGGCGTTGCCGCGCTGGGCCTTGAGGCTGTAGAAGAACCCGGCCCGCCGGGCCGGGTGCGTGGTCAGCCGTTCGCCCTGGTCGATCCGGTGCCCGGCTTCGGCGACGCGCAGCGCGAGGTCGGAATCCTCGCGGAAGGCACGGGGGAAGCGCTCGTCGAAGCCGCCCGCTTCGACGAGCGCGGCGCGCCGGTAGGCCATGTCCGCGGTGATCCACCGCGCGTGCTCGAGGCCCGCGGTGCCGCGTTCGTCGTCGGTGGGCCGCCGCTCCGCGGGCAGCGGGACGGTGATCCGGCCCTGGGAGGCGGCCACGTCCGGCGGCAGCGCGGCGAGGTCGCGTTCGAGCTGCCGCGCCCAGTCCGGGGCGAGCACGACGTCGTCGTCGACGAACGCGATCCACTCGCTCTGCGCCGTGCGCCAGCCGAGGTTGCGGGCCGCCGCCGGTCCGCGCCCGCCGGAGCGGACCACGCGGACACCGGCGGGGACGTCCAAACCGGACCCGCCGGGCCGGTCGTCGACGACGACGATTTCCGACGGCCGCGGATCCGGGCCGTCGAGCAGGGTTTCCAGAAGCGGCCGAAGCGTGTCCCGGCCTGTCGTGGGGATCACCACGGTGTAGTCGAGCGTCACCGCCACCGGATACCCCGGGTCGTGGGGGCCAAACGGCGTGTCGAAGGGCGCTGCCCCGGGTAACCGGCGGGCGACGAGAAGGAGGTGCGGATGACCGCGGGAACGATCGAAATCCGGAACCCGGCCGACGGCAGCGTGGTGGGCACGGTGCCGGCCGCGGGCGACGGCGAAATCGACGCGGCGCTCGCGCGGGCCCGCCGGACATCGTGGGCGAAGACCGCGGCCGCCGAGCGCGGCGCGCTGCTGCACACCGCGGCGGACCGGCTGCGGGCGCACGCCGACGAACTGGCGAAGACGAACGAAGCCGAGACGGGGAAACCGCGCGACGAAGCCCGCGAAGGCGTGCTCGCCGGCGCGGGGACACTGGACCAGTACGCGGAACTCGGCCCGGTCCACCGCGGCCGCAGCCTGCTCGGCGACGTCGGCGCGACGGACCTGATGGTGCCCGAGCCGTATGGGGTCGTCGTCGCGCTGACGCCGTGGAACGACCCGGTGGCGGTCGCCTGCGGGCTCCTGGGCGCGGCGCTGGCCACCGGGAACACGGTGGTGCACAAGCCGAGCGAACGCGCACCGCACACCGGGCAGCTGCTCGGCGAGGTGCTGGGCGGCGTGTTCCCGGAGGGCGTGCTGCAGACCTTGCAGGGCGACGGCGGGGTCGGCGCGCTGCTGGCCATGCGGTCCGACGTCGACCTCATCGCCCACGTCGGCAGCACGGCGACCGGCCGGTCGATCGCGGCGAGCGCGGCCGCGACGGGCGCGAAGACCCTGCTGGAGAACGGCGGCAACGACCCGCTGGTGATCGACGAGGACGTCGACCCGGTGTGGGCGGCAGGCCAGGCGGCGCTGGGGTCGTTCGCCAACTCGGGGCAGATCTGCGTCGCGGTGGAGCGGATCTACGTGTGTTCGGCGATCGCCGAGCCGTTCCTGGCGGCGCTGGTGAAGGAAGCCGAGGCACGCACCCTGGCCCCGCTGGTGGACCGGCGGCACCGAGACCACGTGCATTCCCACGTGGCGGACGCGGTGTCGCGCGGCGCGAAGGTGCTGACGGGCGGCTTCACCCCGGACGGTCCCGGCGCGCACTACCCGGCGACGGTGCTGACCGGCTGCGGGCCGGAGCTGCGGGTGATGACGGAGGAGACGTTCGGCCCGGTGGCCCCGGTGCAGGTGGTGGAGAGCTTCGACGACGGACTCACCGAGGCGGCAAAGGGTGAGTACGGCTTGGCGGCGACGGTGCTGACGGCATCGATGGCCCACTCCCAGCGCGCGTGGCGCGAACTGCCGGCGGGGACGGTGAAGGTGAACAACGTGTTCGGCGGCGCCCCGGGCGGGGCGGCGCACCCGCGCGGGCGGAGCGGGAGCGGGTACGGGTATGGGCCGGAACTGCTGGACGAGATGACGCAGACGAAGCTCGTGCACATCGCGCCGCCGGCATGACGGAGGAGCGGGGGAGAGGCGAGGATCGGCCGGGGGAGACGGGAAGCGGCGGCGGCACGGCGGCGGCGGATGGTGCCGGGCCGGCGCGGCCGGGCGGGAGCTCCCGTACCGACCGAGGCCGGCGTCGCCCGTCCGCGGCCGGCCGGTTCGTCGGCATGCTGCGGACCCGCGCCGCAGTCCTCGCCGCCCCCGAAGCCGACGAACACCACGACCGCACGCCGATCGGCTGGTTCGCCCGCGCCGTCCGCGTTCCCGGGCGGGAGCAGCGGATCCTCGTCCAGAGCGCCAAGGCCACCTTCGCCGCGACCGCCGCCTGGTTGCTCGCCACGCTCGTCCTGCGGCTTCCGCAGCCCTTCCTCGCCCCCTACGCCGCCGTCTTCCTCGTCGAAGCCACCGTCTACCGGTCGCTGCGGGGGTGGCTGCAGCAGGTCGGCTCCGTGGCCTCCGGTGTCCTGCTCGCCGCCGTCGCCGGGCAGCTCATCCCGTCGCAGGCCGTGGCGCTTGCCGTCGTCGTCTTCCTCGGGCTGCTCGCCGGCAGCTGGCGGCGGTTCGGCGATGCCGGCGTCTGGGTCGGTGTCACCGGCATGCTCGTCGTCTCCTACGGCACCGCGCGCGAGCCCGTCCTGCTCGGCGACCGCCTGCTCGAAACCGCGCTCGGTGCGGCCATCGGCGTCGCCGTCAACACGCTGATCCTGCCGCCCCTCTACGGCGAACGGCTCGCCGCGGCCGCCGGGCGGCTCGGGAAGGCCCTCGCGGGCCTGCTCGAAACGATGTCCGACCTGATCCGCCAGGACGAGCCGCCCGAAGACCTCGACGGCCTGACGTCCCGGGTGCGGGACGCCCGCAGCCAGGTGCTGGCCGCCGAAGAAGCCGTCGGGCTGACGCGGGAAGGGCGGCTGCTCAACCTGCGCCGCGGGCGGCCCTCCGCCGGGGCGCGCCACGAACGTCCGCTTCGGACGCTCATCGGGCTGTGGCCCGCGATGTCCCAGCTGGTCGCCGCCGTGCGGACGACCACCACCGGCCGCCGGGAGCACCCGTTCGAGTACCCCTGGCCCGACGCGCGGGATGCGCTGGCCGACCTGATGCACCACCTGGGCGGGGCCGTCCAGGCCGTCGCGACCGCCGGCGAACCCGTCGAGCTCGGCGAATGCCGCCGCCTGCTCGAGAAGCTGGAGAACCGGCTGGTGACGGCCGACGAAGACGGGGTCCCGGCCCGGCTGGGCCTCGGGACACTGACGCTGCCCGCACGCTTGCTGCTGGAGCAGCTCGAAAACCGCTGAGGACTACTGGATGGCGACGGCGTCGGCGTCGGAACGGTGCCGGCGGCAGGCCGTGCACACCATCGTCTGGCCCAGCAACGTGCCGTCGCCCGACACGAGCCGGGCGACGTGCAACGTGGGCAGTCCGCACTCTTCGCACGGGATGGGCTTGCTGTCACGGCTGATCATGACGCGGTTCGGCATGGCGGGGCCCCCTGACGAGGATCGAAGGTCCCGCCTGGTTACCCCGTGGCGTGCGCCACACTCTTCCGGCGCAGCGATGTCACTCGAACGGACTAGTCACTCGGCCGGATACTGCTGTTCGCGTAGCACGTTCGCCAGGTGGACGGCGTTGCGGACCAGGGTCGCGTTCGTCGAAGCCACGGCCTTCGGCGTCTCGTCGAGGTCCTGGTAGTCGCCACCCTGCATGGCCTCGCCGTTCCAGTAGGTCGCGCCCTGGGCCGGCACCGTGAAGCCGACGTCGTTCAGCGCCTGGAACAGGTCGGCGATGATCTTGTGCGCCCCGTCCTCGTTGCCCACCACCGCGGCCACCGCGACCTTGCCGAACATCGCCGGGCGGCCTTCGCCGTCCGTTTCGGACAGCTCGGCGTCGAGGCGTTCCAGAACCCGCTGCGCCACGCTCGACATGTGCCCGACCCACGTCGGGGTGGCGATCAGCAGGACGTCGGCGGCGGCGATCTTCCGCCGGATGTCCGGCCACGCGTCGCCGTCGCCCATGTCCGCCTCGACACCCGGGCGGACATCGTGGTCGACCACGCGGACCACCTCGCCCGTCGCGCCGCGTTCGGCGAACCCCTCGAGCAGCTGCCGCGCGATGAGGTCGCTGCTCGACTTCGCCGGTGACGGCTTGAGCGTGCAGGTCAGCGCGAGGACGCGCAGGGTCATGACTGCCTCCGGGGATGGGTGCCGACGCCGAGGTGGGCGAACCCCGCCTCGGCGAGGGCGGCGGGATCGAGCAGGTTGCGGGTGTCGACGACGACCGCGCGGTCGGCGGACGCGGCCAGCCGGGCCCAGTCGAGGTCCCGGAACTCGGGCCACTCGGTGAGCACGACCAGCGCCGCGGCGTCCTTGGCCACCAGGTACGGGTCGTCGACCACCTGGAGCGCGGCGGCGCCGGGCACGCACCCGACGGCCGGGTCGTGCGCGGTCAGCTCGGCACCCGCGCGGGCGAGGTCGTCGGCCACGGCCAGCGCGGGGGAGTCGCGCAGGTCGCCGGTGCCCGCCTTGAAGGCCAGGCCCAGCAACCCGATGCGGGCGCCGGCGAGTGACCCCGCCGGTGACCCGGTCACCGCCTGCCGCACGGCGCGGACCACCCGGGCGCGCTGCCGGGCGTTGACGCGGACCGCGTCCCGCAGGATGCCGAAGTCGACACCCGCCGACTCGGCCGCGTGCAGCAGGGCCGAGGTGTCCTTCGGCAGGCACGAACCGCCCCAGCCGGGGCCGGGGGCGAGGAAGCCGGGGCCGATCCGGGCGTCGAGGCCCATCGTCCGCGACACCTCGCGGATGTCCGCCCCGAACTGCTCGCACAGTTCGGCCAGGACGTTCACGTAGGACAGTTTCACCGCGAGAAACGCGTTGCTCGCGTACTTCGCGAGTTCCGCGCTGGCCGAGTCGGTCGCCACCACCGGGGCGCCGGTCGGCTCGTACAGCCGCGCGACCCGGTGCGCCGCCGGTGAAGCCGCCGGGTCGGTGCCGACCACCACCCGGTCCGGGTGCAGGAAGTCCTCGACGGCGTGGCCTTCCCGGAGGAACTCCGGGTTGGCCACCACGGGCAGGTCGTCGCGGCCCAGCAGGTGGGGCAGCCGCGCCGCGGTGCCGACCGGCACCGTCGACTTGGTGACCAGCACGCTGCCGGGCCGCAGCAGCCGGCCGAGCTGCGGCACGACCTGTTCGAGCACGCCGAGGTCGGGACGGCCGTCCGCGGCGGGCGGGGTGGGCAGGCACAGGAAGACGAGATCCGCGCCGTACAGCTCGGCCTGGGCGGTGGTGAAGCTCAGCGTCCGGTCGGCCAGCCCCTGGCCGACCAGCTCGGCGAGGCCGGGTTCGGCGATGGCCACCTCGCCCCGGCCCAGCTCGTGCACTTTGGACCCGTCGGCGTCCACGCAGGTGACGCGGTGCCCGAGCCGGGCGAAGCAGGCGGCACTGGTCAAGCCGACGTAGCCCGCGCCGACGATCCCGATGTGCTCACCCATGGGCCACCCGCATTTCCAGCGCCGAACGCGTCGCGGCCAGCACGCGCTCCTCGCCGAGCAGCAGCAGCCCGCCGTCCGGCTCCTCGCCGTGCGGGTCGCCGACGTTGCCCGCCCAGAGCACGACGTGCTGCCGCGCGGACGGCGGCGGTCCCCACAGGCGCGGTGGCGTGGGGCCGAACAGCAGCACCGACGGTGTGCCGAACGCCGTGGCGAGGTGCCCGACGCCGGTGTCGCCGCAGACGACCAGTGCCGCTCCGGCCACCAGCGCGGCCAGTTCCGCGAGGTCCGTGCGCCCGGCCAGCACGGCGTCGTCGCCGAGTCCGGCCGCTTCGGCGATCGAAATCGCCAGGTCGCGCTCGGCGGCGCTGCCGGTGAGCACCACGCGGTGCCCGTCCGCGGCCAGGTCACGGACGACGGTCGCGAACCGCTCCGGTGGCCAGCGCCGGGCCGGGAACGCCGCACCCGGGTGCACCACGACGGCGACCGGGGCCGGGCTCGGGCCCGGTGGCACGGGCAGGTGCAGGGCCGAGCGATCGGCTTCCAGGTGGGCGTACTCGACGAGCCGGCACCAGCGGTCGACCTCGTGCACGTCGTCGCGCCACTCGAGGCCGGGCACGTCGGGGAAGTCGGGGTGGCGGTGGGTCAGCAGCTCGGCGGGGTCGGCCTCCAGCAGGTCGTGGACGCTCTCCGGGCCGCTGCCGTGCAGGTTGACCGCCAGCCGCGGCGGCGGCCCGGGCCAGGCGAGCTCGCCGAGCCCGGGCGTCGGCAGCAGCTCGTCGACGGCGTCGATCAGCTCGACCAGGTCGCGCAGCTGCTCCGGCGCGGCCAGCACCAGCCGGTCGTCCGGGTACGCCGCCCGCAGGGCCCGCAGCGCGGGGACCGCGGTCAGCAGGTCCCCGACGCCGAGCGCGCGCAGCACGAGGACCGCGGAGCTCACGGCCACGACCCCTCCTCGGACGCGCACACGACCATCTCGCGGACTTCGGCGCCGGGCGGCTGCTGCAGTGCGAAGACGACGGTGTTCGCGACGTGCTCGGGCTGGTTGAGCTTCGCGTCCGGTGGCGGCTTGTACTGGTCGGTGCGGTCGTCGAAGAAGTGCGTCCACATCCCGCCGGGCACGAGCAGGGTGACGCCGACACGTCCGGCGAGCTCGGCGGCGAGCGCGCGGGTGAAGCCGACGACGCCGAACTTCGAGGCGCAGTAGGCGGTCGCGTCGCTCACCGCCTTGATGCCCAGCGTGGACGCCACGGTGACGACCGTGCCGTGCGAACGTTCCAGGTAGGGGAGCGCGGCGCGGATCACCGCGGCCGTGCCGAACAGGTTCACCTTGACGACCCGCTCCCAGTCCTCTGTGGACACTTCGCCGAGCGGCCCGCAGGCGTCGGTGCCGGCGGCGGTGAAGACGCCGTCCAGGCCACCCGCGCGCTCGGCGAGTTCCCGGACCGCCGCTTCGGTCGCGGCGGTGTCGGTGAGGTCGGCTTCGACGTACTCGGCCGGGTCGTCGGGGCGGACGCGGTCGAGGACGTAGGGGGTGCCGCCCGCCTTGCGGACGGCGTCGACGGTGGCGGCGCCGAGGCCGGACGCGCCACCGGTGATCAGGACGTTGCCGAGGGGTCGCATCGCACTCCTTCGAATGTCGGAGGGGGGTCAGGCACCGGCCGCCGCGGCGACCAGCCGCGACGTCGAGTAACCGGGCACGGTCGGGACGAGCACGACTTCGCCGCCGTGCCGTTCGACGACTTCGCGTTCGGGCAGGTCCGCCTCGGCGTAGTCACCGCCCTTGACCCACACGTCCGGACGCAGCTTCGCCAGGACGGCGGCGGGCGACGGTTCGTCGAAGACGGCGACCGCGTCCACGAAGGACAGCGCCGTGAGCAGCCGGGCCCGGTCGCGGTCACGGACCAGGGGGCGGCCGGGGCCCTTGAGGCCCCGCACCGAAGCGTCGGAATTGAGGCACACCACGAGCGCGTCGCCGAGGGCGCGGGCCTGCCGCAGCAGGCTGACGTGCCCGGGGTGCAGCAGGTCGAAGCAGCCGCCGGTGGCGATCAGCCTGCCACCGGTGGCGCGGATCCGTTCGGCGAGGCCGAAGGCGTCGGTCGCCGGCTGCGGGTCGGGCGCCGGGCCGTCGTCGGTGGACAGCGCGGTCGCGCCGCCGGCGGCGACGAACCGGGCGGCCGCCTCGACCGCCGTCACCACGGCTTCGGTCGTGTCCGCGCCGCCGAGCAGGGCCGCGGTGGCGGCGGCGGCGAACCGGTCGCCCGCCCCGCACGTGTCGGGCGCGGTGTGGCCAGGGGTCCGGGCCGCGGCCGGGACCGGGACGGTGGTTTCGCCGAGGCCGTCGGCGAGCACCGCCCCGGCGGACCCGACGGTCACGGCCACGGCGTCGGCGTGCCAGTGGCCGCGCAGCAGCTTGGCGAGCTCGGGCGGTTCCTCGTGCCCGGCCAGCACCGCGCGGGCCTCCGCCAGGTTCGGCGTGACCAGCCGCGTGCCCGGTACCGCCTGCGCGCCGCGCGGGTGCGGGTCCCAGACCACCGGGATCCGCTCGGCCAGCTCCCGCAGCAGCCGCCGGACGTCCGGGTTGCGCGTCAGGCCGCGGCCGTAGTCCGCGACGAGGATCGCGCCGGCGTCTTCCAGTACCTCCTGCACCCGGGTGGGCAGCGGGTCGGCGGTCGCCGTGCCGTCGCCGGAATCCAGGCGCAGCAACGACTGCCCGCCCGCGCGGACGCGGGTCTTGCACACCGTCGTGCCGCGCAACGGCAGCGGCAGCACGGTGACGTCCGGTTCCAGCAGCCCGCTGAGCGCGTGGCCGCCTTCGTCGTCGCCGAGCGGGGTGACCAGGACGACCTCGGCCGCGGACCGCGCGGCCAGCAGCGCGGCCAGACCGGCCCCGCCGGGGCGGCGGCGCCGGGCCGTCAGGTCGACCACCGGGACCGGCGCCTCCGGGCACAGCCGCTCGGCGGTGCCTTCGGCGTCGACGTCCAGCAGTGTGTCGCCCAGGACGACCAGCGGCTTCACGCGGTCACCCCGAGCGCGTCGTCGAGCGCCGCGCACAGGCCGTGCACCAGCGCCAGGTGCATCTCCTGGACGGTCGCGACGCTGGGCGCTTCGACCGTCACGGCGTCGTCGCACAGGGCGGCGAGCGGGTTCGGCGCGGGCCCGGTCAGCGCCCACGTCGTCACGCCGAGTTCGTGCGCCGCTTTCGCCGCGGCGACGACGTTCTGGCTGGTGCCGCTGGTGGACAGGCAGACCAGCACGTCACCCGGCCGCCCGTGCGCCCGCACCTGGCGGGCGAAGACCTCGTGGTCGCCGTAGTCGTTGACGATGGCCGTGGTCGCCGAGGTGTCGGCGTGCAGCGCGATGGCCGACAGCGGCCGCCGGTCGTCGCGGAACCGGCCGACGAGCTCGCCGGTCAGGTGCTGGGCTTCGGCCGCGCTGCCGCCGTTGCCGCAGGCGAGCAGCTTGCCGCCGGCCTCGAACACGCCGGCGAGGTGCCGGCCCCACGCAAGGATCTTGGGCGCGGATTCGCGGGCCCGGCCGGCGGCTTCGGCCAGCGCGGCGAGATGGTCTTCCATCACGGCACCTCCTTCTTCTCCGGCGACGCCGCGCCGGTTCGGGTGGGACGGGGCCGCCGGAGCACGAACGGCCCCAGCGCGAGCAGGTCGATCGGGGCCGAGCCGAAGCACTCGAGGGCGTCCCGCGGCGAGTCGACCATCGGGCGGCCCGCGGTGTTGAGGCTGGTGTTGATCACGACCGGCAGACCGGTCCGGCGCTCGAACGCGGCCAGCATCCGGGCCAGGACCGGGTCTTCGCGGTCCTCGACGGTCTGCACACGAGCCGTGCCGTCGACGTGCGTGACGGCGGGGATGCGGTCGCGCCAGTCTTCGGCGACGTCGTGCACGAACAGCATGTACGGGCTCGGCAGCGGGCCGCGCGTGAAGATTTCGCCCGCCCGCTCGGCCCGCACCATCGGCGCCACCGGGCGGAACTGCTCGCGGCCCTTCACGTCGTTGAGCCGCTCCAGGTTCGCCTTACGGCCCGGGTGGGCCAGCAGCGACCGGTGCCCCAGTGCCCGCGGGCCGAATTCGGCCCGGCCCTGGAACCAGGCGATCACTTCGTCGTTCGCCAGCGCTTCGGCCACTGTCTCGGCGAGGTCGTCCGGGCGTTCGTAGGGCAGCTTGGCCTTGATCAGGATTTCTTCGAGCTCGTCGTCGGTCCACCCGCGGCCGAGGCCGGCGTCGCCCATCGGCGCGCCGCGTTCCCCGGCGTCGGCGGCCAGCTGCAGCGCGGCGCCGAGCGCGGTGCCCGCGTCCCCGGCGGCGGGCTGCACCCAGATCCGGTCGAACGGGCCCTCGGCGTGCAGCCGCGTGTTGGCGACGCAGTTGAGCGCGATGCCGCCCGCCAGCGCCAGGTCGCGCTGGCCGGTCGACTCGTGCAGCCAGTCCGTCAGCTCCAGCAGGATGTCTTCGAGGACTTTCTGGACACTGGCGGCGAGATCCGCGTGCCGCCGGGTGAGTTCTTCGCCCGCTTCGCGGCGCGGAGCCAGATCGGCCAGGTTGACGCCGGCGGCGCGGAAGCCGCCGTCGCCGGTGACGTGGACGTGTTCGCAGAGCTCGTCGAGGAACTCCGGCGTGCCGTAGGAGGCGAGCGCCATCACCTTGTACTCGTCGCTCGACCGCGCGAACCCGCAGTGCTCGGTGAGGTCCTCGTAGAGCAGGCCGAGCGAGTGCGGCAGCTTCTGGGCCGCCAGCTCCTTGAACCGGCCGTCGCGGTACTCACCGGCCAGGTAGGACGTGCTCTCCCCGCGCCCGTCGGCGACGAGCACGGCGCAGTCGCCGAACGGCGCGGCGAGCGCGGCCGACGCGGCGTGCGCGACGTGGTGCCGGACGAACTTGACGATGCCGGGGTCGAGCCCGGGCAAGGCGGACTTCAGGAACAGGGGCGCGCGCCTGGCGAACTCCGTCCGCAGCTCCTCGCCGCTGGGGTCGTGGCCGGGCAGGCCCGGCTCGACCAGCGCGGGGTCGTAGGAGTACCCGACGGCGTCGAGGTCCTTCGCGGACAGTCCGGCTTGTTCCAGGCACCAAGCGGCGGCTTGGGCGGGCTGTTCCCACGTGGAGAACGGCACGGCCTGCTTGCCGTGCTTGCGGCGGCTGAACCGTTCCTCTTCCGCCGCGGCGACGATCTCCCCGTCCACCACCAGCGCTGCGGCGGGGTCGTGGAAGACGGCGTTGATCCCGAGTATGCGCATCGACCTGCCTCTGGCGTTTCGGTGCGGACTCGCAGGGCCCGCTCTCGCCTATAGCGCTACCCGGCGAAGTCGTTGATAAACGATGGCGCGCAAAAGGCCTGGGCGTCGCTACTCAGCGCGACGGCGCCCGGCGGAACCAAGCCGCAGTGCGACGGAGACCGTCGTCGGCGTCGACCTTCGGTTCCCAGCCGAGGGCGTCGCGGGCGAGGGTGATGTCGGGGCAGCGGCGCTGCGGGTCGTCGACGACGGCGTCGATGGGCTCGATCGGCGAGCTCGACCCGGTGATCTCCTTGATCCGCTCGGCCACCTGGCGGACGGTGAGCTCGTGCGGGTTGCCGATGTTGACCGGCCCGGGGTGGCCGGACCGGGCCAGCGCGAGGAGCCCGCGGACGGTGTCCTCGACGTAGCAGATGGACCGGGTCTGTTCCCCGGTGCCGGTGACGGTGATCGGCTCGTTCTTCAGCGCCTGGTCGAGGAAGGCGGGGATCATCCGGCCGTCGTGGGCGCGCATGCCGGGGCCGTAGGTGTTGAAGATCCGCGCGATGGCCGTGTCGACTTCGTATTCGCGGCGGTAGGCCGAGGTCAGCGCTTCGGCGTAGCGCTTGGCTTCGTCGTAGACGCTGCGTGGCCCGATCGGGTTGACGTTGCCCCAATACCCTTCCTGCTGCGGGTGTTCCAGCGGATCGCCGTAGACCTCGCTGGTCGAGGCGAGCACGAACCGGGCGCCGGTGCGGCGGGCCAGTTCGAGCGCGTTCTCGGTGCCGTGGGAGCCCGCGCGCAACGTCTCGATCGGCAGCGCGAGGTAGTCGCGGGGCGACGCGGCCGAGGCCAGGTGGAACACGACGTCGGTCTCGCAGTTCAGCGGCATCGGCTGGGTGACGTCGTGGCGCACGAACCGGAACCGCTCGTGGCGGCGCAGGTGGTCGAGGGTGTCCGCCGAAGACGTCACCAGGTTGTCCACGGCGATCACTTCGATGTCCTCTTCGAGCAGCAGCTCGCACAGGTGGGCGCCGACGAAGCCGGCACCCCCGGTCACCACCGCACGCCCGAACCGCCTGGTCACTCCCGGATCCGTCATGCCGAGGCGGCTACCCGGCGCCGGTGGCCGCAAAACCGTGTAAGGGGGTGGTGAGCGGGTAAGCGTCCCGACCATGCGAGTTCTGCTCACCGGTTGGGCCAGTTTTCTGCACGGCGAAGCGACGGCGGGTGACGTCCTGAGCCTGCGCGCGGCCGGTACGGCGCTGGCGGAGGCGGGGATCGACCACTCGGTCGCGTGGAGCCCCGGCTTCCGGCCCGGCACCCTGCACCTGCCCGACGCGCCCCCCGACGACTACACGCACCTCGTCTTCGTCTGCGGCCCGGTCCACGGGCCGCAGGTGCGTTCACTGCACGAGCGCTACGCGTCCTGCCGCCGGATCGCGGTCGGCGTGTCCGTCCCCGACGCCGAAGACCCGGCGGTGACGGGCTTCCACCGGGTGCTGCCGCGCGACGACGGCAGCACCGCCGAACTCGACCTGGCGCTGGGGGCGCCGGTGTCACCCGCTCCGGTGCTGGGGGTGATCCTGGCGCCGCACCAGCCGGAGTACCGCGACGCGGGACGGCACGACGACGTCCACGCGGCACTGACCGGCTGGCTCGCCGGGCTGGACTGCGCCCGGGTGCCGCTGGACACCCGTCTCGCGCACGAGGACTGGGAGCGGTGCGCGACCCCGGACCAGTTCGCCGCCCTGGTGTCCAAAATGGACGCCGTGGTGACGACCCGGCTGCACGGCCTGGTCTTCGGGCTCAAGGCCGGGGTGCCGGTGCTCGCCGTCGACCCGGTGGCCGGCGGCGGCAAGGTGACCGCGCAGGGCAAGGCACTGGACTGGCCGGTGGTGGCCGCCGAAGAAGTCGCCGACCCGGCGTTGCTCGACGCCCGGCTCAAGTGGTGCCTGTCGGCGCCGGTGCGCCCGCCCGCGCACCCGCCGTCGCTGGCCGCGTTGGTGGCCGAGCTGGTGGGATCGCGGTGAGCGCGCGCACGACCGTCGTCATCGCCACCCGCAACCGCGCCGGCGAGCTGGCCCGCACCCTGACCCAGCTGTCCTCTTTGGACCCGCCACCGCCGGTCGTCGTGCTGGACAACGCCTCCGGGGACGACACGGCCGAGGTCGCCCGGCGGCACGGATCCGTGCGGGTGATCAGCCTGCCGCAGAACCTCGGCGCGGCCGCGCGCACCCTCGGCGTCATCGCGGCCGAAACACCGTACGTCGCCTTCAGTGACGACGATTCGTGGTGGGCGCCCGACGCGCTGACCGAGGCGGAGCGGATCTTCGACGAGCACCCGCGGACCGGCCTGCTCGCCGCGCGCACCCTCGTCGGCCCGGAGTGCCGGGACGACCCGGTGACGCCGGAGATGGAGCGCAGCCCGCTCGGCCACCCCGACGGTGCTCCCGGGCCGCTGGTGCTCGGCTTCCTGGCCTGCTCCGCGATCGTGCGGCGCTCGGCGTACCTGCAGGTGGGCGGCTTCAGCCCGCTGCTGCACTTCGGCGCCGAGGAACAGCTGCTGGCCTACGACCTGGCCGCACGCGGCTGGGAGGTCTGCTACGTCGGGCACCTGCGCGCCCACCACCACCCGTCCCGGTCGCGGCCGCCGTCGGCGTGGCGCCGCCGGGCCGAGCTCCGCAACCGGCTGCTGATCGCCGTGCTGCGGCGGCCACCGCGCGTCTGCCGTCGCGAGGTGGCCCGGACACTCGTGCAGGCGCCCGGCGCCGTCCTGGGCGCGGTCCCGAGGCTGCCGCGTGCGCTGAGCTCCCGGCGTGTCCTGCCCGCCCACGTCGAACACCAGGCCCGGACTCTGGAAAGGACCGCCGAATGGCGCGAATCTCGGTCGTGATCATCACCTGCAACCGCCGCGAGCAGTTGCGCGAGACGCTGGCGCACATGACGTCCTTGCCGGACGCGGCGCCCCTGTTCGTCGCCGACAACGGTTCCGCGGACGGGACGGCCGACATGGTCGCCCGGGAGTTCCCCGAGGTCCGGTTGTTCCGGCTCGCGGAGAACCTGGGTGCGGTGGCCCGCAACGTCGCCGTCGAGGAGGTGACGACCCCGTACGTCGCTTTCTGCGACGACGACACGACGTGGCAGCCCGGTGCGTTGACCCGGGCCGCCGACCTGCTGGACGAGTTCCCCGGCCTCGGCTCGGTGACCGGGCGCTGCCTGGTCGAGCCCGGCCTGGCCGAGGACCCGATCACGCCGGAGCTGCGCGAGTCGCCCGTGCCGGGCCCGGACTGGCTGCCGGGGCCGGCGCTGCTCGGCATCATGGCGGGCCTGACGGCGGTGCGCGTCAGCGCGTTCCGCGAGGTCGGCGGCTTCTCGACCCGGATGTGGCTCGGGGGAGAGGAGGAGCTGTTCGCACTGGACCTCGCGGCGCGGGGCTGGTGGATGTGCTGGGCCGAGGACGTCGTGATCCACCACGCGCCGTCCAAGCTGCGCGACCCGCGGCACCGCCGCCGCCTTGGCATCCGCAACACGCTGTGGACACTGCTGCTGCGCCGCCCCTGGCCCGCGGTCTTCCGCCGCGGCCGTGACGTGCTGCGCACCGCGCCCCGGGACCGGGCCACGGCGGCAGCGCTGCTGGACGTGGCCCGCGGCCTGCCCTGGGTGGTCCGGGACCGCCGGGTGGTCCCGCCGCACGTCGAGCACGGCCTGCGCCTGCTGGAAGCACCCCAGCGGGAGTCGAAGGCCCGTCGTTACGTGGGCTGAACCGGAAGGGTCGGCCTGCGTACCCGGAGGGTCGGCCTGCGTGCCTGGAGGGTCGGCTCACGAACCGACTGTCCAGGTACGCGAGCCGACCCTTCCGGTACGCGGACCGACCCTCCGGGTCAGCGGGCCTCGGCCGTGATCGCGGTTTCCGGGACCAGCTTGTGGTACGCGCGGAGCGTGTCCGCGGCGACGCGGTCCCACGAGTACCGGGCCACCGCCCGGTCGTGGCCCGCGGTGCCGTAGGCGTGGCAGAGCGCCGGGTCGTCGATCAGCCGCCGGACGCGGGACGCCAGCTCCTTCGGCTGGTGCGGGCGGACCAACAGGCCGGTGACGCCGTCGACCACCGTGTCGGTCAGGCCGCCCACCGCGGCCGCCACCACCGGGACACCGCAGGCCATCGCCTCCAGCGGCACGATCCCGAACGGCTCGTACCACGGGGTGCACACGACCGCGTCGGCCGAGCGCAGCAGGGCAGGCATCTCGTCGCGTGAGACCTGGCCCGGCCAGCGGACACGGTCGCCGACGCCGAGCCGCTCGGCGAGCTGCCGCAGCCGACCCGCCTCGGGGTCTTGGGACAGCTTCCCGCGCTCCGGGCCACCGGCGATCACGAGCTCGGTGTCCGGCAGCTGGGCCAGCGCGGTGATCGCGATGTCGAACCCCTTGCGCGGGACCAGCCGTCCGACGGCGACCAGCCGGTGCGGGAGGCGGCGGCGGGCGACCGGCCCGTCGGGGGAGAAGCGATCGAGGTCGACGCCGCAGGGCACGATCGAGATCCGGGACCGCGGCACGCCGAGGCGGGACAGCTCGAAGACCTCGTCGGAGCAGGTGGCGATCACGCGCCCGGCCTGCCGCCCGATGATCCGCTCCAGCCGGATCCGGTCGGCCGGGCTGGTGTCCTGGTCGCCCTGGTAGCGCTTCTTGACCACGCCCAGCGCGTGGAAGGTCTGGGCCACCGGCGTCCCGGTCGCGCTCGCCGCCAGCGAGGTCGCCAGCCCGGACATCCAGAAGTGCGCGTGCGCCAGGTCGGGCTGCTCGATCGCCCACCGGTCCCGCAGGAAGCTGCCGAACTCGCCCATGTAGGGCAGGAGGTGGTCCTTCGGCTCCTTGCGGGCCGGGCCGGCGGGCACGTGCACGACGCGGTAGCCCTGCGGCGTCCGCACCTCCGGCGGCTCGTCGCGGCTCTCCCGGCGCGTGTAGACGGTGACCTCGTGACCCGCGCGCACCAGCGCGGCGGACAGCTCCGCGACGTGCACGTTCTGGCCGCCGGCGTCGGCTTCGCCCAGCGCGGCGAGGGGATTGGCGTGCTCGGACACCATCGCGATCTTCATCGGTGAGGCGTTCCCTTCACAGGTCAGCGGGCCGTCTCGGCGAGGAGGTGGTCCCAAGCGGTCAGGAATGCGTCGAGCCCGTAGTGCTTCAGGGCGTGTTCGCGGGCGTTCTTGCCGGCGAGCGCCGCGAAGTCGGGCTCGTTCAGCAGCTCGCGGAAGCCCCGCGCCAGCACGGAGACGTCGGTGGACAGCACGCCCGCGTCGGCAGGCACCGCCTCGACCGCCTCGGTGGCGGCGAAGACGACGACCGGCATCGCCAGGTGCATGGCCTCCAAAAGGGACAGTCCCAGCGACGTCCACCGGGCGGTGTGCAGGTAGACGCGGCGGCGGGCGATCTCGTCGTGCAGCCTCGGCGCCGGGACGTCGCCCAGGCCCCGCAGCGGCGCGCCGAGTTCCTCGGTGCCCATGCCGAACACGTCCACCGGGGTCTGCCCGGCGAGCGTGCCGAGCAGGTCGGCGCCGGTGACGCGCTCCCGGCGCACCGGCTCGTTGATCATCGACACCCCGGCTGCGAGCTCGCCGGTGTAGCGCGGCCCCGGATCGGGGATGCCGTGCGGCACGACGGTGACCGGCGCGCGGCCGCAGTCCCACATCGCCGCGTTGAAGTGGGTCACGTGCGCGACGGTGATGTCGGACCGGCCGGCGAGGGGGTGCTCGCTGGACGCGGCGTACGGCCGGGGCGCGTTGTGTTCCACGTAGACGGCCGGCACGCCAAGGCGGGCGGCGAATTCCAGCTCCTCGGGGCGTTGCAGCACGACGACGTCGGGCTCGGCCTCGGCCAGCCGGTCCAGCGGAACCTCGGTCGCGGAAGGCCAGTTCCGCCCGGCCTTGCCGAGGCCCCAGGGCGCACCGTCGGGGGAGACGGGCAGGAGGTAGTCGTGGCGGCCGCGGACGAAAGCGTCGGTCCACGAGCCGTGCACGTGCCAGAGCAGTACTCTCAGGCGCCGGGATCCGGGATCGGTCATGACTCCTGGTTTCCCGGAGATCGGCCGTTAAACGTACGGCCGGACGGGGTACCCGGCCCCGGACGGGCGTGCGCGACGAAGGGACATCCATGCGCTTCACCCCACGGGGCACCCGGTTTTTCGACCTCCTCGCCGAAGCGGCGAAGAACCTCGTCGCCGGGACCGCGTTGCTCAGGGAACTCGTGGCCGCCGACCCGGGCGACCGGGAACCGATCGCGAAACGCCTGCACGAAGTCGAACACCAGGGCGACGAGCTGACGCACACGATCATGGTGGAGCTCAACAGCTCGTTCGTGACGCCGTTCGACCGCGAGGACATCCAGGCCCTCGCCGCCAAGATCGACGACGTACTGGACTTCATGGACACCGCGGCCGACCTGGCCGTGCTGTACCGGATCGGGGCGTTCCCGCCCGGGACCGACGTCCTGCTCCGCGTGCTCTGCCGAGCCGCCGAGCTGACCGCGGCGGCGATGCCCGGACTGTCCAAGGTGGGCGAACTGGAGCCGTTCTGGATCGAGATCAACGAGCTGGAGAACGAGGCCGACCGCGTCTACCGGCGGATACTGGCCCACCTGTTCGAGCCGGGCGGGGACGCGCTCGAGGTGCTGAAGACCAAGGAGGTCGTCGAGCAGTTCGAGCTGGCCGCGGACGGGTTCGAGCACCTGGCCGACGTGGTGCAGACCATCGCGGTCAAGGAGTCCTGAGTGACGGGGACCGCCGCACTGGTCACCGTGATCGTGCTGACGCTCGTCTTCGACTACACCAACGGGTTCCACGACGCGGCCAACGCCATCGCCAGCGCGGTGTCGACCCGGGCGCTCACCCTGCGCGCGGCCCTCGTGCTGGCGGCGGTGATGAACCTGGCGGGCGCGCTGCTGTCCACCGGCATCGCCGCGACAGTGGCCAAGGGGATCATCGACGTCCCGGCCGGGCCGGACGCGCTCACCGTGGTCTTCGCCGCGCTGCTGGGGGCGATCACCTGGAACCTGATCACCTGGTACTTCGGGCTCCCGTCGTCGTCCTCGCACTCGCTGATCGGCGGGATGGTCGGCGCGGCGCTGGCCGCGGCGAGCACCGTGCACTGGGCGGGGATCGCCGAGAAGGTGCTGATCCCGATGGTGGCGTCGCCGCTGCTGGGGCTCGGGCTGGGCTACCTGGCGATGGTCGCCGCGCTGTGGCTGCTGCGGCGGGCGAACCCGCACCGCAGCGGCCGGGTGTTCCGCCGGTTCCAGATCGTCTCCGCCTCGGCGCTGGCGCTCGGCCACGGCCTGCAGGACGCGCAGAAGGGCATGGGCGTGATCGTGCTGGCCCTGGTGGCGGCCGGCGAGCAGTCGACGTTCTCGGTGCCGTTGTGGGTGACCCTGGCCTGCGCCGGGGCCCTGTCGCTGGGCACCTATTCGGGTGGCCTGCGGATCATGCGGACGCTCGGCAGGCGGGTCTTCCCGCTCGACCCGCCGCACGGGTTCGTCGCGGAGTCGGTGGCGTCGTCGGTGTTGTACGTGACGGCGTTCGCGGTGAAGGCCCCGATCTCGACGACGCACGTCATCACGGCCGCGATCATGGGCGTCGGCGCGACCCGCCGGCTGTCGGCGGTGCGCTGGGGGATCGCGCGCGACATCGTGCTCGGCTGGGTGCTGACCTTCCCGGCCGCCGCGGCCGTGGCCGCCGCCGTCTACCTGGTCGCCGACCTGATCACCTGAGTTTGGCTCCCGCCGCTCCCGGGAAGCCGGGACGGAGACCCCGTCCGCGGAAGAGGGAGAGCCATGAAGGCAGTGACCTGGCACGGCAAGCGCGACGTCCGCGTGGAGGAGGTGCCGGACCCGAAGATCGAGGAAGCCACGGACGCGGTCGTGCGGATCACCTCGACCGGGATCTGCGGCTCGGACCTGCACCTGTACGAGGTGCTGGGCGCGTTCATGACCGAGGGTGACATCCTCGGCCACGAGCCGATGGGCGTCGTCGAGGAGGTCGGGCCGGAGGTCACGCACATCAAGCCCGGTGACCGCGTGGTGATCCCGTTCAACATCTCCTGCGGTCACTGCTGGATGTGCGAGCGCGGCCTGCAGTCGCAGTGCGAGACCACCCAGGTCCGCGAGCAGGGCAAGGGCGCGGCGCTGCTGGGCTACACCAAGCTCTACGGCCAGGTCCCCGGCGGCCAGGCCGAGTACCTGCGGGTGCCGCAGGCCCACTACGGGCCGATCAAGGTCCCGGACGGGCCGCCGGACGAGCGGTTCGTCTACCTTTCCGACGTCGTCCCGACCGCGTGGCAGGCCGTCGAGTACGCGAACGTCCCCGACGGCGGCACGGTCGTGGTCTTCGGCCTCGGCCCGATCGGGCAGATGAGCTGCCGGATCGCCCGGCACCGCGGCGCCGGCCAGGTGATCGGCGTCGACCTGGTGCCCGAGCGGCTCGCCCGGGCCCGCGAGCACGGCGCCACCGCGCTCGACACGCGCGACCACAAGGAAATCGGCGAGGCCATCCGCCAGCTGACGCACGGGCGCGGCGCGGACTCGGTGATCGACGCGGTCGGCATGGAGGCGCACGGTGCCCCGGTCGGCAAGCTGGCGCACACCCTCGTCGGGCTGCTCCCGCAGCCGCTGGGGGAGAAGATCACCGAGAAGGCCGGGATCGACCGGCTCAGCGTGCTCTACGCGGCCATCGACAGCGTCCGCCGCGGCGGCACGATCTCGCTGTCGGGCGTCTACGGCGGGATGGTCGACCCGATCCCGATGATGGAGCTGTTCGACAAGCAGATCCAGCTGCGGATGGGCCAGGCCAACGTCCGGCGTTGGCTCGACGACCTCATGCCGGTGCTCACCGGCGACGGCGACCCGCTCGGCGTCGAGGGTTTCGCCACGCACAAGCTGCCGCTGACCGAGGCGCCCCGCGCGTACGACATCTTCCAGAAGAAGCTGGACGGCGCCCAGAAGATCCTGCTGCAGCCGTAACCCCCGGGGAGGGAACCGACTTTTGCGAGCCGTCACCTCGCTGCCCTGTGCCATCACCGAGGAGGACCACGTCCGGATCCCGGTGTCCGACGGGATCGTGCTGTCCGCGCGCATCCGGCGGCCGGTCTCGTCGGACACCGAGCCGGTGCCGGCGATCCTCGAGTACATCCCCTACCGCAAGCGCGACCTCACCGCGCCCCGCGACTCGATCCACCACCCCTACCTCGCCGGGCACGGGTACGCCTGCGTGCGCGTGGACATCCGCGGCACCGGCGAATCCGAGGGCGTCCTGGCCGACGAGTACCTCGAACGCGAGCAGCTCGACGCCGAGGAGGTCCTCGAGTGGATCGCCGGGCAGCCGTGGTGCACCGGCGACACCGGGATGATGGGGATCTCCTGGGGCGCGTTCGCCGCGTTGCAGGTCGCGGCGCGGAAGCCGCCGAGCCTGCGCGCGATCGTGATCTCGTCGTTCACCGACGACCGCTTCGCCGACGACATGCACTACATGGGCGGCTGCCTGCTCTCGGACAACGTCGCCGAGTCGGGGACGATGTTCGCCTACGCCACCCTGCCGCCCGACCCGGCCGTCGTCGGCGAGCGCTGGCGGGAGATGTGGCGGGAGCGGCTGGACGACTGCAGCCTGTGGATCGGCAACTGGCTCGGCCACCAGCGCCGCGACGGCTACTGGCGGCACGCGTCGGTGTCGGAGAACTACCATGACGTCCAGGTGCCGGTGCTGGCCTCCAGCGGCTGGGCCGACGGCTACTCCAACGCCGTGATCCGGCTGCTGGCCCACCTCGACGTGCCCCGCCGCGGGCTGATCGGGCCGTGGTCGCACAAGTACCCGCACCTGGGCGAGCCGGGCCCGGCCATCGGCTACCTCCAGGAGGTCGTCAAGTGGTGGGACCACTGGCTGCGCGGTGAGGAGAACGGCGTGATGGACGCGCCGATGCTGTGCACGTGGCTGCAGGAGAGCGTGCCGCCGTCGACGTCGTACGAGGACCGGCCCGGCCGCTGGGTCGGGGAGGCGACCTGGCCGTCACCGCACGTGGAGCCGCAGGTGCTGCCGCTGGCCCGGCACCGGCTCGCGCGGCCCGGCGAGACCGTCCCCGACGAGGCCCTCACCGTGTCGTCGCCGCTGTCGGTGGGGCAGTTCTCGGGGAAGTGGGCGTCCTACAGCGCCCCGCCGGACCTGCCCTACGACCAGCGCGAGGAGGACGGCGGGTCGCTGGTCTTCGACACCGACGTGCTCACCGAGCGCTGCGAGATCCTCGGCTCGCCGAAGGTGCGGCTGGAGGTCTCGGCCGACCAGCCGGTCGCGATGATCGCGGCGCGGATCTCGGACGTCGCGCCGGACGGGCGGGCGACCCGCGTCACCTACGGGCTGCTCAACCTGACCCACCGCGACGGGCACGACGAGCCGGCGCCGCTGGAGCCGGGGCAGCGGTACGACGTCGAGATCGAGCTGAACGCCGTGGCGCAGGCTTTCCCGGCCGGGCACCGGATCCGGCTGTCACTGTCCACTTCGTACTGGCCGCTGGCCTGGCCGCCGCCGTCGCCGGTGCTGCTGAGTGTCCACACCGGACACAGCGGGCTGGAGCTGCCGGTGCGCCCAGTCGCCGAGCCGGACGAGCTGCCGCCCCGGCCGTTCGGCGAACCCGAAGGCGCGCCGCCGATGGCGGTGACCGCGGTGACACCGGGGGAGCAGCGCTGGACCGTCTCGCGGGACCTCGTCGACTACCGCTCGGCGCTGGACATCGTGAAGAACGCCGGGACCGTCCGGTTCGACGACCTCGACCTGGAGGTCACCCGGGACGTCCGCGAGCGGTACAGCTGGGTGGCCGACGACTTCGGCTCGCCGGTGGCGGAAACCGCGTGGGACGTCACCTTCGCCCGCGGCGACTGGGTGGCGCGCAGCGTGACCCGCACCCGGGTGTCCTGCACTGACACCGAGTTCGTCGTCGACGCGCAGCTCGACGCCTACGAGGGCGCGCGGCGGATCGTGTCGCGGAACTGGCACGAGCGGATCCCGCGCGATCTCGTCTGAGTTTCACCGCCGCCACACGGGGTAAGCCTTCCGGGTGCGTATCGTGATCACCGGAGCCACCGGGAACGTCGGGACGGCGCTGCTGGCCGCGCTCGAGCCCGGCCACGACGTGGTCGGGCTCGCGCGGCGGCTGCCGGACACGACGGCCGAGCCGTACCGCCGCGCGGGCTGGCGGGCCGTCGACGTCGGCCTGCCCGGGGCGGAGGAGGAGCTGGCGGAGGTGTTCGCCGGCGCGGACGCCGTCGTGCACCTGGCGTGGGCGATCTCGCCGGAGCGGGGTGACCCGCCGATGTGGCGCACCAACGACCACGGCACCCGGCACGTGCTCGCCGCCGTCGCGGGCGCCGGTGTGCCGCACCTCGTCGTCGCCTCGTCCGTGGCCGCCTACGGGCCGGCGCCCCGCTGGGAAAAGGTGGCCGAGGACTGGCCGTGCGACGGTATCGCGGGCAGCGCCTACAGCCGTGGCAAGGCCGCGCTGGAGACGTTGCTGGACCGGTTCGGCGAGAAGTACCCGCAGGTCAAGCTGGCGCGGATCCGTCCGTGCGCGATCCTGCACCGGGCCGCGGCCGGCGAGTTCGCGCGCTGGCTGCTCGGCCCGGCCGTGCCCGCGCACCTCGTCGGCGGGCGGCGGCTGCCGGTTCCGCTGTGGACGGATCTGCGGGCGCAGATCGTGCACAGCACCGACGTCGCCGAAGCGATCCGGCTGATCCTCGACCAGGGGTTCGCCGGCGCGGTCAACCTCGCCGCGCCGGAGGTGCTCGACGCCGACGCGCTGGCCGGTGTCCTCGGGGGAACCCGCCTGCCGGTGCCGAAGCCCGCGGTGCAGCTCGCGACCCGGGCCGCCTGGCTGGGCGGCGTGGTCCCGCTGCACCCCGGCTGGCTCGAACTGGCCGATCGCGCCGCCCTCGCCGACACCACGCTGGCGGAGACCGCGCTGGGCTGGCAACCTCGGTATGACGCCGCGGCCGCGCTCGCCGACCTGGTCGCCGGGCTCCGGTCGGGCGCGGGGGCGGCGAGCCCGCCCCTGGCCCCGCCGCGCCGCGACGGGGTACTGGCCCGGCTCCGCTCGCTCACCCGGGTCGGGCCGAGCCACCAGTCGCAAGCCTGAGGCAGCCGGGAGGCCGGAGTGAGTACGGAAGCCGTCGACGCGGTGGTGATCGGCGCCGGGCACAACGGCCTGGTGGCGGCGAACCTCCTGGCCGACGCCGGGTGGTCGGTGCTGGTCCTGGAGGCGACCGAGTACGCCGGCGGCTCGGTCCGGACCGCCGAGGTGACCGAGCCGGGCTTCCGCAACGACCTGTTCAGCGCGTTCTACCCGCTCTCGGCGGTGTCACCGGTGATCCGGGGGCTGGGGCTGGAGGAGCACGGGCTGCGCTGGCGGCACGCGCCCGACGTGCTCGCGCACGTGCTGCCCGACGACCGCTGCGCGGTGCTTTCCCGCGACATCGACCGCACGGCCGCGTCGGCCGACGAGTTCGCCCCGGGCGACGGCGCCGCCTGGCGGCAGTTGTCCGCGCAATGGCAGGAGATCCGCGAGCCGTTGCTGGACGCGCTGTTCACGCCGTTCCCGCCGGTGCGTCCGGCACTGAAGCTGCTGCGCCGCACCGGAACCGGTGATGCCTTGCGGCTGGCGCGCATGCTGACGCTGCCCGCGCGCCGCTTCGGTGACGAGGTGTTCGCCGGCGAAGGCGCGAAGCTGCTCCTGGCCGGGAATTCCGCGCACAGCGACCTTTCCGTCGACAACGCCGGCAGTGCGGTGTTCGGCTGGCTGCTCGCGATGATCGGGCAGGACAAGGGTTTCCCGGTGCCCGAGGGTGGCGCCGGCGAGCTGGCCGCAGCGCTGGTGCGCCGGCTCGAGTCGCGGGGCGGTCGCGTCCACTGTGGACGCCCGGTGCAGTCGGTGCTCGTCGGTGGCGGGCGGGCGCTGGGCGTGCGGGACGCGGCCGGTGACCCGGTCCGGGCGCGCAGGGCGGTGCTGGCCGACGTGCCCGCGCCGGTGCTGTACCGCGAACTGGTGGGGGAGGAGTGGCTGCCGTCCCGGCTGGTCGAAGACCTGGACAAGTTCGAATGGGACAGCGCGACGGTGAAGGTGGACTGGGCGCTGTCCGGCCCGATCCCGTGGACGGCGGAGGCGGCCCGCGGAGCGGGCACGATCCACCTCGGAACGGACCTCGACGGGCTTTCGGCGTTCGGCGGCGAGCTCGCCCGTGGCCGCACCCCGCGCCGTCCGTTCCTGCTGCTCGGCCAGATGACGACGAGCGACCCGTCCCGCTCACCGGCGGGCACCGAGGCGGCGTGGGCGTACACGCACGTACCGCGCGGCTCGATGGAGGGCCGCGGGGCGCTGGAGCGGCGGGTCAAGCGGATCGAGGAGACGGTGGAGGCCAACGCACCGGGCTTCACGGCCCTGATCAAGGCCCGCTACGCGCAGGGGCCGGCCGAGCTGGGAGGGCACAACCCGGGCCTGGTGGGCGGCGCGATCAACGCGGGCACGACGGCGATCCACCAGCAGCTGTTCTTCCGCCCGGTGCCGGGGACGGGCCGCGCGGACACCCCGGTGGACCGGCTGTACCTGGCGGGAGCATCGGCCCACCCGGGCGGAGCGGTCCACGGAGGCCCGGGAGCGAACGCGGCCCGCGCGGCACTGGCCAGGGCGGGGGTCCTGGGCGGTGGGTACGCGGCGGTGATCCGGGCGGCACACCGCGCGATCTACGGCTGAGGTCGGGGGCCTGCGCGACCCGGCTTACGCGGTTCGATCGGGACGGTCGAGGCGTGGGCCTCAGGGGACCAGTTGACGACTGCTCCCGCGCGCAGCAGTGGCGGCTGATTGCTGCGGGCCGGGCTGGGAGCCGACCTGGTCAGGGGTTGGGGTGGCCGTGGCGGGCGCGGGCGTACTTGCCGGTCGCCAGGTCGGCGAGCCGGGCCAGGGACTCGGTGTTGCGGGGCTTGGCGATCAGCGCCTGCACCGCCTCCGGGAGCACCTTGCCGGGGCCGCGGACGATGTGCTCGTTCATCCGGACCAGCGTCTTCCCGTCGCCGTGGGGGACCAGCGTCAGGCCGACCGCGGCCGCGCCCAGTGGCCACCCGCGGGCCTCCAGGGACAGGGACAGGCCCGGCTCGACCGCGCGGACCACCGTCACGTCTTGGATGTGCACCGGCCAGGGGCCCACGCTGTGGTGGATCCGGGAGCCGACCGCCGGCCAGTCGTCGTCGACGTCGCGGATGTGGGAGCTGCCGACCACCCAGCCGGCGTAGAGCCAGCCGTCGGCGAGCACGTCGAACACGGCGTCGGGCGGTACGTCGATCACGCGGCTGACCTCGGGCATGGTTTCCTCCTGGTTCGGGTGACGAAGCAGGCATACCCACTCCCGGACGGGGGTATGCCCGCCGGGACGGAGCAGGAGGTGCGCTGATGGCCAGACACGGGAACGAGCCCGACGGACCGGAAGAGTTGTCGAAGCGGTCGTGGGGCGGGGCGCTCAAACGGACCTTCAAGCAGTTCAACCGGGACAATCTGACGGACTGGGCCGCGGCCCTCACCTACTACGGCGTGCTGTCGCTGTTCCCGGGCATCATCGTGCTCACCGCGATCCTCGGCCTGCTGGGCCCGGACAAGATCCAGACGGTGATCGACAACGTCAACCAGATCGTCCCCGGCCAGGGCCGGGACATCCTCGTCGGCGCGATCCGGGAGCTGGCGGGCTCGCGCAGCCTGGCCGGCCCGCTGGCGATCGTGGGCCTGCTGGGCGCACTGTGGTCGGCGTCGGGGTACATCGGCGCGTTCATGCGGGCGTCGAACGCGATCTACGGCATGCCGGAGGGACGTCCGGTGTGGAAGACGATCCCGCTGCGGGTCGCCTTGACGGTGGGGATCGTGGTGCTGCTGGCGGCGTGCGCGCTGGGCGTGGTGGCCACGGGGTCGGTGGCCCGCCGGATCGGCGACCTGATCGGCCTCGGCTCGACGGGCGTGCTGGTGTGGGAGATCGCGAAGTGGCCGGTGATCGCGGTGCTCGTGAGCCTGGCGTTCGCGCTGCTGTACTGGGTGGGCCCGAACGTGCGGTTGCCGGGCTTCAAGTGGCTGACACCGGGCGGGTTGCTGGCGGTGGTCCTGTGGGTGGCGGCGTCGGCCGGGTTCGCCTTGTACGTCGCGAATTTCGGCTCCTACAACAAGACCTACGGTTCGCTGGCCGGGGTGATCGCGTTCCTTGTATGGTTGTGGATCTCCAACCTCGCGATCCTGCTGGGGGCCGAGCTGGACGCGGAGCTGGCCCGCGGCCGCGCGATCGAGGCAGGCCACGCGGACGACCAGGAGGAGCCGTTCCTGCCGCCGCGGGACACGAAGGCCATGGACGACGACGAAGCCGCGGCGGTGGCGGAGTCGGAACGGAAGTGAGCGGATGGCCTGCCGGATCACCGAACTGGTGCTGGACTGCCACGACCCGGACCGCTTGGCGGAGTTCTGGTGCGCGGTCCTCGGGTACGAGGTGATCGGCCACGAGCCGGACGGCCTGGCCCTGGGCCCGCCGGGCGCGGCCTTCGGCGAAGGGCCGGTGACGTTGATCCTGGCCCAGACGGAGAACCCCCGCCGCGGAAAGCTCCCACTGCACCTGGACGTGAGCCCGGAGGGGGTCGACCAGGAGACGGAACTGGCGAGGTTGAAGGCATTGGGCGCCCGCCCGGCGGACGTGGGCCAGACGGGCGAGGAATCGTGGGTGGTCCTCCAGGACCCGGAGGGCAACGAGTTCTGCCTGCTGCGCAAGGACGTGGGCAAAGCCTGAGGCCGCGGGCGACAACGCGCGCCGGCTGCGGCGGCGAGGAAAGCTGCTACAGGCCGACTTGGCGGCTCGCGTATCTGGAGGATCGGCAACCGTACCCGGGGCCCGCTCGCGTACTTGAGGGGCCGACGGGCGTACTTGAAGGGTCGTCTCACGTACTTGAGGGGTCGGCCCGCGTACCTGGAGGGTCGGCCCGCGTACCTGGAGGGTCGGGCTGCGTACCTGGAGGGTCGTCTCACCTACTTGAGGGGTCGGCCCGCGTACCTGGAGGGTCGTCTCACGTACTTGAGGGGTCGGCCCGCGTACCTGAACTGCCCCTAACCCTCGACCCTCTCACCCCCGGCCCGCTCACCCCTCGGCCCCTCATCCCTCGGCCCCTCACCCTGGCCCGCCCCCCGGCCCCTACCGGGTGAACCTCACCCTTCACCAGCCGAGCACCGCCGCCACTGCACCCGATCCCCAGCCCGATCAGCATGCCAAACCGGCGTAACCTCCGACTCCCACGTCGGAAGCAGCTGATCCGTCACCACCCGCCCCCGAGCCACCCGCCCGAACAGCTCCACCCCGTCCCGCCGCCGAGCCGCCGGGATCCACGCCGGGAACCTCGTCCGGGGCAGCTTTCGCTCGATCCACTCCCGCGCCGACCCCTCGCTCCCGTGGTCGGACTCGACGATGCTCGACACCGGCCCGTCGCCGCCCACCGTGAGGGCGATCGACGCGCGCCAGCGCACCGGGGAAACTTCAGGGTTCATCCCCTCCAGGCTCCCGGACGACGGCAGCTCACGGCCAGTACACGTTCGGATGGATCCCACCGTTCCTCCCACTCCACACCGTCACGAAGCGTTCAGCAACCGTGCACAAGCCTTCTCCAGCGCCGCCCGCGCCTCGTCGCCGTCGAGGCGGGCCGCGCGCTTCAACGCCGGGGCGATCGTGCGCTCGGCGCGGTACGCCTCCACCAGCCGAGGATCCACATAGGACGAGCGGCAGACCGCGGGGGTGTTCCCGAGCGCCGTCGAGACCTCCTTCATCACCTTGGCCTCCGCGCGTTTGCGGGCCGTCTCGGACGTCGGCGGGTCCGCCGCCGCGAACGCCGCCGCGGCCAGGACCGTCGCGTTCCACGTGCGCATGTCCTTCGCCGTGCAGTCCTCGCCCGCCAGCTCCTTGAACCGCTCGTTGATGTCGGCCGCGTGGACCTCGTGCCACGTGCCGCCCTCGCGGTAGACGAGCAGGCGGTCGCTGCCGGACCGGCTGCGCAGCAGGGACTTCAGCACCGCCGCCAGCTCGCCGTCCCGGATCGTCACCTCGCGGTCCAGCCCGCCCTTGGCGACGTAGCAGAACCGGCACTCGTCGCCGCGGACGGACACGTGCGAACGCAGGAGCGTCGCCGCGCCGTGGGTGCCGTTCTCCTCCGCGTACTCCTCGCCGCCGGTGCGGAAGATCCCCCGGTCGAGCATCCGCAACGCCGCCGCCAGCACCCGCTTGCGGGTCAGGCCGCGTCCGGCGAGGTCCTCCGCCACCGAAGCGCGCCACGCCGGCAGCCGGCGGGCCATCTGCAGCACGCGGTCGTGCTTCTCCTCGTCGCGGTCGCGGCGCCACTGCTCGTGGTAGAGGTACTGGCGCCGCCCGGCGTCGTCGGTGCCGACCGCCTGGACGTGCCCGTTCGGGTACGGGCAGATCCACACGTTCCGCCACGCCGGCGGGATGACGAGGTCCTTGATCCGCGCGAGGAGCTCGTCGTCGGTCACCGGCGAGCCGTCGGGCATGGCGTAGGAGAACCCGCGGCCGCGGCGGATGCGCTTGATGCCCGGGCCGCGCAGGTCACTGCGCCGGAGTCTGGTGCGTCCCACCGCCGCGAAATACCCGCCCCGCGTACCGGGAAACCATGATTGTCACCCGCAGTGGCGGGTAGCCGACGGGGAAGCACCGGAAGGAGCACGGATGACCACCGCAACCAAGCCGCTCGCCGTCGTCACCGGCGCGTCGAGCGGGATCGGCCTGGAGCTGGCCAAGCAGTTCGCCCGGCACGACTTCGACCTCGTGCTGGCCGCCGACGACGCCGAGCTCGCCGCGGCCGCCGACGAGGTCCGCGCGTGCGGCGCGCGGGTCGAGGCGGTCCGCACCGACCTCGCCGCCCCGGACGGGGTGGAAGACCTGGTCGGGCGGCTCGCGGACCGGCCGGTCGAGGCGCTGGCCGTCAACGCCGGCGTCGGGGTCAACGGCGAGTTCGCCGGGGACACCCGGCTGGAGGACCAGCTGACCGTCGTCGACCTGAACGTCCGCTCGGCCGTGCACCTCGCCAAGCGGGTCGTGCCCGGGATGGTCGGCCGCGGCCACGGCCGGGTGCTGTTCACCTCGTCGATCGCCGGCACGTCACCGGCGCCCTACCAGGCCGTCTACGCCGCGTCGAAGGCGTTCCTCACGTCGTTCTCCGAGGGCCTGCGAGCCGAGGTGAAGGACAAGGGCGTCACCGTCACCGCGATGCTGCCCGGCCCGGTCGACACCGAGTTCTTCGAGCGGGCCGGCATGGCGGACACCAAGATCGCCGCCGGGCCCAAGGACGACCCGGCCGAGATCGCCGAAGCGGGCTACGAAGCCCTGATGGCGGGCAAGGACAAGATCGTCCCCGGCGCGCTGAAGAACAAGCTCCAGGCGGCCGGCTCGCGCGTCCTCCCGGACCAGGCCAAGGCCAAGCAACAGGGCAAGATGATGGAGCCCGGATCGGCGGACGAATGAGCGTCATCGAAGACGTCACCGAAAAAGCGAAGCAGGTGCAACGCCGCTACGCCGGTGACGAAGACCGCCCGCTGGGCGGGTACATCGTCGCGATGGGCGTCTACAGCGGCCTCGTGGGCGGGCTGACGCTGCTCGGCCGCGCCGCCGGGGCCCGGTTGCCGCAGCGCTTCGGCGCCGGCGACACGGTCCTGCTGGGCGCGGCGACGTTCAAGGCCAGCCGCCTGCTGGCCAAGGACGCCGTCACCAGCCCGCTGCGCGCCCCGTTCACCCGGTACGAAGAGCCGGCCGGCGACGACGAGCTGAACGAGTCCGTCCCGGCGAAGGGCCACGTCGAGCACGCGGTCGGCGAGCTCGTCTCGTGCCCCTTCTGCCTGAACGTCTGGATCGGGACGGGCCTCGCCGCGGGCCTGGTGATCGCGCCGCGGGCGACCCGGCTGGCGGCCACCGTGCTGACCGCGGTGGGCGTGGCGGACGCCCTGCACCTGCTGTACGACGCGGGCAAGAAGCTCGCCTCCGGCTAGCCGGACGGGCCGGCGGGGGAGTTCTCCCGCCGGCTCACGCCGGGCCGCGGCGCAGCGGGCGGACCGCCGGGCCCTGCACCACGGTGCCGTCCACGCCGAACCGCGAGCCGTGGCACGGGCAGTCCCACGTCTTCTCCGCGTCGTTGAACGAAACCAGGCAGCCCAGGTGGGTGCAGTGGGCGCCGACGGTGTGCAGCTTCCCGGCTTCGTCGCGGTGGGCCGCGACGAGCTCGCCGCCCACCCGGACGACCTGCGCGTCACCGGGCTGGAGGTCGTCGAGTTTCTCCGACCGCCACAGCGCGGCGACGTGGTCGCCGACGAGGTACTTCGCGACGGTCAGGTTGTCCTGGGCCACTTCGAGCACGGAACGCGCGTCGAAGCGGTTGGGGTCGAACAGGTCCGCGGCCGGGTGCGGCTCGCCGAGGATCCGCGCCGCCAGGACGTGGCCCGCGGCTGTCCCGCCGGTCATGCCCCACTGGCCGAACCCGGTGGCCACCCACAGGTTCTTCGTCCCCGGCAGGTAGCGGCCGACGTAGGGCAGCAGGTCGGGCGTGGACATGTCGTGCGCGGACCAGCGGTGGGTCACCCGGTGCAGGCCCGCGTGCGCGTCCGCCCACTCGGCGAGCCGCCGGTACCGGCGTTCGACGTTGACGTGCGCGCCCACGCGGTAGTGCTCGCCGCCGGCGATCACCATCGGCGTGCCCTGCTCGGTGTACCCGCGCACGGAGTGGTGGGTGTCGGCGTCGAGGAACATGCCTTCGGGCGCGGCGTTCCCGGCCGCCGGGCCCGCGACGACGAGGTCGCGCACCGGGTCGAGCCGCGCGAAGTACAGGCCGCGGTCGAGCACGGGGTAGTGGGTCGCGACGACGACTTCGCCTGCCACCACGTCACCTCGCGCGGTGCGGACGGTCTGCCCGTTGAGCGCGGTCGCCCTGGCGTGCTCGACGATCGTGCCGCCCGCCCGCTCGATCTCGGCGGCCAGGCCGAGCAGCCACCGGCGCGGGTGGAAGTGCGCCTGCCCGGTGGTCCGCACCGCACCGAGCGCCGGGACGTCGAGCGCGACGTCCTCGGTGAACGACGCCGGCAGGCCCGCCGCGGCGGCGGCGTCCGCCTCCTGCTTGAGCGAGTCCACGGTGCTTTCGCGCGTGGTGTAGACGTAGCTGTCCGCCCGGGTGAAGCCGCAGTCGATGCCGAGTTCGGCATCGGTGGCGGCGATCCACTCGCCCGCCGCCGTCTGCGCTTCGGCGTAGATCCTGGCGGCATCGGCGCCGTGGCGGGACGTGAGGTCCGCGTACTTGGCCCCGTGCTGGGCGCTGACCTTCGCGGTGGTGTGGCCGGACACCCCGGCCGCGACCCGCTCGGCCTCCAGCACGACGACCGACCGGCCGGCCCGGGCGAGCAGCAGCGCGGTGGTGAGCCCGGCGATGCCCGCACCGAGCACCGCGACGTCGGCGGACTCCGGCACGGGCACGGCGGTGCGATCCGGGGAAGGAGCGGTTTCGACCCACAGCGAAAGCGGTTCGGGCAGGGCTGTCATGCCTGCGGATGCCCGCTGCCGCCCCGGTCAAACGGGCCATCCGGCCCCGTTTCGGCCGCTCGACGGCCCGGGTAGCCCCCGGGCATGAGTACCGACATCTTCGTGATCGGCCTGGACGAGGAGAACCGGCGGGTGCTGGAGCGCCTGCCGTGGGCGGCCGGTTACCGGTTCCACGGCCTGCTGACCCCCGAAGAGCTGCAGCACGGCGAGATCGACTTCGAAGCGTTGCTGAAGACGGCGCAGCACGAGCTGGACGCCTTCGACGGCGAAGTCGGCGCGATCGTCAGCTACTGGGACTTCCCGGCCGCGACCCTGGTGCCCATCCTGTGCGGCCGCTACGGCCTGCCCAGCGTGTCGCTGGAGGCGGTGCTGAAGTGCGAACACAAGTACTGGAGCCGGCTGGAGCAGAGAAAGGTGATCGACGAGCTGCCGCACTTCGGCATCGTCGACCTCGACGACGAGCACCCCGCGCCGCCGGAGGGCGTCGGCTACCCGATGTGGCTCAAGCCGGTGAAGTCCTTCTCCTCCGAACTCGCCTTCAAGGCCGGGGACGACCGCGAATTCGCCGACGCGGTCGCGGAGATCCGGGCCGAGGTCGGCCGCGTCGGGGAGCCGTTCGGGTACGTGCTCGACCAGGTCGACCTGCCGCCGGAGATCGCCAGGGTGGGTGGCGCGGCCTGCCTCGCCGAAGGAGCGCTGCACGGCGTCCAGGCGGCCATCGAGGGGTACGTCTATCAGGGCGAGGTCACCGCTTACGGCGCGCTCGACTCGATCAACTACCCGGACAGCTCGTCGTTCCTGCGCCATCAGTACCCGTCGCAGCTGGGGGAGGAGCCGGTCCAGCGGATGCGGGACGTTGCCGAGCGGGTGATGAAGCAGATCGGCTTCGACAACGGCACGTTCAGCATCGAGTTCTTCTGCGACCCCGAGTCCGGCCAGGTGTGCCTGCTGGAGATCAACCCGCGGCACTCGCAGTCGCACGCCGAGCTGTTCGAGTTCGTCGACGGCGTCGCCAACCACGAGATCATGGTGCGGCTCGGCCTGGGCCAGGACCCCGGCCGCCGTCCCCGCAAGGGCACCTACCAGATCGCCGGAAAGTGGTACCTGCGGCGGTTCGAGGACGGCGTCGTGACGCGCGTCCCGACCCCCGAGGAGATCGCGACCGTGCAGAACCGCATCGACGGCACCCAGATCGAGATCGTGCCCCGGGTGGGGCAGCGGCTGTCGGAACTGCCGGAACAGGACAGCTACAGCTTCGAGCTGGCGCAACTGTTCGTCGCGGCGCACACCGAGCACGAGATGGTGCAGAAGTACCAGGCCTGTGTGGACGCGCTGCCGTTCGAGTTCGCGGAAGCCTGACCGGACAACGAAAATCGGGGTCGCGTTCGGACAGTCCGAACGCGACCCCGGCTTCGTGGTGACCGCAAATCCCGACA
>NZ_JBEXMD010000035.1:0-110885 GCF_040610315.1 Amycolatopsis sp. NPDC004169
TCCTAATCTGGGGCGTTCTCTTTGTTTAATGGCACGCTTTCCCGCCTTGACACAACGTGACGGCCGCTGAACAATCCGGCGATCGGGTCGGGTGCTCACGCAAAGTGACGACCAACCCCCCGTGCAAAGAAGATCACCCACCAGGAACCCGGCTCGTCACAACCCGTACCCCACATCACTCATTAGCCTGAAAACCCATGCAAGCCAAGGCATCCAACCCGAGAACCGCTTCGGGTGAAGATCGCCCGCACCCCTTCCCGGCGTCCGGAAAATCCCTATCTTCTGAAAGGGACGCTCAGTGAGAACAGGGGATACTCGTCATGACCCAGTCGCTGGAACTCCCGGTCCAGGAATTCTGTCTCGATTGGACGCTCACGGGCGACGAAGGCGCCCGGGTCGGGATCACCCTGTCCGGGCAGGTGTCCCTGCTGGACAACAACCGGTTCTACAAGATCGACGGCGTCGTCTACGTCACCGAGGGCGACGCGGACATCCGCGCCGTCGGGAACCCGCGGATCTCCGTGCGCCGCAACGGTGTCGAGAAGAGCGGGCGGCAGTGGGGCTGGGAGATGTGCTCGGCGCGCAAGAGCCTCGGCGCGCTGAACACGATGGAGGGCTACTTCGTCCGCACCGGCTACTGGGCGCCCGCCGACCGCGCGATCCAGCTGAGCCTCTGCGCCGAACACGGGTGGAGCCGGCGCAAGAGCTACAGCCCGCACGTCACCGTCCGGATGGTCGACTGACCACTGTGGACGCCCGGCGCCGCGCCGCCGCGACGACCAGCCCGGCCGCGACGGCGCCCGCCACCGCGCACCCGGCCCCGAACCCCGGCGACGGCTCGTGCACCCGCAGCACCGACACGCACAGCCACACCGCGGCGCCGAACAGCAGCCCCAGCACGGGCCCGCCGACGGCCGCGCCTCGCCAGCGGTGGCCGTTGCGGATCGTCCGCAGCCCCGATTCGAGGTAGGCGAGGGCGAACAACGCCAGGATGAGGCTGCCCGCGCCCATCGCGCTGGCCAGCGGGTGCTGGCTGGTGAGCAGGGTGAAGGTCTGGGTGGCCGAGCCGGTCCGCACGTCGGCGGTGACGGCGCCCCCGACGATCCACCGCGCGATCGCCGGCAGGGTGAGCTCGGCGGTGAAGCCGTTGCCGTCGGGCTTGGCCTGGGTGGCCGCGGACCCGAGCGGAATCCCGGCGGCGGAGAGGTCGAGCGCCACCGCCCCGGGATTCCCGGGCCCGGTGAGAACGAGCGGCTTGCTGAGGTCCACCTCGACGGGCGTGGAGACGGAGGCACCCCCGAGGTTCAGGGTGCTCGACGCCTGGTGCGGCACCCGCGCGGGGTTGAGCAGCGCCAGCACGACGAGAACGATCGCCGCGGCCGCGGCGGCCAGCCGCAGCCACACCACGACGGCCTGGGAAGCACCGGCACCCTCGACGCCGGCACCGGTAGCGCCGCCGGGCCACCCGGTACCGTCGGCACCCGGCCCGGCACCACCCGCGCCGCCAGGCCGACCCGCTCCGGGCACCCCGGCACCGCCTTCACCGCCAGGCCGGCCCACCCCGGCGCCGCCGGGCCGGCCCGCTCCGGCGGCCACCCCGGCACCGCCCGCGCCGCCGGGCCACCCGGTGCCGTCGGCACCCGGCCCGAGCTGCCCGTCCGGCGCTCCGACCAGCGTGGCCCCGGGCCGTGCGACCGGGCGCGTCCGCGCCTCCGCGGGCGGCGCCGGCGCGGTCGCCGAATTCAACCCCGCGATCACCCGCGGCGTCAGGTGCAGCACCGGCACCCCGGACCGCTCCAGCCAGCCCGGCCCGTACACCACCGTCGCCGCCGCGGCGAGGTCGGCCGCGAACGACTCCGCCTCCCGGTAGCGAGCGTCCAGCTCGCGGGCCAAGCTGCGCATCACCACGCCGGCGATCGGTGCCGGCACCCCCGAGATCGGCTGCGGGTCGGTGAACATGTGCTGGCGCATCATGCTGATCGCGCCGCGGGTGTTGTCGAACGGCAAGCGGCCCGACAGCAGCTCGTACAGCACCGTCCCCGCCGCGTACACGTCGGCCGCCGGGCTCAGCGCGTTGCCCATTGCCTGCTCCGGTGCGATGTACGCCGGGGTTCCGAGGATCTCGCCACCGTGCGTCACCAGCGTGGCGCCCTCGCTGATCACCCTGGCGATGCCGAAGTCCGCCACCTTGACCACGCCCTGCGTGCTGAACAGCAGGTTCCGCGGCTTGACGTCGAGGTGCAGCACCCCCGCCCGGTGCGCCGCGTGCAGCCCGGCCAGCATCGCCAGCCCGATCGCGCACGCCTGCTCGCCGCTGACACCGCCGCCGTGGAAGCGGCTGTGCACCGTCCCGCCGTCGAGCCGCTCCATCACCAGCAGGTGCTCGCGGCCGGTGCGGACGTAGTCGTACACCGGCACGATGTGCGGGTGGTCCAGGCTGGCCAGCACCCGGGCCTCGCGGTCGAACAGCTCGCTGCTCGACGCGTGGTTGAGCACGTCCCACGGCAGCTGCTTGATCGCGACGCTGCGCCCCAGCGTCCGGTGCACGCCGGCGAACACGACACCCATGCCGCCTTCGCCGATCGTCTCCCCGATTTCGTACTGCGGCAGGGCGGCGACCAGCTCGGCCGGTGCGCTCATCGGGTGAATTCCTGGGTCGACGGGACCGGGAGCTGGACCGTCTTGTCACTTTCGGCCACCGCGGGCGGCGCCGGGTGCGGGGTCAGGTAGCCGAGCAGGAACGCGATCGCCGCCGCGCCGAGCACCACCGGGATCTCGATCGCCGGCTCGGGCGGGACCAGGCGCAGCACCGACAGGCTGATCACGGCGACCAGCCCGGTGCCGAACCCGGCGGGCAGGAACCGCACCCCGCGGCGCCAGCGGTTGGGCGCCAGCCGGTGGCGGGCCAGCGCGAGCAACGCGGTCACCCAGGCCAGGATCGTCAGCACGAGCATCGCCAGGCCGAAGACGCCGTAGACCGACCAGAAGGAGCCGCGGACGTCGGCGACCGTCGTGGCCTCACCCAGCGTGACGCGCCCGGCGTCGAGCAGCTCGACCGATGACGGCAGCAGCCCGGTCGCCTGTCCGGCCAGGTCGCCGAGGTCGAGGACGAACGTCCGGGACACCGTGCCGCGAGCCGGCACTTCGAAGGGCGCGGTCGTGTCGTAGGCGAAGAACGTCAGCGCGAGCGCCACCCCGGAGAGCCGCACGCTGCGGACCTTGACCGGCGCGCTGCCGGAGTTGGTCGCGACGACCTGCAGCTCCACCTGGTTCGCCGGATCGATCGGGACGGTGGCGTCCTCGATCGGCCGCTGGTCGATCGAAACCTGCAGCCGCAGTGACCCGGAGTCCGCCGACGCGGGCGGCGCCCCCAGCAGCAAGCACAAACCCAACGCAACCCCCGCCGCGATGACACGTCCCATTGGGCATCCCCTACTTGCGTTATCCGACTGGTCCGGAATGCTACAGCGAGCACACACCGGGGAGGGACGTCCCAATGCGATTCGTGGTTCGGCTGTTTTTCGGCGCCGTGGCCGGAACGTTGCTTCTGCTCGTGGGCGCGGGCACGGGTAACGCACAGGTTCCGCCATCGGTTGGTTTGAAACCATCGACCGGCCCGGCGGGCAGTTCGTTCACCATTTCCTGGAATGGTTTCCCGACCTGCAGGACGATCAATTTCTTCTGGGCGGGCACGTCCCTCGGCTCGAAGGTGGCGCCGGCGGTCAGCGGGCAGTTCCCCACCGCGGTGCCCTCCGACGCGAAGCCGGGCTCCTACACGGTCACTGCGACCTGCACGAGCCAGAAGCAGACGGCGAGCGGCACCTTCGTCGTCACCGGGGTCACCACGCCGACCACCACGCCCCCGCCGCCGGTGACGACCACCACGCCTCCGCCGGTGACCACGCGGCCCACCCGGCCGGGCACCACCACGACCCCGGCCACCCCGACCACCACCCCGCCGCCGACCACGAGCACGCCGCCGCCGTCGTCCACGCCCGTCACCCCCACGACCTCGAGCACCACCCCCAAGCCCGGCGATCTCGTGCTCGACCGGCCCAGCATCAAGCCCGGCGAGGCGCTCTCCGCCTCCGGGAAGGGCTGCCAACCGGGCCGGATGGTGACGTTGATGTCGGACGGCACCGAAGTCGGCACCGGCTACACCGACAGCGCCGGCGCCTTCACCGCGCCGGTCGAGTTCACCCGCATCGAGGCCGGGCGGCACACCGTGGTCGCCGAGTGCGGGGTACGGCTGACCGGCGCCGTCGATCAGGTCGTGACCCGCTCGTCCGGCGGGCAGACCGGCACGCTGGTCGTTCTCGTGTTCTTCGTCCTCGCGAGCATCACGGTGATCCGCTTCCGGTGATCCCCGGTTGACATGCACCCGCCCGGCTGCCTATCGTCGAAAGGCAGCCGGATGGCTGCATGTATCGGGGAAGGCGCGATGGACGAGGTCTTCAAGGCGCTGGCCGATCCCAGCCGCCGCCGGCTGCTCGACGCGCTGAACGAGCGCAACGGCCAGACCCTGCGCGAGCTGTGCGCGGGGCAGGACATGGCCCGCCAGTCGGTGAGCAAGCACCTGGCCGTGCTCGAGGCGGCCGGGCTGATCACGACCACCTGGCGCGGCCGCGAAAAGCTGCACCACCTCGACGCCGCGCCGATCAACGCGATCGCCGAGCGCTGGATGACCCGCTACGACCGGCGGCGGGCCGGCGCGCTGGCCGATCTGAAACGAGCACTGGAGTCCGCACCGATGAACGATTTCGCCTACACCACCTACATCGCCACCACGCCGGAGAAACTCTGGCAAGCGCTTACCGATCCGGCGTTCACGAGCCGTTATTGGGGCGTGTCCTTCGAAACCGACTGGAAACCGGGCTCACCGATGACGTGGGCCGAAGGCGGCGCGAAAACCGGCGACCCCGAACAGGTCGTCCTCGAATCGGAACCATATCGACGGCTTTCCTACACCTGGCACACGTTCACCGGCGAATGGGCGAAAGCCAACGGCGTCGACGGTGAAACGCTCGCGAAACTGCAGGGTGAAAGCCGGACAAAGGTCACGTTCACCCTCGAGCCGCACGGGGAAATGGTGAAGCTGACCGTGCTCCACGACGGTTTCGACCCCGGCAGCACGGCGCTGGAGATGTGCAGCCAGGGCTGGCCCGCGCTGCTGTCCAGCCTCAAGACGCTGCTGGAGACCGGCGCGCCACTCGGGTGACCCCGGCCGAACCGGTCGAATTTCCCGAACCCGACAGATCTGACACAGAGATACGTCTGAATCCTCCCCCTTTCGTCGGCGCCCGGCTGAAGGTCCGGTGAACTTCCTCCGTTCGACTCGATCCGCTGCGGTTTTCCGGGCGTTAGGCTCGCATAATCCGTGACCGGTGATGGTCCGATCGAGTGACGGGAGTGTGCGCGTGCCGGGGTCAGTGCGAACCCGCTGGATCGTGGTGGCCGTGGTCGTGGCCGCCGCGGCGGGCGCCGTCGTCGCGTTCTGGCCGGACAACGCGGCGGCCGGCGACCCCGAGATCGCGGTCTCGCGCTCGGCGTGCGGCACCGGCTGGACGGATCCGAAGCCGGGCCCGCAGACGTTCCACCTGCACAACACCGGTTCGGTGACGGCCGAGGTCGACCTGATCGACCCGGCGACCGGCGTGATCTACGGCGAGGTCGAGGGCCTCGGCGCGGCGACGACCCGGCCGTTGCAGGTGAACCTGGGCAACGGCAGCTACGCGTTCCGCTGCCTGCCGGAGGACGCGGGCGCGATCGTCGGGCCGGCCGTGCGGATCACCGGCGGCGCCGAGCGGACCGGGCCGGGCGTCGCGCCGGTGACGCACGACGACCTGCTCGGCCCGCTCAAGGCCTACCAGCAGCACGTCACGACCGGCCTCGGCGAGCTGGTCGCGGACACCGGCGAGCTGAAGAACACCGTCCACGGCGGCGACCGCGCGGCCGGTCAGGCGGCGTGGCTGACGGCCCACCTGGCGTATGAGCGGCTGGGCGCGGCCTACGACGCGTTCGGCGACTCCGACGGCGCCCTCAACGGCACCGCCGACGGCCTGCCGGGCGGTCCGGCCGACCCGGGGTTCACCGGCTTCCACCGCCTGGAGCAGGGCCTGTGGCACGGCGAGGACCTGGGCGCACTCGGCGCGGTCGCCGACCGGCTCGACACCGACGCCCGCGCGTTGCAGGCGTCCTTCGCCGACAGCCAGGTCGACGGCAACGACCTCGGGCTGCGCGCGCACGAGATCATGGAGAACACGCTGCAGTTCGAACTCACCGGCCGCACCGACTACGGCAGCGGCACGAACCTGGCCACGGCCCGCGCGAACCTCGACGGCACCCGCGCGGTCCTCGACGTGCTGCGGCCGCTGCTGACGCCGAGGTACCCGCAGCTGTCCGAGGTGGACAGCTGGCTGGACCGCACGCAGAAGGCGCTGGACGCGGCCCGCCGCCCGGACGGCACGTGGCTCCGCCCGGCCGAGCTGAGCCGGGAGCAGCGGCAGAAGCTCAACGCGGACGTCAGCGAGCTGACGGAACTGCTGGCCCCGATCGCGGCGATCGCCGAGCCGAGGAGGGTCTCGTGACCGGCCTCCCCCGCCGCTCCTTCCTCCGCCGGGCCGCCGTCGGTGCCGGGCTCACCGTGGCCGCCGGGGCCGGGCTGGGCGCGTCCTCCGCGGCCGGCACCGATGGCCGCTCGCCCGTGCCCTTCCACGGCCCCCACCAGGCCGCCATCCTCCGGAAACCGCCCGCCCAGACCGTCGTCGCCTCCTTCGACGCCGTCGCCGGGTCCAAGGCCGAGCTCACCGAGCTCTTCCGCGCCATCACCGACCGGGCGCGGTTCCTCACCGCCGGCGGGGCGCCCGCCGCGCTCGGGATCACCGCGCCGCCCGCCGACTCCGGCGTTCTCGGGCCCATCGTGCCCGGCAGCGACCTCGGCGTCGTCCTCGGCGTCGGCGCGAGCCTCTTCGACGACCGGTACGGGCTCGCGAAACTCAAGCCCGCCAAGCTGAAGCCGATGACGACGTTCCCGGACGACGCCCTCGACCCGGCCCAGTGCCACGGCGACCTCAGCCTGGTCCTGTCCGCGAACGACACCGACACCGTCCTGCACGCCCTGCGCGACATCACCCGCGCCACCCGCGGCGGCATGCAGCTGCGCTGGAAGCTCACCGGCTTCAGCTCCCCACCGCGCCCGGACGGCACGCCCCGCAACCTGATGGGCTTCAAGGACGGCACCGCCAACCCCGCCGACTCCGAACTGGACAGTCTGGTGTGGACGAAGGGCGAGCCCGCGTGGACCGCGGGCGGCAGCTACCAGGTCGTCCGGCTGATCCGGATGCTCGTCGAGTTCTGGGACCGGGTTTCGCTGGCCGAGCAGGAGAACATGATCGGCCGCCGCCGGGACACCGGCGCCCCGCTCGACGGCACGCAGGAGACCGACGTCCCGCGGTACGCCGACGACCCCGTCGGCACCGTCATCCCGCTGACCAGCCACATCCGGAAAGCTAACCCGCGCACACCGGAGACCGACGCCGGCCGCATCCTGCGCCGCGCGGTGAACTACGACCGCGGCGTCGACAGCAACGGCAACCTCGACATGGGCCTGCTGTTCGTCTGCTACCAGCAGGACCTGGAGCGCCAGTTCGAGGCCGTCCAGACCCGGCTCGCCGGCGAACCGCTCACCGACTACATCTCCCCGTTCGGCGGCGGCTACTTCTTCGCGCTGCCGGGCGTCACCGGCCCGGACGACCACTTCGGGCGTTCCCTGCTCACCTGACCCCACCACGAAAGGAATCCACTGTGGACAAAAGGATCCGCCGGCGACGGCGGGGCCTGCTCGGCGCCGGGGCACTCGCCTCGGTGGCCACGCTGGCCGTCGTCACCGGCTCCGCGGCGACCACCGCGGACGCCCAGCCGCTGAACCTGTTCCCCGCTCACTGGATCCCGACGTCGACGCCGATCAAGCACGTCGTCGTCATCTTCGGCGAGAACATCTCGTTCGACCACTACTTCGGCACCTACCCGGACGCGGCCAACACCGACGGCACGCCGTTCACCGCCGCGCACGGCACCCCGAAGGTCAACGGGCTCGACAAGAAGCTGCTGACCGACAACCCGAACGCCTACAACCCGAAGCGGCTCACGCCCCAGCAGGCCATGACCTGCGACCAGAACCACAACTACGGCGCGGAGCAGGCCGCCTTCAACGGCGGCAAGATGGACAAGTTCGTCGAGAAGACCGAGACCGACAAGTGCACCGGCCAGCCGATCCTGTTCGGCGAGCCCGGCCTGGTGATGGACTACTACGACGGCAACACCGTCACCGGCATGTGGAACTACGCCCAGCACTACGCCCTGAACGACAACTCGTTCAACACGGTGTTCGGCCCGTCCAGCCCCGGCGCGATCGACCTGATCTCCGGCAACACCCACGGCGTCCAGGCCGTCGACCCGGTGACGCACGAGCCGGTCAGCGACGCCTACGCGGTGCAGTCGCCGGATGCCAACGGCATCGGCACGATGATCAACGACCCGGATCCGGCGTGGGACGACTGCTCGGGCAAGAACCACACGAGCAAGGACAACCTGGCCACCATGCACGGCCGCAACATCGGTGACCTGCTCAACCAGCGCCACGTGACGTGGGGCTGGTTCCAGGGCGGCTTCCGCCCGACCGGCACGGCCAACGGGTACGCGGTCTGCGGCCAGACGCACAAGAACGTCGGCGGCAACGCGGTGGTCGACTACAGCCCGCACCACGAGCCGTTCCAGTACTACCCGTCGACGGCGAACCCGAAGCACCTCCCGCCGTCCTCGGTGCAGGCGATCGGCCAGACCGACCGCGCGAACCACCAGTACGACATCGCGGACTTCAACGACTCGCTGCAGGCCGGCTCGATGCCCGCGGTGAGCTTCCTGAAGGCCCCGCAGTACCAGGACGGCCACGCGGGCTACTCGGACCCGCTGGACGAGCAGCAGTTCGTGGTCGGGGAGATCAACCGGATCCAGCAGTCCCCGGAGTGGAAGTCGACGGCGATCGTGCTGGCCTACGACGACTCGGACGGCTGGTACGACCACCAGAAGTCCCCGATCCTCAACGGCTCCCACGACACCGCGCAGGACCAGCCGGTCTGCACGGCGAAGGCGACGACGGTGGGCGCCTACGCCGACCGCTGCGGCTACGGCCCGCGCCTGCCGCTGCTGGTGGTTTCGCCGTTCAGCAAGGTCAACCACGTCGACCACACGCTGACCGACCAGACGTCGGTGCTGAAGTTCGTCGAGGACAACTGGTTCACCGGCCGCATCGGCGACTCGTCGTTCGACACGCGCGCCGGGTCGCTCACCGGGATGTTCGACTTCTGGTGGCCGAAGGCCCGGAAGGTCACGCTCGACCCGAAGACCGGCGCCGTCGTCAAGTAGCACCGCCGCGGGAGGCCACCACCGGCAGCGGTGGTGGCCTTCAGCGCGCGTCGGGCACCGCGTCCAGGTCCCAGGTCAAGGTCACGACCGTCCCCGAATCACCCGAGGTGATGTCCGCGCGGTCCGCGCTCGCCCGCAGCAGCAGCAACCCGCGGCCGCGCAGGGACACCGGCTGGGTGTCGGGCACCGGTGCCCGCCACCGGCCGTGGTCGGTGATCACCACTTCGAGCCGTCCCGGGTGCAGGGCCGCGTCGACGTCGACCACGCCCGGCTCCGCGTCGCCGTACGCGTGGTCGGCCACGTTCGCCAGTGCCTCGTAACTGGCCAGCACGATGTCGCCCGCCCGGGTCTCCTCGACGCCGGCCCCCAGCACCCAGGCCATCAGGTCGTGCCGCAGGCGGCGGAGGGCGCCGGGCACCGCGGGAACGCCGTGGCAGCGGAACGGTTCCGGCCTCATGCGAGTGCTTCGTCGACGGTCGGGTGGACGCCGATCCACGTGTCGAGCCCGGTCGTCTTCAACGGGCCCGACGTCACCGGGGAATCGCTCACCACGCGCAGCGCGCGCTCGGCCACCCGGCGGTGGGCCGCGGCGAGCACCTGCAGCCCCGCCGAGCAGAAGAACGTCACCTCGCGCAGATCGACCACCAGCTTCTCCGGCCCGCGGGCCAGCACCACGTCGACGACTTCCCCGAACTCCGGCGCGCTGACCAGGTCGATCTCCCCCGCCACGGCCAGCACCGCCGACCGGCCCCGCCAGTCGAGCGTCACCGCCAGTTCGGTGGCGGGCAGGTCCGGCGTCGAAGGCGTCACGGCCTCCCATCGTGCCGCACTCCCCGCCAAACGGCTACCGGTGCGGGAGTTTCACCACCGTCACCCAGAAGTCGTCGATCTTCCGGACCACTTCGACGAACTTCTCGAAGTCGACCGGCTTGGTGACGTAGGCGTTGGCGTGCAGCTCGTAGCTGCGCAGGATGTCCTCCTCCGCCTCGGACGTGGTCAGCACGACCACCGGGATCGTGCACAGCCCGGGGTCCTGTTTGATCTCGCCGAGCAGCTCCCGGCCGTCCTTGCGGGGCAGGTTGAGGTCGAGCAGGATCAGCCCCGGCCGCGGCGCCGTCCCGAACGGCCCCTCGCGCTTGAGGAACCGCAGCGCTTCGACGCCGTCCTCGGCGACGTGCAGCGGGTTGCGGATCTTGTGGTGGGCGAAGGCTTCCCGGGTCATCAGCACGTCACCCGGGTCGTCCTCGACGAGCAGGATGTCGATCGGGGTCGGCGCCTGCGTCATGCGGTCCCCTCCTCCTCGCGGGCCGGCTCCTCGCGGGCCGGCAGGGTGAAGCGGAACGTGGTGTCGGAAGCTTCGGTGTCGAGCCAGATCCGGCCGCCGTGGTACTCGACGATCCGGCGGCACAGGGCCAGGCCGATGCCGGTGCCCGGGTACGCGGACCGCGTGTGCAGGCGCTGGAACAGCGCGAACACCCGCTCGGCGTACTCCGGGTCGATGCCGATCCCGTTGTCCGACACCGAGAACACCCAGTCGTCGCCGTCGCGTTCGGCGCTGACCCGGACCTCCGGCGGTGCCTCGCCCTTGAACTTCAGCGCGTTGCCGATGAGGTTCTGGAACACCGCCGTCATCAGCGCGGGCTCGACGCGCACCTGCGGCAGCTCGCCGCGGCTGACCTTGCCGCCGCTCAGCGACAACGCCACCTCGAGGTTCGCGATCGCCTCGTCGGCCAGCGCACCCGCGTCGGTCACGACGTGCTCGCCCGGCTTGCGGCCGACCCGCGAGAACGCCAGCAGGTCGTTGATCAGCACCTGCATCCGCTTCGCGCCGTCGACGGCGTACTCGATGTACTGCTCGCCGCGCTCGTCGAGCAGGCCCTGGTAACGCCGCTGGAGCAGCTGGCAGAAGCTCGCCACCTTCCGCAGCGGTTCCTGCAGGTCGTGCGAAGCGACGTAGGCGAACTGCTCGAGGTCGGCGTTGGACCGTTCCAGCTCGCGGGTGCGCCGGTCCAGCATCGCGTTGGACCGCTCCGCTTCCTGCGTGCGCCGGTCCAGCAGCGCGTGCGCCCGCTCGAGTTCGGCCACCTCGTCGAGGATGCGCTGCCGCATCGCCTCGACATCGGCACCGAGCTGGGCGATCTCGCGCGGCCCGCTGCCGTGCACCGGGTGGTGGATGTCGGAATCCGCGACCCGGCGGACCTCGCCGGCCAGCCGCAGGATCGGCCGGGTGACGAACTGCCGCAGGCCGAAGAACAGCATCGCGAACAACACCACGACGAGCACCGCGACGACCACGAACATCGCGTTGAGGAAGCGCGCCGCCGCGTCCAGGTCGGCGCGGCCGGCGTCGCGGATCGCGGCGAGGTGGTCGAGCTGGGTGTCGAGCGCCTTGCGCACGTCGACGAACAGCGCCCGGCCGCGTTCGACCTGGGCCGCGGTGACCGGTGGCGCGGCGGGCGCGATGGTGGGCGCGGCCGCGGCCTGCCAGGCGGTGGCCGCCCGCACCACGGCGTCGAGGTCGTCCCCGATCCGGGTGCCGGGGGCCGCGCCGAGCTGCCGCAGCTGCGTGACCGCGTCGGCCTGCGCCCGCATCCCGTCGGTGTAGGGGATCAGGAACTCCGGCTGCCGGCCGAGCTGGTAGCCGCGGACCCCGCTTTCCTGGTTCAGCAGCGCGGTCGACAGCTGGATCGCGGCCAGCCGCTGCGGCCCGATCACGTCGAGCAGGCGGCCGCGGGCGTCGGCGAGGCTGTTCAGCGCCACGCCGGCGGCGACCAGCGCGGCGACCAGCAGCACGGCCTCGACGGCGGCGAGCAGCGCCAGCCTGCGGCGGATGGGCCTGCCGCGTACGTCAGCGCTCATCGGCCTCGGCTTCCGGGTCGTGGCTGAGCAGGGCGAGGGCGACGTCGTCGTCGAGGGGGCCGGAGTTGAGCCGCTCGGCGCGGGCGATCAGCTCGTCGAGCAGGACGTGGCCGTGGATCCCGGTCTCCCGCTTGATGTCGAGCACGAGAGCGGCCATCCGCTCGTGCCCGAGCCGCTCGGGCCCGGCGCCGACGCGGCCTTCGAACACGCCGTCGGTGTAGAGCAGCAGCGACCACCCGGGCTCCAGCGGGACCTCCAGCGCGTCCCACTTGGCGCCTTCGACGACGCCGAGCGGGACGCCGAGCCGCTCGCCGGAGAGCAGGTGCCCGTCGCCGGTGGTGAGCAGCAGCGGCGGCAGGTGGCCGGCCAGCGACAGCCGGAGGGATCTTCGGTCCGGCGCGACGACGACCATGCAGACGGTGGCGAACAGCGGCTCGATCCGCTCGTGCACCAGCACCCGCTCGACCATGGTCAGCACGTCGGGCATCGGCAGCCCGGCCATCACCAGCGAGCGCCACGCGATCCGCAGCGCGACGCCGAGCGCGGCCTCGTCCGGGCCGTGGCCGCAGACGTCGCCGATCATCATGTGCACGGTGCCGTCGGCGAGCTCGATCGCGTCGTAGAAGTCGCCGCCGAGCAGCGAGCCGTTGCGGCCGGGCCGGTAGCGGGCGGCCAGGTCGAGGTGCGGGTCGCGCAGCAGCGGGCTGGGCAGCAGGCCGCGTTCGAGCCGGGCGTTCTCCCGCGCGAGCAGCTGCTGCTGGAGGAACTGCTGCTCGACCTGCTCCGCGCGCTTGCGTTCGCGGGCGAAGCGCAGGGCCTTCACCAGCAGCGGGCCGTCGACCTGGTCCTTGACCAGGTAGTCCTGCGCGCCGGCGGCGACCGCGGCGACGCCGGTGGCCTGGTCGTGCTGCCCGGTCAGCACGACCACCGCGACGCCCGGCGCGTGCTGCCCGAGCTTGGTCAGCCCGGACAGGCCCATGGCGTCGGGCAGCTGCAGGTCCAGCACCACGCAGTCGGCGGTGAGCGGGCCGCTGAGCGCGGCGGTGAGCGTTTCGACGCGTTCGAGCGCGTAGGGCACGGCCGTGTCCGCCAGCATTTCCTCGACCAGCAGCGCGTCGCCGTCGTCGTCCTCGATCAGCAGCACCCGCAGGCGCGTGCGGGGATCCCACGAAGCGTCGAGCGCGGCGGTCACCGGCTTCTCCCGTTCGGCTGCTCTTGAGCCAGCACATCCAGACGATCAACCCTAGCGGCACCGGCGGCGGCCCTCTACGGCGCGAAACCGGTCCCACCGGGGTAGCGCTTTATAGCACCCCGATGTGACACCGGGTCGATAACGGTTCGGGTGAAAGCCGGATCCGGCGTCCGCCGGGGGCGTCAGAAGAGCGGCCGTCCGCTGTTCTTCGCGGTGACGTACGCCTGCCAGTCGCTGGTGACCTGGTCGGCGTAGCTCGTCGCGAAGGCCCGCGTCTCGGCCTGCAGCCCGGAGACCGACGTGATGGCGCCGTCGATCGCCGCGTCCGCCGAGTACGGCACCCCGGTGCCGGGGATGTCCTGGTCGGCGCGGGCGTGGGCGGCGGCGAGCAGCCGGGCGACGTCCCGGACGGTGTCGTCCCAGATCGTGGACGTGATCAGGTCGCCGATCTCCAGGTCCTCGGCGAACGGGGACTTCTCCTTCACCAGCACCGGCGTGCTCCCGACGCTCGCCCAGCCGGCCAGCGGGTCCGACTGGTTCGCCAGCCAGCGCAGGGCCAGTGCGGGACGCTGCCCGCCGGTCAGCGCCGTGGCGTTCGGCGCGAGCTGCTTCGGTGCCGGGTCGACCTCCTGCTTGAGTTCGAGGATCCGGTCGTCGGACGCCGACGTCGTGTCCCCCTCGACGAGCACGTACCAGCGGAACCGGCCGAGGCTGCCGGTGCCCGCGCCGGTCCGGCGACGGACGTCCTTCACGACGGCCTCGGACGCCTTCAGCGGCTTGCCCGCGGTCGTCCGGTAGGCCGCGATCGCGTCGGTGAGCTGGGTGCGCGTCGCCGCGGACACCGTCTGCAGCTGCGGGTCGCTCTTGAAGTGACCGCCGGTCGTCCACTTGGCCAGCAGGTCCGCGCGCTTGTCACCGGCGGCTTCGTCGATCAGGTCCCCCACCAGGTCGGACGTGTTGCCCGCGGTCAGCCGCCAGCTCGCTTCGTCGTTCGTCCCGTGGAACTTCCCGATCCACTGGGCGTACTCGGCGACGAAGGTGTCGACGTCGGTGGCGATCTGGCCGGCACTGCGGCCGCCGGCCCGGCCGGCGAGCACGATCGAGACGGCTTCCCGGCGCAGTTCCCACGTCCACGAACCACGCCAGGCGTCGTCGGTGTCGGTGAGCGCGAACTGCTCCTCGTTGTCGGCCCCGCGGTCGGCGCCGGTGTTCTCCAGGTGCGCGTCACCGGTCAGCCACACGTCACCGCCCGCGGTCGCGTACGCCGAGGGCGGCAGCTCGCCGAGGTCGCGGTAGTACAGCGGGGACGTGCCCCGGAAGAACGCCCACGCGCTCGACGCCAGTACCTGCGTCCGCAGCGTCAGTTCGTCGTCGGTCGCGCCGCCGTTCAGCACGTGCAGCGCGTGGTCGCGGTCGTGGACGACCGCCACCGGGTCCCGGCTCAGTCCGGCCGCCTCCCCGGGCGCGGCGGTGGCGAGCAGCGTGACAACGACCAGGGTCCCCACAGTGGTTCGAAGCATTCCTCCACGTATACCGGCGCGAGGTGAGCGGCAGTCAGCGCGCGGTCAACGTCAGGGCGAACGTGTTCCCCGCGCCCTGCACCAGCGAGCTCAGGTACGCGGTGAACGCGCCGCAGCCGGTCAGCGGCGGGATCGCGTACTCCCCGCTCACCGGCCCGCCCGACGCGAGCGCGAACCCGGTGCCCGTCTTCAGGTCGACCGGGATCGAAGCACTCGCGCGGCACCCGGCGTCCGCGACCGGCAGCCCGAACAGCGTGACCTGGGGCAACGCCAGCGCCAGTTTCGCGTGCGCGACGAAGCCGTCGCCGGTGACCTCGCCGGTCTGCAGGCCGTCCGGGCTGAACTGCAGGTCGGCTGTCCCGGGCACGAACCCGAACACCTTGAACTCTGCCCGTGCCCGGTCGAACGCCGGGCTGAATCCCGTCAAGGACCCGGTGAGCGGCGCGGTCGCCCCCAGTGCCTGCACCGTCGTCGAGCCGCTGACGCCGTAATCGCGGGAAGCCGCACCGAGGTCGAAGCTCAGCAACACCGGGTCCTGCCCCGGGTCGAGCGTGCAGTCCGAGGTGAACGAGCCGAGCCCGGTGAACGAGCCGTCGGCCTTCTTCGGCGTGAGCCGCGCGCTGAAGCCGCCGATCGTCAGCGTCGTCTTCCCGGCGTTCGGCAGCTGCACCGGCGGGACCGAACCGGAGGCGTTCGTGGTGAACGGCCCCGACGACGGCACCGCGGTCTTCGCCACCGTCAGCGGGAGGCTCAGCGGCAGCGTGAGCGGGCCGTTGGTCAGCGTCACCCCTGCGGACGCCGTCCCTTCGATGCTCGCCGCGCCGACCAGGGCGAGGCCGCGGGCGGACTTGTCCGGCACGGTCACCGCCACCGCGAGGTCCGCCGTCGTGAAGGTGCCGCCGGGCGCGGACGGCACGTCGAACGACGCCTTGACCTCGACGGCCAGCTTTTGCAGCCCGATCAACGGGAACGGGCACGTGAAGCTCAGCTTCTTGTCGATCGGCGTCGACGCCACAGCGGGCGCGGTAACGGCGAGCGCGAGCACGCAGGCGGCGAGCAACGACCGGGCGATCCGCACGGGCGCTCCCTTTCTCGAGACGTGGCACCGGCCCCCGCCGCGGCACGCCTCGGCGCGCGGCGGGGGCCGGTAGCTGGGTTACTTCTTGGCGAGCACGAGGTTCAGCGAGTTGCCGTCGCTCTTGGCGAAGGCGCTGATGATGTCGTTGAACGAGCCGCAGTTCTGCAGCGCGGACAGCGAGTAGGTGCCCGACAGCTTGCCGCCCTTGAGCAGGTCGAAGTCGGGTCCGGTGGTCATCTCGCTGGTCGACGGGCTGACCGTGCCGCACTTCGGGTCGGTGCTGATCGGGATGCCGAACAGGTTGACCGTGGTGAGGAACGTGTCGAACTTGATGTGCGCCTTGAAGCCGGTGCCCACCAGCTCACCGGTCTGCGGGCCGTTCTGCACGACCTTGACGTCCGAGCTGCCCTGCAGGAAGCCGAACAGCTTGAAGTCGGTGTGCGTCGGGTTCAGCTGCAGGTTGCCGGTGAACGTCTTGGCCGACAGGTTGACGTCGGCGTCGAACGAGCCGGTGATCGGCGCGGTGCTGCCGAGCGACTTCAGTGCGGTCTGCCCGGTGATGCCGAAGGAGTACTTGATGCCCCCGCCCGGCGGCGTGGTGGTGGGCGGGGTCGTCACCGGCGGCGTGGTCGTCGGCGGCGTGGTGACCGGCGGGGTGGTGGTGGGCGGGGTCGTCGTGCCGCCACCGCCGTTGATGGTGATCGTGGCCAGGGTGTTGTTCTGGCCGCTGTCCTGCGTGCAGGGCGCGTCGATCGTGCCGTCCGGCGTGATGCCGGTGACCGAGCCGTCGGCCTTGCGCGGGGTGACCTTGAGGTTCAGGTCGCCCACGGTGATCTTCGCCTGGCCGGCCTGGGTGAACGTCAGCGACGGCGTCTTGCCCGCCGCGTTGATGTTCATCTCACCGGACGCCGGGATGTTCGTCTTGTCCAGCGTGATCGGGACGCTGACCGGCAGGTTGAGGCTCGGTGCCGCGACCGTCGCGCTCGCGGTGGCGGTGCCCTCGAGCGTCGTGGCCCCGATCAGGCTCAGGCCGCTGACGGTGTCCGCGTTGATGGTGGACACGGCCTTGATGTCGAACGCGCCGGTCGGCTGCCCGGTGTTGACCGTGGTCGGCAGGTCGGTGTTGATCACCACCTTCAGCGACTGGGAACCCACCAGCGGGAAGGTGCAGTGGTAGTTCAGCGTCAGCGAGATGGGGTCGGCGGCGCTGGTCTGCGCCCCCACGACGAGCGCGGTGGCGACCAGCCCGACCGCCGCCGTGGCCGCGGCGGCCGCGGCCGTCTTCTTCTTGCCTCTTGGGTGACTCACGATGGTCCTTCCGTGTATCAACAGTGATACGAAACGGCGGAGCGTTCCCTGGAAATGACCGCCCGGAAATCGCTACCGAACGGTAAGCTAACGAGCGGAACGGGCAGCGATCAAGGGCTTTCCTCGAAAAGCTCGCAGCAGTACGGCAAATTGTCACCCCGGCACGCCACACCGGCCGCATTCCTAGCAGGGCGGGGAAGGTTTGCCCAGTCCAGCGCCACCTTCGAACCGCTGACGCGCGTGACAAATCCGGTCGCCGCAATGTTGACGCGCATGCCAACCACCCATTCTCTTCTTGCTCGCCCGCGCGCGCGGCGCGTAGCTTCGAAACCCATGAAAAGAATGCACAGCGCGGTGCTCGTGATGTCGGCGGCCGCGGTTCTGTCGTGTTCCGCGTGCGGTTCGGACACCCCGCCCGACCCGGGCAGGCACGCCGACCCCGCGGCACTCGCCTGGGTGGACAAGGTGTGCACCGGCGTCGCCGCGGGCTCGGCGAAGCTCTCGCAGCCGCCGGCGGTCGACGACGCCGACCCGGTCAAGACCCGCGACGCGATGGTCGACTTCCTCGGCCGCCTCGGTTCCGCGCTCGACGACATGGCGGGCGGCCTGCGCACCGCCGGTGTCCCGCCCGTCCCGGATGGACAGTCCGTTGTGGACAAAGCGACCGGCAACCTGACCGAGACGAAGACCAAGCTGGCCGAGACGAAGACCCGGATGGAGCAGGCGAAGGTGACCGACCAGGCCAGCCTGCGCCAGGTCATCGCCGAAGCCGACGCGACGATGGGCAAGCTGGCCGATCCCGAGGGCCCGATCAAGGACCTCAAGGCCAACCCGGAGCTCGGCCTGGCCTTCAGCGAGTCCGCGACCTGCAAGCGCGTCTACGGGACCGGCGCGTGACGGCCCGCCGCGTGCTCGCCGCGCTGGTGGCCCTGGTCCTCAGCGCGGCTTTCGCACCCGCCGCGGCCGCCGCCGCGCCCGCGCCGGGCCCCTCCGACGACTCGTTCTACACCCCGCCGTCACCGTTGCCCGCCGGCAAGCCGGGTGACGTGCTCCGCTGGCGGCCGTCGAACGCCGGCCCGCGCCACGCCTCGGTCGACGCGTGGCAGGTGATGTACCTGTCGACGAACGCGCTCGGGCAGCCCGACGCCGTCACCGGCACGGTGCTGGTGCCGAAGAACGCCGACCGCGCGACCGCCCCGATCGTCGCGTTCGCGCCGGGCACGCACGGCCCGGCGTTCGCCTGCACCCCGTCGAAGATGATCGACATCGGCGCCTTCTACGAGCAGCCGGGGCTCGACGACCTGCTCGACGCGGGGTACGCCGTCGCCGTCCCGGACTACGAGGGCTACCAGGCCACGCCGAAGACGACGTACGTCGTGGGCCGGTCCGAGGGCCCGGCGGTGATCGACGCGGTCCGCGCGGCCCAGCGGCTCGGCGCGGCCGGGCTGTCGGCGTCGGCGAAGGTCGTCTTCCGCGGGTACTCCCAGGGGGGTGGCGCCGCGGCGTGGGCCGGCGAACTGCAGCCGTCGTACGCGCCGGAGCTGAACCTCGTCGGGGTCGCGGCCGGCGGCGTGCCCGCCGACCTGGTCCAGGTGACCCTGCAGCTCGACGGCAAGTTCGGCTTCGGCGTGTTCGCCTACGCGCTGCTCGGCCTCGACCAGGCGTACCCGGAGCTGCAGCTGGACTCGTTCCTGAGCGACAACGGCCGCGCGAAGCTCGCCGAGATGAAGCAGAGCGCGTGCACGTTCGAGCTGCTCACGACGTACGCGAACCAGAAGATCGCGGACTACACGACCGGCCCTGGCTACATCAAGCCCGCGTGGGTGGCACGGCTGAACGAGAACAAGCTCGGCGGCACCCCGCCGCGGGTGCCGGTGTTCCTCTACCACGCGACCGGCGACCAGCTGGTGCAGTTCGCGCAGGCCGACAGCCTGCACAAGGCGTACTGCGCGGCCGGGGTCCAGGAGACGTGGAAGACCTACGACACCGACCACATCACGCTGGTCTACACCGGCAACGCCGACGTCCTGGCCTTCGTGAAGGACCGGATCGCCGGGAAGCCGGCCACGGCGAGCTGCTGATCAGCGGTTCCGGCCGCCGCGCGGGTGCTGCTGCCACGAGCTGAGCACCGAGCTGACGTACTCGCGCCACTGCTCCTCCGGCGACGCCGAGCTCGGCGTCGGCTCGGCCGCGGGCTTGCGCCCGGCGCCGGCCGGGGCGCTGGTGGTCTCGGCCGTGGTGTGCCGGACCTCGGCGGTGAGCGGCGCCGGCGCGGCGGAGGCGCTCATCGTCTCGACGGCTTCGCTGGAGGTCGGCGGCGGCACGACCGGGGCGGGCGCGCCGGGCGGCGGCACGGCCGTCCCGCCCACCTGGTGCGGCTGGAGCAGCACGACGGCGGCCAGCCCGAGCGCGACGGCCGCGCCCGCGGCGAGCACGAACGGCTTCGCGCGGCGGGACCGGACGGCGGGCGGCGCCTCCCGCAGGCGGTCGTCCTCCTCCGGTTCCCCGGCGGCCAGCTCGGCGTCGAGCACGGCCAGCGGATCGTGGACGGGTTCGGGCTCGGCGGCCGCGGCTTCCTCGGCGAGCTTCGCGTCGAGTTCACCGCGGATCATCAGCGGCTTCGTCTGCGAAAGGTTCACCAGCTCGGCGACCGAGGGCAGTTCGCCCTCACCGCCTGTGCGTGCCATCGAAAACCTCCACCCGTTCCGGCGTCACCTGGAGGAACCATGCCAGAGCCGCGAGAGCTGCTCCGCTTCGCCGTCGTCGGCCTGGCCGCGTACGGGGTCACACTACTGGGCGACTACAGCCTGAAGCTCACCGTGTTCCGTGAGAAGCCGGTGACGGCCCTCGCGATCGCCACGGTCGTCTCCACCGCGTTCGCGTACCTGCTGTCCCGCCGCTGGTCGTTCGCCGGTCGCGGCGGGCTCGGCCGGGTGCGCGAGGCGACGCTGTTCTTCGCGGTCAACGCGGGCGCGGTGGCGGTGAACCTGGTGCCGGCGCTGGTGTCGCGGTACGTGCTGCACCTATCCGTGCCGCACGTCGGCTACCTGACGCAGGAAATCGCCGACTTCGTGGCCGGGATGCTGCTGGGCACGCTGGCGGGCACGGCGTTCCGCTGGTTCGGCTACCGGCGGTGGGTGTTCCCGTCAGCGCCACCAGTTGGCGTCGCCGAGGGTGGCGAAGCCGAGCTTCTCGTAGAGCGGCCGCCCGGCCCGCGAGGCGGTCAGCGTGACGGGCAGGTCCTCGAAGTGCCGTAGGACGGCGTACATCAGCGTGCGGCCGACGCCCCGGGAGCGGTGCTCGGGCCGGGTGGTCACCCAGTAGACGCCGCCGACGCCGCCGTGGGCCATGGTGAGGCAGGTGCCCTGGCTGCCCCTGCGGAAGAAGGCGGTGGCCTGGCGGAGGAGCTCGGCCGGGAAGACGGTGCCGGGCCGGTGGGGCTGGTACTCCTCCAGCGGGAAGCCGTGGACGATCAGGTCTTCGGCTTCGGCCAGGTCGGCGGCGGTTTCGATGCGCTCGACGCCCTCGGCGGCCGGAGTGGGAGCGGGCTCGCGGGCCATCACGGGCAGCTGCCCGGCGGACATCCCCAGGTGGGCGAGGTCGAGCACCCGGAAGGGGTCTTCGACGACAACGGCCCGCCCCGCGCCCCGGCGCGCCTCGGCGAGCGCGCTCAGCTCGTCGACGGCGGCGGCACCGGGCGTGGCGGTCCGCAGCATGATCCGGAACCGGCGCCCATCGACGACGGTGAAGGCGGCGTGGTCTTCGACGTGGTCCCCGCGGGCGCGGGCCACGGTGCTCCACATGGCGACGGCGTTGTCGGAAGCCTGCCGCAGGCGCTCGGTGAGCAATCCGGTCATGCCAGGAGCCTAAAGCCGCAACGCCCCCCTGCCCCGGTCCAATCCACCATGAGCGAACCAGGCCATTAACCCAGCCCCGGAAACCGACCCTCCAGGCACGCAAGCCGACCGTCCAGGTACGCAAGCCGACCGTCCGGGTACGCGTGCCGACCCCTCAGCCGCGGTCCGGGAGCGCCCGCTCGGCCAGCAACGCAAGCTCCAGCCGCAGCCGCTCGGCCGGGTCGTCCAGTTTCTCGCCGAACAACTCGCTCAGCTTCTTGAGCCGGGCCCGGATCGTCTGCGGGTGCAGGTCGAGCAGCCGGCCCAGCTCCGGCGCGCTGCCCCGGGTGCGGACCAGCGCCAGCAGCGTCTCCGCGAGCTGCTCCCGCCGCCGTCCGGACAACCCGGCCAGCGGCTCCAACGTCGTCGTGGCCAGCTGGCCGACCAGGAACTCGTCCGCGAGCAGCAGGAGCGTCGTCACGTGGTCGCGGCACCAGATCACCGGGCCCGGGGCGTCCAGCAACCCCCTCGCGGCCAGGTCGACCGCGCGGCGGGCGACCCGGAACGACTCCGGTGCCTCGGCCGGCGCGACGAGCGGGCCGACCGCCGCCGTCCAGCCCGGGGGCAAGGCGGTCAAGCCGATGAGGTCCACGTCCGGGGCCGGTGTCAGCGCGGCCGGCGGGTCACCGGCCGGGTCGGCCGGGACGTGCTCCGGCAGCAGCCCGGGCGGGAACTCCGGGGCGCCCGGCAGCGCGCGGAACGCCACCGCCGCCACCCGCTCGGGCACCGGCAGCCCGGACGCGGCGAGCAGACCGTCCATTTCCTTGACCGAATCGGCCGCCGGGGTGCGGCCGCCGAGCAGCGCGCGCAGCAGGCGGCGGTGCCGTTCGCCGGTGCCCGTCACCGCGGCCTCCGCCGCGCTGTACCCCTCCGCGACGGCCGCCATCGACGTCTCGACGTCGGCGAACATCCCTTCCGCGGCGCCGTACAGGACGTCGCCGGACAGGCCCGCTTCCCGCGCGATGTCGGCGATCCACCGCCAGGTGACCCGGCTCGACACGCGCACGGCCGCCTGCACGGCTTCGCGGCTGAGGCCACTGTGGAACGCGTCCCGCCCGTGGCGGCGAAATTCCGCCAGCCGGTCGGCCTGCCACAGCGCCGGCGTGCCGACGCGGTCGACGTCCCGCTCGATCCCGCGCCGCGTCAGCTCGATCGCCGCCACGCGGCCTGGGCCGTCGGCGAACTTCCCGGAATATTCCGGAATCTCGGCGGCGACCGCGTCGACGCAGGCCCGGGCGATCTCCGGGATCCGCGGGCGCACCGCGTCGCCGAGCTCGTGCGGCAGCCGGGACCAGACGGAACTGTCCGAGGCAGCGGAACCACGCATGGGGAATTCAGTCCTCCACTGGGAATTGGCTCCTCGGAAATACTGACACGGAGCGTAGAACGCACACCCGTCCGTGTCAAAAGGACGTGTCGGCGTCACCCTTTCCGGGAACCGGTCGTTGATTTTTCAGTGACGCATGCGTCGGATACGCTCGGCGCCCACGCACTCGAAGGGGGATTGGTGGTCGAGTACCGCAGCTTTCGCCTGCTGGCTTCGCTGCCGCGCGCGCTCGGCGCGGGGTTGCGCCCGCACGTCGGGCACGCGGCGGCGTCGATGGTCCAGGAGGTGCAGCGCACGGTGCCCGCCTACGGCCAGCCGCTCAAGGGCGTGTTCGGCAAGGTGCTGGTGAAGAGCGTCGAGTTCGCGGTGCAGCACTGCATCGACTCGATGGGCGAGCCGGCGCTGTCCCACGACCACTGGATCGAGTTCTACCGCGGCCGCGGCCGGATCGAGTTCGCCGAGGGCCGGAACCTCGACGCGCTGCAGGACAGCGCCACGATCGGGGCCAGGGTGGCCTGGCGCGCGATGCACCCGGCGGTGATCGCGGCCGGCGTCGACCCGGCGGTCATCTCGGTGGCCGCGGAGGCGATCTTCGCCTACGTCGACGAGCTGTGCGCGACCGCGATCGAGGGCTACCAGCAGGCCCAGGCCGAGGCCGAGGGCGCCGTCCCGGTCCGGCGGCGGCGCCTGCTGGAGCTGATCGCCGGCGCCCCGGAAGGGGCCGCGAGCAGCATCGCCGGCCTGGCCGGCGGGGCGGGCTGGCCCCTCCCGGAGAAGGCGGCGATGGTGGCCCTCGAACGCGGCCCGGACGCCGCGGACTTCCCGGCCGACCTGCTCGGCGACGGCGTCTTGGCCGACCTCGACGGCCCCGAGCCGTACCTGCTGACCAGGGACCCGGACGCGGACCTGGCCCCGCTGGCGGCCAAGCTCGACGGCTGGCGGGCGGCGGTCTCCCCGACGGTCCCCCTGGCCGACGCCCCGGCCGCACTCCGCACGGCCCGGCGGGCGTTGCTGCTGTCCGGCCCGGACGTGCCGGGCCCGATCATCTGGTGCCGCGACCACCTGGCCACGCTCTGGCTGCTGGCGGAGGACTTCCTGGCGGCCGAGCTCGCCCGGCAGAGCCTGGACCCGTTCGCCTCGCTGAGCGAGAAGCAGCGGGACAGGCTGAGCGAGACGCTCCTGGCCTGGTTGGAGACGCGCGGGGGTGCGCCGGAGATCGCGCAACGCCTCGGGGTGCACCCGCAGACGGTCCGCAATCGTTTGCGGCAGCTGGAGGAACTGTTCGGCGACCGGTTGCGGGACGCCGACGACCGGCTCGGCATGCAGCTGGCCTTGCGGGCGCAGCGGCTGATGCGCGCGCACCGGCCGCCGGAGGGCTGATCCGGCCGGCCCTCGCCGCCCGGCCGGCCCTCGCGAGAAGCGGCAACCGCTGAGCTGGGCGGCGGCGATCGGGCTGACGGTCGAACGCAGCCTTCGCCTTCGGCGTCGAGCGGCCTTCGGCGCGCGGAAGTTGTGGACAACTCCAGGTGCGGCCCGGGCGCGGGACCGGAATTGTCAGTGGCCGCGAGTAACGTTGAAACCGGGGGTCCCCCGAGCGGCGGGGAGCTTCGACGCGCCCGCAGCTCCGGCGCGGCGAGGCCCGTGCCCGGCCGCGCTCACCATCCGGTCCAGTGCGCGCACCGGCATCGGCAGCACCCGGCGCCACGGGCGGCGGCCCGGCCACCTCCGCGGCAGCCCCTGGTGAACGAAATGGAAACTCGCGCGGCAGGACATCAGCGCGTCCGGTGCGTCATTGCGACCATGTCTCCGAGGATTACCGGATACCGCCGGAATGTCGATACGCATTCCCGGTGACACCGCGAAAACCCGCACGCGCCGCCGCCTTTCGACAATCGGCTTTGTCACGTCCGTCCGTGATTTCCGGGGCGGTGGCGTTCACCACATCCGCGGCAGCAGTCGGATGCCCTAATTTCGGGTTCGCGAGAAAGGCCACCCATGACCGTCAAGATCCTCACCCTGCACGGCCGCCGCATCCGGCTGCACGAGCACCTGCCGTCCGCGGATTCCGGCGACGAAGCGGTCGTGCTGCTGCACGGGATCGCCGGCAGCGCCGAAACCTGGGCGCCGGTGCTGGCCCGGTGCGAGGGCCGGCGCGTGCTGGCGCTCGACCTGCCCGGCCACGGCGAATCCGAAGCACCCCGCGCGGACTACGGCCTCGGCGCCATGGCGAGCACCGTGCGGGACGTGCTCGCGGTGTCCGGCGTGCGGCACGCGACCGTGGTCGGGCACTCGCTCGGCGGCGGCATCGCGCTGCAGTTCGCCTACCAGTTCCCGGAAATGTGCGACCGCCTCGTCCTGGTGGCCAGCGCCGGCCTCGGCCCGGAGGTGAGCCCGGTGTTGCGGGCCGCTGCCCTGCCCGGCGCACCGGCCACAATGGCCCTCGCGGTCAACCGGGTGACGCTCGCGATCGGGCGGGCCGCCGCCCGGCTCGGACGACGGCTCGGCGGGTCGTTGAAAACTGAAACACGGGAACTGGTCAGGCATTTCGCGTCGCTGGCCGACCCCGCGCGGCGGCGGGCGTTCCTGTTCATCGCGCGCAGCCTGATCGACCTGCGCGGCCAGCGCGCGAGCGCCGTCGACAAGCTCTACCTCGCCGAAGCCGTGCCGGTGCTGGTGGTCTGGGGCGAGCGTGACCCGCTCATCCCGGTCGCGCACGGCCGCCGGACCGCCGCACTCCTGCCGGACAGCCACTTGACCGTTCTGGAAAACGTGAAACACTTTCCGCACGTGGCCGAGCCGGATCGGTTCTGCGCCCTGCTCAACGAGTTCCTCGCAGAGACCGCGCCCGCCCGGCTCACGCTCGACGACGTCGTCACGCGGCTGACAACCCCGGAACCGCTCACCTGAAAAGTTGTCACGCGCGCACCATCGGCGCCCGCCGGAAGTGTCACCTCCTCTCGCGCCGTTCCACCCGTTCGGGTGTAGTCCGGACGGGTTACCGCAAAGTCAGCGGAGAACCCGTTGACAGTGCCGTTCGCGCGAAATTATGTTGCCTGAGCCACAAAAACCGGATCGGCGTTCCCGCCGACGAGGCCGATTTTGTTGCCAGCAAGGATAAAACACATGACCGACGTGGACACTGGAGTCTCCGTACCCGTCCTGCGGGCCGGACGGCCGCACCCCGGCGAGCGCACTCCCGGACCGGCCTACCGGCAGCAGTCCGTGTCGGCCGACCGGCCCCGCCCCGCCTACCCGCCCGCCCCGCGCACCCCGGCGGATCCCCGGCCCGGCCGGGCTTCCGGCGCGATCGGGCTGTGGGCGTCGCTGCCGCGCGAGCTGGCGATCCGCTTCAAGCCGCGGGTCGACCCGCTCGCCCGCGCCATCCTGCAGGAGGTGCAGCGGGCGGTGCCCGAGTACCGCCAGCCGCTGGAGGGCGCGTTCGGGCACATCATCACGCAGGGTGTCCGGCAGTCGATCATCCAGTGCCTCGACAGCGTCGGCACCCCCGGCGCCGTGCCGCTCGAGACGTGGACGACCGTCTTCCGCAACCTCGGCAAGATCGAGTTCAACGAGGGCCGCAGCCTCGACTGCCTGCAGACGGCGTACCGGGTCGGCGGGCGCGTCGCGTGGCGGCACATCAGCGAATTCGGGCAGGCCACCGGCGTCTCCGCGGACACGCTGTGCACCAGCGCGGAGGCCATCTTCGCCTACGTCGACGAGATCTCCGCGCTCTCGATCGAGGGCTACACGGCGGCGCAGACGCGCGCCGCCGGCACCCGCGCCCGCCGCCGGAGACGGCTGCTGGAGCTGCTGCTCGCCGACCCGCCGTCCGCGCCGCAGACCATCACCGCACAGGCCGCCACGGCGCAGTGGCCCCTGCCGGCCGAAGTCACCGTCGTCGCCCTCGAACCGCGTCCCGACCAGCACAGCCTGTCCGCACCGGACCTGCACTCCGACGTGCTCGTCGACCTCGAGGGCAGCGAGCCGTGCCTGGTCACCGGCGACCCGGGACGGCACCTGAAGAACCTCGCCGAGCGGCTGCCGGGCTGGCGGGCGGTGATCGGCCCGACCGTGCGGCTCACCGACGCGCCGCGCTCGCTGCTCTGGGCCCGCCGCACGCTCAAGCTGGTCCAGCGCGGCGTGCTGCCGGACGCGCCGGTGACGCGCTGCACCGACCACCTGTCCACGCTGTGGCTGCTCGCCGACGAGTTCCTCGTCCGCGAACTGTGCGCGCGCAGCCTGCAGCCGTTCAAGGACCTCACGCCGAAGCAGCGCGCGCGGCTCGGCGAGACGCTGCTGATCTGGCTGCAGTCCCGCGGGAGCGCCCCCGAGATCGCGAAGAAGCTGAAGGTGCACCCGCAGACCGTCCGGTACCGCATGCACCAGCTGATCGACCTGTTCGGCGACCGGCTCAACAACGCCGACGACCGGCTCGACATGGAGATCGCGCTGCGGGCGGAGGCACTGCTCGGTTCCTGAGTCCCCTTCAACGGCGAGGTGGGTGCATGACGGGATCGCCCGTCGAGACGGCCTTCGGGCCGATGCTGGGCGGCGACGGCCGTCCGGGGCAGCTGTGGGCCATGCTCCCCCGCGAGCTGGCCGCGGTGTTCCGGCCGCGGCTGCTCGACGTCGCCGACGAGGTGCTGCGCGAGATCCAGCGGACCATCCCGGACTACGCGAGGCCACTCGACGGCGCGTTCGGCAAGGCGCTGCGGGCGGGCGTCCAGGCGGCGATCCTGCAGTTCGTCGACCGGATCGCCGCGTCGGGACCGCTGCCGGAGGAGCGCCGCAAGGTGTTCGTCGGGCTCGGCGTGCACGAGCTCGCGCAGGGCCGCAACCTCGACGTCCTGCAGGCCGCGTACCGGGTCGGCGCCCGGGTGACCTGGCGGCGGATGGCGGAGGTGGGGACGCGGGCCGGCGTGCCGTCGGCGACGCTGTGCCTGCTGGCCGAGGCCATCTTCGCCTACATCGACGAGCTGTCCGCGCTGTCGATCGAGGGCCACGCGGCGGCACAGGCCCGGGCGGCGGGCGCGCTGGAACGGCGGCGGCGCCGGCTGCTGGACCTGCTGCTGGCGGACCCGCCGTCGCCGTCCCGGATGGTCCAGGAAGCGGCGACGGCGGCGGAGTGGCCGTTGCCGCACCGGCTCGTCGCGGTGGCGCTCGACGGGCCCGCCGACGTCACCGGGCTGGCGGCGCTGGAGGACCTCGAAGACGGCACCCCGCGGCTGCTCCTGCCGGCCCCGGAAGACCGCCACGCGCTGACGGCGGCCCTGGCCGGCCACCGCGCGGCGGTGGGGCCGGCGGTACCGCCGCGCCAGGCGGGCCGTTCACTGGCGACGGCCCAGCAGGCGCTGCGGCTCGTCGGCGACGTCCTCCCGGACGAGCCGCTGACCTGGTGCGAAGACCACCTGGCGGCGTTGTGGCTGCGCAAGGAGCCGTTCCTGGTGACGGAGGTGTCCCGCCGCCGCCTGGCCCCGCTGACGGCGTTGACGCCGAAGCAGTACAACCGACTGGCCCCCACGCTGCTGGCGTGGCTGGAGACGTGCGGCAACGTCCGCGAGGTCGCCGACCGCCTCGCGATCCACCCGCAGACGGTCCGCGCCCGCGCCCAGGAGCTGGAAGCCCTCTTCGCGGACCACCTCCGCAACCCGGACGACCGCTTCGAGATGATCCTCGCCCTCCGCGCCACCCTCCCCTGACCGGTCGGTTCGCGTACCTGGACAGTCGGTTTGCGTTCCTGGAGGGTCGGATGGCGAGCCGACCCTCCGGGTACGCGAACCGACCCTCCGGGTACGCCGGTCGACCGGTCAGAGGGTGGAGAAGTAGGGGCGGGGGAGGTCGGGGAGGTGGGGCAGGCCGAGCTGGATGGTCGTGGCCGGGAGGCCGCGGGAGCGGCGCCAGGTGGCGAAGGCGTCGAGCCAGGCGTCGGCCGTGGCGCGGGACGTTCCGCCCGGGGCGCCGAACAACGCCGTGGCCGACGTGCCCAGCAGCCACCACTCCGGTGGGCAGTCCGCGGTCGCCTCGTGCAGGCGGCGGGCGCCCAGCACGCCGGCGTGCCAGCCGGCCGCCGGGTCGTCGGTGAGGACGCCTGCCGTGTGGACGATGCCGCGCAGCGGCAGGCCGTCCGCCGTCGCCGCCGCGACCAGCCGGTCCGCGACGCCGGGCTCGGCGATGTCGCCCGGGACCACCACCGCGCCGGGCGCGCCCTTGTACGGTCCACAGAGGACGACGCGGGTGGCGCCGGTGCCGGCCAGCCACCGCGCGGTTGCGGGCCCGAGACCGCCGGTGACCACGTACGCGCCGGGTCCGGTCGGGACCTCGACGGCGAACGGCACGCGGGCCAGCCGGGCCGCGTACCGGACGTCGTGCCGCCAGCGGACTTCGTCGTCCGGGGCGTCCGACCGCAGCTCGCGCACCAGCACGTCCACATCGGACCGCGCGTCGACGTCGACCAGACTCGCCCGCAACTGCGGCCGCTCGACCGCGAGCACCCGCACCAGCCCGCGCAGGAACGCCAGCCCCGGCTCGCCGCCGGCCTGCGTGACCAGGTGGAACCGGACGCCGAAGCCGACGCGGGCGACCACCGGCAGCACCGAAAGCAGCAGCTCCTGCGCGGCCTCCGGGTCGTGGTAGGCGTACGGCGACCCGGTCAGGAAGACGACGCCGCGCACCGGCCGCTCGGCCAGGAACCCGGGCAGCTCGTCGAGGTCGTCACGCGGCAGCGACAACGCGTCGTCCCCGGCCGCGGCCAGCGCCAGCGCCAGCGCGACGGCCCGGCCGAGCGCCGCCGGGTGCTCGTCGGTCAGCAGCAGCCACGCGCCCGGCGCGGGCGGCTCGCCCGGCGGCAGCGGCACTTCCGGCCAAGTCACTTCGAACGATGAAGTGGCGAACGGGACGCCCGGCGACAGCGCCCGCTCCGCCGGCCCGGTCACCACAGGCCGTCCCCGGCGGAAGACTGCAGGACGACGACTCTCCGCAGCGTCAGCCCGTGCCGCGTCGAGACCGCGTGCCGCACCGCCCGCTCGACCTCGCCGCGTGGCGGGACGACGCCGTCGGCCAGCTCGAGCACGACCACCGCCTGGCCGCCGTGCACGGCGAACGCCGACGCCGCACGCGGCCGGATCGCCGGGTGCGCCTGCTCGGCCGTCGCTTCGAGGTCCTCCGGGCGGTACCCGGCGACGAGGCTCCGGCCGGTGACGCACAAGTCCCCCGCAGGGTCCAGGAAGCCCTGGTCACCGGTCCGCAGCCACCACCGCGGCTCGTCGTCACCGGTGAGCCGGGCGCAGAAGACGCGCGCGGACTCCCCGGGCCGCCGCCAGTAGCCGCGGGCGACGTTCGGTCCGCTCACCCAGATTTCGCCGAGGTCACCGGCGGGGACCCGCCGTCCGTCCCGGTCGACGATCGCGACCCGCTGGCCGGCCGGCCGTCCACAAGCGACCAGCGCGGTCGCTTCGGCCACGACGTACGCCTCCCGCAGTGCCTCGGGGACGGACGCGTCGTCGCCGAGCACCGCCGGGCGGCCGGTGACGATCGGCACCGCCACCCCGAGCACCAGCCCCAGCGGGTCGCTCGGCGGCAGCCCGGTCACCACGGTCGCCCGGCCCAGTACCTCGGCCGCCTGCCGCGCGTTGGCCACCACGTTCGCGTGCGTGACCATCACCCCGCCCGGGTACTGCAGGTACGCCACGTCCTCGGGCACGAGCCGGATTTCGGGGCCACCGGTGGCGTCCGGCACGGCGTCCACGGCCAATACCCGGTGCCCGCAGGTGTCCAAAGTGGCCAGGAAACTCCGGACCGCGGGCACGGTCGCCGCGGTCGCCAGCACGATCGACGGCTCGGCGTCGGCGAGCACGCTCGCCCGGCGGTCCGGCCCGGCGGGGATGGCGACCAGCCCGGCCCGCAGCGCGCCGAGGAACGCGACGACGTAGTCCGGCGACGGCGCGGCGAGGATCGCCGCCCGCTGCCGCGGCTCGGTGACCCGGCGCAGGGCCGCGGCGACCGCCGTGACGCGCCGGTCCAGCTCACCCCAGGTCAGGGTGACCGCGAGCCGGGACCAGGTCAGGGCCGGCTCGTCGCCCACCGCCGCGGCGCGGCAGGCCAGCAGTTCGGAAAGGGTCATGGGCTCCTCGCGCATGCTCAGGCGGCGGACATCCCGGTGACGCGCCACTTCCCGCCGACGCGCTCCGCCGTGACGCTCAGCTGGGCGGCGCCGGTGCTGCGCTGCCCGTCGCCCCGCGTACCGGTCTGGTCGAGGAACACCAGCAGTGCCGCGCGGTCGCCGTCGAGGAGCTTCACGCCGGACGCGACGGCGGTGGAGGTCACCACGAGCTTCTGCTCGGTGGCCAGCTTGCGGACCTGGCCGAACAGCTGCTCGTACTGCGCGAGCGCGGGCCCGGTCAGGACGTCCTTCGCGGCCTGCTCGCTCTTGGCCGGATCGTCGTAGCGGTAGGAGAAGACCGTGCCGAGCGCCGCGCTGACCTGCTTCCCGGCGTCGGCCGTGCCCGCAACGTCGGACAGCGCGCTGTTGTGCGCGACGACGTCGTTCGTGGCCCGCGCTTCGAGCGTGAACCACACCGCGAGCCCGGCCATGACCACGGCCACCACCGCGAGCACCACCATGGCCCGCCGCCGCGGCCGGACGGCCGGGGCCGGCTCGGCCGAGGCCGGGGCCGGCTCGTCACGAGCTTCCGGGTGCCGTCGGCCGGCGACCTTCACGGCCCGCTTCTTCGTCGCTGTCTTCACGGTGCCTCCCCGACGGGAACCTGGCCGAGGCCGGTGACGTGCCAGCCGTCCGGCCCGCGGGTCAGGTCGGCCTGGAACCGGTTGCGCTTGGTCACGGCGTCCCCGCCGTCGGGCGCCACGACGAGTTCGACCGAGGCGATCAGCTTCGCCGTCCCCGCCGCGGTGTCCACTTCGGTCACCGCGGCGTCGGTCACCTTGCCCGTGGTGACGGTCTTGGCCTGCGCTATCCGGTCGAGGCTGCCCTGCCGGTCCGCCGCCAGCTCGTCGCGCAGCGCGCCGCCGGACAGCTCGAGCCAGTGCTGGTAACCCGGCGCGGCCTGCCGGTAGTCCAAAGTGGTCAGCGCGGCCACCGCCGTCCGGCCCGCCTGCAACGCCTCTTCCCGGACGACCGCGCGCGCGACGCCGTCGTCGTGCGCCGCCTGCCACCAGGTGAAGCCCGACCACCCGGCCGCGACGGTCGCCAGGACCGCCGCCACCAACGCAAGAACCCTCACGGCCGTCCTCCCGGTGCGTTCTGCGAGCCCCGCACGTTCGTCGGGTCACCCTTCGGCAGCGCGCAGCGCGCGGCCGTGTTCAGCGGCCGGACCGACGTGTCGAGGCCGTTGCGGTACGGCGTCGAGTACCCGGTGGTGCACGGCGGCGGGTCGAAGAAGGTCAGTGACAGTCCGATGTGGACACCGTCCGGCCGCACGATCGTGCCGGCCGCGGCGACCGCCTGCGGCGCGGTGATCAGCAGCTGCCGGATCCCGTCCTGCCGCGTTTCCAGGACGTCCGCGGTGGTCAGCAGGTTGGCCAGCAGCACGCCGAGGTTCGGCCCGGAGTCGCGGATCAGGGCGCTCACCTCGTTCGCGGCCGCGGGCACGGCCGGGATGAGGGTGCGCAGGTCGCCGTCGGACGCCTTCAGGGTCGACGCCAGCAGCTTCGCGTTGACGCCGAAGTCGCGGATCGCGCCGGCCTGCTGCACCTGGGTGTCGAGCACGGTGTGCGCGTCGGTGACGAACCGGGTCAGCGGCGCGACGTGCGCGCTCGCCGCCTGCACGAACTCGATGCCGCGGCCGACCAGCTGGTCCAGCGCCGGGCCGGCGTCGGACGTCGCGTTGTACAGCTCGTCGACGACCGTGCGCAGCGCGGGCTTGGGCACCGAGTTCGCGAACGAGTCCACTGTAGACAGGACGACGTCGACCGGCAGCGGGATCTTCGTGTCCGCCTGGGTGAGCACCGAACCGTCGTGCAGCTTGGGACCGCCGTCGGTGCGCGGCCGCAGGTCGACGTACTGCTCGCCGACGGCCGACCGGTCCGCGACCACGGCTTCGGTGTCGGCGGGCACCGGCGCGGTCCCGGAGTCGATCTCGAGGTCGGCTTCCATCCCGGCCGGGGTCAGCCGCAGCTCGCCGACGCGGCCGATCGGGACACCGCGGTAGGTGACCTCGGCGTTCGTGAAGATGCCGCCGCCGGTCGGGAACTGCGCGGTCACCGTGTAGCCGCGGTCGAAGAACACCTTGTCGAGGCCCGCGTAGGTGGCCCCGACGTAGGCGACGCCGACGACGGCGATGACCACGAAGAGCGTCACCTGCACGCGCACGAACCGGGTCAGCATCAGTGGCCTGCCTTCAGGAACCCGTTGAGGTAGTCGCCGCGGATGGTGTCCAGTGCGGCGTCCGGGAACGGGAAGGTGAAGACCATCTCCATGGCCTTCGGGAGCTTGTCGCCGGAGTCGGCCAGCCGCCGCAGCAGCGGCTCCAGCGCGCGGAGGTCGGCGACCAGGTCGTCCTTGCTGCGGTTGACCGTGTCGACGGCGACCGAGGTCAGCCCGTCCAGGGACTTGAGCATCCCGACCAGCGCCTCCCGCTGCTGGTTGAGGACGCCGATGCCCGGCGTGAGGCCGTTCAGCGTGGTGGTGATCCGGTCGGTGTGCGCGTTCAGCGTCGCCGAGAGCCGGTTGACGCTCTCGATGGCCCGGGTGATCTCGTTGCGGTGCTCGTCGAGCCCCCGCACGAAGGTGTCCAGATCGGACAGCAGGGACCGCGCCGCGGTCTCCTTGCCGCCGAGTGCGTCGTTCAGCTCGTGGCTGATGTTCTGCACCTGCGCGACGCCGCCCCCGTTGAGCAGCAACGACAGCGCTCCGAAGACCTCCTCGATTTCGGGCGTCAGCGTCGACCGGTCCAGCGGGATGTCCGCGCCGTCGAGCAGCCGGCCCGACGGCGTCGCGTCGTCGGGCGGGGCGAGTTCGACGAACTTCTCGCCGAGGATGCTCGCCTGCCGCAGCCGGGCGACGGCGTTGCCCGGCAGGTCGACGTCCCCGTTGAGCAGCAGCTCGACGACCGCGCTGCGCCCGTCCGGCGCCAGTTCGACCTTGACGACCTGGCCGACCGGCACGTCGTTGACCTTGACCCCCGACTGCGGCACCAGGTCGAGCACGTTCGTGAAGCTCGCGGTGACGTGGATCGGGTGGTCGCCGAGCGCGGCGCCGCCCGGCAGCGGGATGTCGTAGACGCTCACCCCGCTGCCGCAGCCGGTGGTGACCAGCGCGAGGGTGACCACCGCGGCCAGCTTGACCAGTGACTTCATTTCGGCTCCGCGTACTCGAGGAGGTTGCCGCGGCCGTCGATCGTCCCGTTGGCCTGGTCGTAGGCACCGAGCAGGTTCGTCAGGGCGTTCGGGGCCGCCTGGAGCGCCTCGGCCAGCGAGTCCTTCTGGTTCACCAGCACCTTCGTCACGTCGGCCAGCTTGTCCACATCGGACTGCACGCGACCCCGGTTGTCCTTGATGAACCCCTGCACGACGCTCAGCGCCTGGGTCAGCTCGGTCAGCGCGCCGGAGAACTGGTCACGCTGGTCGGCCAGCACCTTGCTGAGCGAGGCGATCTGCGAGATGGCCTGCTTGACCTGGCCGTCGTTGGCGGCGAGCATCGCGGTGAACCTGCTGATGTTGTCCACGGAGTTGAACAGGTCGTCCTTGGAATCGCTCGCCGTGCGCGCGAACTCGCCGAGGTTCTTGATCGCGGTGCCGATGGTCTGCCCGGTGCCGTTCAGGTAGTCCGCGGACCGGGTCAGGACCTCGCTGACGGCGCCGTCCTTGTTGGCGCCCTGCGGCCCGAGCGCGGACATCAGCTGGTTGAGGCTGTGCAGCAGGTCGTCGACCTCGACCGGGGTGGCGGTGCGCTCCCGCGGGATCGACGCACCGTCGGGCAGCTGCGGGCCGCCGCGGTAGACCGGCGTGAGCTGGACGTACCGGTCGGCGACCAGGCTCGGCGTGATGACGACGGCCCCGGCGTCCGCGGGCAGCGGCACACCCGGCCGCAGCGTCATGGTGACCTTGACGTCGGTGCCGTTCGGTTCCACTTCGGACACCGAGCCGATGGCGACGCCGAGGACGCGGACGTCCGAGTTCGGGTAGATGCCGACGGCGGCGGTGAAGTACGCGGTCAGCGTCCGCTCGGCAGGCGCGGTGACCACGGGCCACGCGGCCGAGACGACGAGGGCGAGCAGAACGCCGAGCGTGAGGGCCCGCAACCGCGTCCGCCGTCGCGCCTCGGCACCCAGGTCGATGAGCTGGTGGGCCATCAGCGTCCCCCGTTCTTCGGCGGCTGGCAGCTGCCCGGCGTGCTGCCGGTCGGGATCAGCCCGCAGATGTAGGTGTCGATCCACCGGCCGTTGCCGACGGCGTTGCCGAGCAGCCGGTAGAACGGCCCGGCCAGGCGCAGGCTGTCCTCGAGCTTCCCCTGGTTCTGCTGCAGCACGGTCGCCACGCGGTCGAGCTGGTCGAGCGCCGGCCCGAGTGTCTTCTGGTTCTCCGCGACCAGGCCGCGCAGCTGGATCGCAAGGTTCTTGATGCCGGTGAACAGCTTCGCGATGGCGTCCTTGCGGGCGTTCAGCTCGGTGAGGAGGGTGTTGCCGTCGCGGATGAGCGCCTGGATCTGGCCGGACCGTTCGCCGAGCGTCTTGGACACCTGGTTGGTGTTCTGGAACAGCTTGACCAGCTCGTCGTCGCGTGAGGCCAGCGTCTGCGACAGGGCGGCGACGCCGTTGAACGCGGTCTTGACGTCCTGGGGCGCCGACGCGCCGAGGGTGTCGGACAGCGTCCGGAACGCCTGGGCGAGCTGGTCGGTGTCGATCGCGCCGACCGTGCTCGCCAGGTCGTTGAAGACCGCGGTGACGTCGTAGGGCGAGCTGGTCCGCTCGGCCGGTATCGGCTGGTCCGGGTTCAGCTCGGCGTTGCCGACCGGGTCGAGGACGAGGTTCTTCTGGCCGAGCAGCGTCTTGATCTTGATCGCCGCCGTCGTCCGGTTGCCGACCCAGGTGTCGCGGACCCGGAACAGCACCTCGACGTGGTCGCCGGCCAGCCGCACGTCGGTGACCTCGCCGACCTTCACCCCGGCCACGCGGACTTCGTCGTTCGGCTTCAGCCCGGCGGCCTCGTGGAACTCGGCCTTGTACGTGGTGCCGCCGCCGATGAGCGGCAGGTCGTCGGAGAAGAAGGTGGCACTGCCGATCAGGGCCATGACCAGTGCGGTCACCGCGCCGACGGCGATCGGGTTGCGGCTGCGGAAGGGTTTCACCGGCACCTCGCAGCGGTGACGGGGATGCCCGGTGGCGGACCGCCCGGCGCCGGTTTCGCGTCCGTCTGCACCGAGCAGAGGTAGAAGTTCGCCCACGAGCCGTAGGAGAACAGCGTGCCGATCCGGTCGAGCTTCTTCGGCAGGTTGTCGAGGAACTGCTGGAACACCGGGGTGTTGTCGGCCAGGTTCTTCGACAGGTCACCGAGTGCGGTGATGCTGCCCTTGAGCGGCTGACGGCCCTGCTCCAGCAGCCCCGCGGTCGCCGTGGTCAGCTCGCCGAGGCCGCCGATGGCCTGCCCGATCGGCTTGGCGTCCGCGGCCAGGCCGGTGACCAGCTGGGCGGTGGTGTCGACGAGCGTGTCGAACTGGTCGCCCTGGGCGTTCAGCGTGTCGAGCACGGTGTTGAGGTTGCCGATCACCTGGCCGATCAGCGCGTCCTTCCCGGCCAGGGTCGAAGTCAGCGACGCGGTGTGCCGCAGCAGGCTGTCGATCGTGCTGCCCTCCCCCTGCAGGACCTGGATGATCTCGAACGACAGCTGGTTGACGTCGTTGGGCGACAGTGCCTGGAAGAGCGGCTTGAAGCCGTTGAACAGCGCGGTGAGGTCGAGCGCCGGCTTGGTCCGCTCCAAGGGGATCTGCGCGCCTTCGGCGAGCGTCGGCGAGGTGTCGGTGGCGCCGGGGTCGATCGACAGGTACCGCTGCCCGACCAGGTTCCGGTAGCGGATGGTGACCGAGGCCGACGCGGTGAGCCGGTGCGTCCGGCCGACCGAGAACTCGACGTCGGCGAGCCGGTGTTCGACGACCCGCACCGAGTCGACCTGGCCGATCCGGACCCCGGCCATCCGCACTTCGTCGCCGGGGTTGACCGAGGTCGCGTCGGTGAAGCGGGCGGTGTAGCCGATGGTCGCACCGACGTTCGAGTTGGCGATGGTGATCGCCAGCACGGCCGTTGCGGCCGCGGTGACCAGGAAGAAGATGAGCCCCTTGACGGCGGGCCCCGCCACGCTCCTCATCGGACGGTCACCTCCGTCCCGCGCAGTGCCGGTCCGATGAGGACACTGCTCCAGTCGGGCACGTCACCCAGCGCCGGCTTCAGGAGCTCCGCGACCAGTTTCCGCTCACCGGGCGAGTTGGCCGGGCCGAGGTCGCCGTCGGCCGGGCCCGCGGCCGCCGCGCCGCCGCCGTAGCACTTCGGGCCGCCGGTGGCGTCGAACCGCGGGGTGTCCCGGCCGGGGACGTACTTCTCGCGCGGGTCCTGCACGGTGAGCGTCACGTGCAGGCCGGGCTCGTTCGTGCCCTTGCCGAGTGCCTTCTCCATCAGCGGCTTGAGCCGGTTGACCGCGTCGAACAAGCACGGGAACTCCGGGGAGTAGCGCGACAGCAGCTCCAGCGTCGGCCGGCTCGCCGCCGAGACGCCGATCAGGTTGTCCTTGTTCTTGCGCAGGAATTCGTTGAGGTGCCCGGTGGCGCTGGTGACGCTCGCGTAGAGGTTGTCGAGGTCGGCCCGGGTGTCCACGATGGTCTTCGCGGTGGTCGAGAGGTCGCTCAGCGCTTGGAGGATGTCCGGCGCAGCCTTCGTGTAGACGTCGGCGGCGTTCGCCAGGCCGGTGATGTCGGCCTTGAACTGCGGCATCAGCGGGTTCACCTGCCCGAGGAGGTCCTGCAGCTTGACGATGCTGTCGCCGAGGGGTTTCCCGCGGTTGTCGAGCGCCTGGGAAATCGCGCCGAGCGAGCTGTTCAGCTTCTGCGGCTGGACCGCGCGCAGCAGCGGCAGCAGGTCTCCGAGGACGCGTTCCAGCTCGATGGCGTTGCTGGAGCGGTCCTGGGCGATCACGTCACCGGCCCGGAGTTTCCCCTGTGGACTGTCGGGGAGCACGAGGTTGACGTACCGCTCGCCGAACACCGTCTTCGGCAGCAGCCGCGCGGACACGTTCCCGGGCAGCAGGCCGATCTTCGCCGGGTCGAGGGCGAGGTCGATCTCGGCGCCCGTGCGCGTGCTGCGCACCGCCCGGACCTCGCCGAACGGGACGCCCTTGACCTTGACCTCGGCAGTGGGCGCGAGCTGGTTGCCGACGCGGTCCGCCCGCAGCGTCACCAGCTCGGCGTCGTCGAAGTCCTTGTCGTAGATGGCCACCGCGAGCCAGCCGAGCAGGACCAGCACGCCGAGGAAGGCGACCCCGGCGAGCTGCGTGCGGAAGCGGGTCATCCGGACACCTTCACCGTGGTCGTCGCACCCCAGATGGCCAGCGAGAGGAACAGGTCGAGCACGCTGATCAGCACGATCGACGTCCGCACGGCCCGGCCGACCGCGACGCCGACCCCGGCCGGGCCGCCGCCGGCGCGGTAGCCGTAGAAGCAGTGCGTCAGGATCACCCCGACGCTGAAGACGAGCACCTTGCCGAACGACCACAGGACGTCGCCGGGCGGCAGGAACAGCGTGAAGTAGTGGTCGTAGGTGCCGCCGGACTGTCCGAAGAAGACGACCGTGGTCAGCCGCGAGCCGAGGTAGGAGATCAGCAGCCCGATCACGTAGAGCGGGATGATGGCGATGAACCCGGCGACGATCCGGGTGGTGACCAGGTACGGCATGCTCCGCACGGCCATCACCTCCAGCGCGTCGATCTCCTCGGAAATCCGCATCGCGCCGAGCTGCGCGGTGAACCCACTGCCCACAGTGGACGAAAGGGCGAGCCCGGCGACCAGCGGCGCGATTTCGCGCGTGTTGAAGTACGCGGTCAGGAAGCCGGTCATCGCCGAGATGTTGATCTGGTTCAGCGCGCTGAAGCCCTGCAGGCCCACCGTGACGCCGGTGAACACGCAGAGCCCGACCATCACCCCGATCGTGCCGCCGATCACCGCGAGCGCGCCGCTGCCGAACGTCACTTCGGCCAGCAGCCGGACGACCTCGCGGAAGTAGCGGGTGACCGCGAGCGGGACGGCGGCGAGCGCGCGGACGTAGAAGAGCAGCTGGTCGCCGAGGTCGAACAGCCGGTCGCCGGGTTTGCCGAGGATGGCCACTCAGGTTCCCTTCGCCGGGACGAGCTGCAGGTACAGCGCGGTGAGCACGGTGTTGACGAAGAACAGCAGCAGGAACGTGATGACGACGGACTGGTTGACGACGTCGCCGACGCCCTTGGGGCCGCCCTTCGGGTTCAGGCCGCGGTAGGCCGCGACGACCCCGGCGAGGTAGCCGAAGATGACCGCCTTGATCGAGCTGACGACCAGGTCGGGCAGCTGCGCGAGGGCGTTGAAGCTGGCCAGGTACGCGCCGGGCGTGCCGCCCTGGACGATCACGTTGAAGAAGTAGCCGCCCAGTACGCCGACCACGCTGACCAGGCCGTTCAGCAGCACGGACACCCCGACGGCGGCCTGCACGCGCGGCACCACCAGCCGGTGGATCGGCGAGACGCCGAGCACCTCCATCGCGGCGATCTCCTCGCGGATGCTGCGCGCGCCGAGGTCGGCGCAGATGGCGCTGCCGCCCGCGCCGGCGATGATCAGCGTCGTCACGATCGGGCTGGCCTGCTGCACGACGGCCAGCACGCTCGCCGCGCCGTTGAACTGCTGGGCGCCGATCTGGCTGGTGAGCGAGCCGAGCTGCAGCGAGATGACCGCGCCGAACGGGATCGACACCAGGATCGCCGGCGTGATGGACACGCTGGCGATGAACCAGAACTGCTGGACGAACTCCCGCACCTGGTACGGGCGGCGGAGCATGGCGACCAGGACGTCGAGGCCCATCGCGCACATCCGGCCGAACTCGCGCAGGCCGTTCGCGGCCTTCTGCGGCGCTTCGCTGAGGAACGTGGTCATGACTTGCACCCGGTGCTGAAGCAGCGGAGCTGGAGGTTGGAGACGAAGGTGTTGCCCGGACCGGAAACCAGGCCGGTGAGCAGCCGGCTGACGTCCTCGTGCCCGACGCACCCGGCGAACTCCGGGGTGGTGAAGGTCGACGTCACCTTCACCGGCGGGGCGGGCGGGGAAATCGGCACCAGCGCCTTGATGGTGACCGCCGCGGGCTGGGCCGTCCGGCAGTCCGGGCCGACGTCGAGGGGCCGTCCGTCCACTTTGACGTCCGAAAGCCTGATGAACACCTTGGCGGTCACGTCGGTGTCGGCGCAGATGTTGGTCTGCGTGGCCTTGCAGTCCTTGTCCTTGCCCGTGTGCACGGTGGCCGTGCCCGTGGCGTCCCCGTCCGGGATGATCTCGACCCGGCCGGTGGTGGGCATGAACCGGAACGCGACGAAGTAGCCGTTCGCCGGTGGGATGGCGAGTTTCCCGGTGATCGGCACGGTGTTCGTGAGACCGCCCAGCGAGCCGTCGAAGGTGCCCGGCGGGAAGGTGATGTCCGACCCGAGCTTGGCGACGTGGCTCGTGGTCGGCTGCTGCGCGTCCCCCAGGGTGAAGCCGAAGGGGATCTGGGTGGCGGCCGCTTGTTGTCGTGGTGGTGGCGCGGTCTCGCCCGGCGCCGCTTCCGCGGCGCCGAGCGAGAACGCGGCCGTGACCAGCACCAGCAGCAGTGAGGTCCTGGTCAGCATCCGGAATTCCTCATCGAGTTCACTTCTTGGCGAGGGTGATGTCCAGCTTGTTGCCGGGACCGGAGGTGAGGCCGGTGATCAAGCCGGTCAGGAAGCCGCAGCCGGTGAACTGCGGGATGCCGTAGGTCGCGGTCAGCTTGCCGCCCTTGAGCGGGTCGAAGCCGGGCGCCGAGGTCAGCGGCACGTCCGCGGGCTTGACCGTGTGGCACGACTTCGACGACAGGATCGGGAAGCCGAACACGCGGACCTTGGTGAGCTGGACGTCGATCCGGGCGTTCGCCTTGACCGCACCACTGGTGAGGGTGCCGGTGATGGCGCCGACCTGGTCGAGCTTCACCGTCGCGGACGCCGGGATGAAGCCGAACACGCGGAAGTGGACATCCGACTTCGGCAGCGCGAGCTGGGCCCCGAACTTGCCCGAGGCGGCGTCGAGCTTGGCGTCCAGGGTGCCCGGGCCGAGCGGCAGCGTGGCGTGCAGCTGCTTGAGGACCGACTTGCCCTGCACGGAGTACTTGACCTCGATGCCGCCCGGCGGGTTCGTCGGCGTGGTGGTCGGGGTCGACGGCTGGGTGGTCGGCGTTGTCGGCTCGGTCGTCGGCGTGGTCGGGGTTGTCGGCTCCGTCGTCGGAGTCGTGGGCTCGGTCGTCGGCGTCGTCGGTTCCGTGGTCGGGGTCGTCGGCTCCGTCGTCGGCGTGGTCGGCTCCGTCGTCGGAGTCGTGGGCTCCGTCGTCGGAGTCGTCGGCTCGGTCGTCGGAGTCGTCGGCTCCGTCGTCGGCGTGGTCGGCTCCGTCGTCGGAGTCGTGGGCTCCGTCGTCGGAGTCGTCGGCTCAGTCGTCGGAGTCGTCGGCTCCGTCGTCGGAGTCGTCGGCTCCGTCGTCGGCGTCGTTGGCTCCGTCGTGGGCGTCGTCGGCTCCGTGGTCGGAGTCGTCGGCGTGGTCGGGGTCGTCGGCGTCGTCGGCGTGGTGGCGCCGCCCGCCGGCTTGATCTCGAACGTGCCCAGCTGCTGGTTCTGGCCCGGGACCGCGACGCAGTCGGAGGTGAACGTGCCGAGGTCGGTCGGCTGGCCGTCGGCGGTGCGCGGGGTCATCGTGGTGCTGAAGTTGCCGACCGTCACCGAGGCGGTGCCGGGGCTGGGGAACGTCACGGCCGGCGCCTTGCCGCTGCTCTTGACGTGGAAGGCACCCGACGGCGGCACCGGCGTCGAGGCGATCGTCAGCGGCAGGTTCAGGTTCAGCGTCTTGTCGACCGGGTACTTGAGCGTCGCCGCGGCCTTCGCCGAGCCGTCCAGCGAAGTGGCGCCGACCAGGGCGAGGCCCTCGGTGGCGGTCTCCGGCACGGTGACGTCGACGTCGAAGGTGATCGGAGTCGACGAGGCACCCGCGACGGCGTTGTCGGGCAGGTTCGTGTCGATCTTCACCGACAGCACCTGGTCGCCGATCAGCGGGAACGGGCAATTGTAGTTCAGCGTCAGGCTCACCGGCGCGGCCTGGCTCGGGCCCGCTCCGACGAGCGCGACGGTCGCCGCGACCGCCGCTGCGGTCGCGGCGGCCAGGCCGAACGCGGGCTTTCTCGACTTCCACGAAAACTTCACGGGTCGTCACCTCGGGAAATGGGGGAATTTCGGCAAAGCTACCTCCGTGTTTCACGGTGAACAAGCCGCCGGAAATTCTTTGTCACACGCAGGAGATCACCCCCATCCGGAAGGGTCACGCAGGTCAGCCCTTGTCACGCGGGTGCTATCCGATTCCGCGAAAATTGTCACGCGTTCCGCGAATGGCGGCGGGCTTCTTGATCGAGAGGCTCCGGTCCCGATACCTTTTGCGCGGCAGGAAAGGAGCGGCCATGCCCCAGCCGGTCATCGCCGTGACGGACCTCGCGAAACAGTACGGCGAAGTCACCGCACTCGCCGGGATCAGCCTCACCGTCGCCCGCGGCGCGGTGCTGGCGGTCCTCGGCCACAACGGCGCCGGGAAGACCACCCTGATCGACATCCTCAGCACGCGGGTCCGGCCGAGCGCGGGCACCGCCCGCGTCTGCGGCTACGACGTCGTGCAGCGCGGCCGCGCGGTCCGGCGGCGGATCGGCGTGACCGGGCAGTTCGCCGCGGTCGACGACGCCCTGTCCGGGCGCGGGAACCTCGTGCTGATCGCCCGGTTGCTGGGCGCCCGGCCGCGGCAGGCGCTGGCCAGGGCCACCGAGCTGATCGCCGCTTTCGGCCTCGAAGACGCGGCCGACCGCCCGGCCGGCACGTACTCGGGCGGGATGCGGCGCCGGCTCGACCTGGCCGCGGGGCTCGTCGGCGCGCCGCAGGTGCTCTTCCTCGACGAGCCGACGACCGGGCTGGACCCGGTCAGCCGCGCGGGGTTGTGGACGACCGTCGAGGGCCTCGCGGCGCGCGGGACCACGGTCGTGCTGACCACGCAGTACCTCGAGGAGGCGGATCGGCTGGCCGACCACGTCGTCGTCCTGGGGTTCGGGCACATCACCGTGTCGGGGACGCCGGCGCAGCTGAAGGCCCGGCTCGGCACCCGCACGGCGACGTGCACCTTCGGCACCGAACTGGCGTTGCGGCGCGCGGTGGACGCGTTGTCCCGCCTGGGTATCGCGGCCGGCCGCGCCGGGCTGGTGCTCACCGTGCCGTTGTCCGGCCCCGGCGACATCCCGGTGGTGGTCCGGGCGCTCGACGCGGCGGGCGCCCCGCTGCGCGACCTGACGGTGACCGAGCCGACCCTCGACGACGTCTACCTGTCCCTGCACCGGGCGGCGTCGTGACGCGGTTCCGGCACCACGCGGCCGTCGCCGCGCTCGCCGACCCCACGGCCTGGCCCGAATCCGGCTTCTGGACGCAGGTCCGGATCCTGACCGCGCGGTCGCTGCGCACGGCGTTCGGCGACCGGCGGCTGGTCTTCTTCGGCTTGCTGCAGCCGGTGGTGCTGCTGTTGCTGTTCAGCCAGGTGTTCAGCGGTGTGGGTGCGCTGCCGGGGGTGGCGGCGTACCAGGGTTACGTGAACTTCCTGGTCCCGGCCACGCTGGTCAACATCGCGATGACGACGGCGATGAGTTCGGGAGCGGGCCTCCTGGCGGAGATCTACGGCGGCTTCACCGGACGGCTGCGCTGCCTGCCGATCTCGCTGTTTTCGGTACTGGTGGCCCGCACGTTCGCGGATTCGGCGCGCCTGGGCGTCCAGCTGGTGGTGACGGCACTGGCGAGCGTGGTGTTCCTGGGCTTCCGCCCCGCGGGCGGCGTGGCCGGGCTGGCGCTGGCCCTGCTGGTGACGTTGGTCGTGGGCTGGTGCTTGAGCTGGGTTTTCGTGGCGATCACAACATGGCTGCGCAAGGCGGAGACCCTGCAGGCGGCGTCGTTCGTGGTGATGTTCCCCCTGATGTTCTCGTCGAGCGCGTACATGCCACTGGACACGATGCCGACGTGGGTCCGCGCGGTATCGGCGGTGAACCCGCTGACGTACGCGATCGACGCGACCCGGGCGTTGGCACTGGGCCGCCCGCTGGGCTGGTCGTTGACGGTGGCCTTGTTGATAGCAGCTACAGCCGCGGCGGCGGGCTCCTTCCTGGCGGCCCGCACGTTCCGCGCCCGCACGTAACTCGCGTGACCAGAGCCGTAACCGGCGTGATCGGAGCCGGAACTCGCGAGTTCCGGCTTCAATCACGCGAGTTCCGGGCCGGATCACGCGAGTTACGTGAGGGACTCCAGGTGCGTCGCCGCTTCCTCCGCGCCACCCGCGGCCTCGAACGACTCGCGGATCCTCTCCGCCCCCGGCCGGCACTCCTCCGCCGCCTCGATTGCCGAGCGGATGTCCGCCGCCTTCGCTCGGTCGAAGCGCAGCCTTACCCCCGCCGAAGCCGTCACCACCTGCTGGGCCAGCATCGACTGGTCGTCACGGATCGGGGCCACCGCCAGCGGTACCCCGGCCGCCAGCGCCTCGCACACCGTGTTGTGGCCGCCGTGGCACACCACCACCGATGCCCGGGCGAACGCCGCCACCTGCGGGATCCGGCGGGCCAACCGCACGCTCTCGCTCACCAGCGCACCCGTCGGGTCCACCACCAACCCCCGGAAACCCGGCATCCCCGCCAGCGCGTCCACGCTCTCCGCCAGGAACCGCGCACCCACCGAGTCGTTCGACGTCCCCAGCGTCACCACCACCAGCGGCCGATCGTCCACAACGGACCACTCGGCCGACGACGAAGGCAGCGCAGGCCCGACGTAGGACACCGGTACCGCCAGCCGGCACTCCCCGGCCAGCGCCCGGGTCGTGAACGCCAGCACCAGGTGCGGTGAAAACCGCAGGTCTCCCAGCAAAACGCCGTGACGAGCGCGCAACCCGGCCTGCAGCTCCGAAACCCAGCCCGCGATCTTCGGCAGCGAACCCAGCGGGTCGGCCAGCTCGGTGGACGTCGACGCCGACGTCGCCCACGGCAAGCCGCACCGCGCGGCCACCAGCGCCCCCGCCATCGCCTGCTGGTCCACGACGACCACATCGGGCTCGAAAGCCGAGACAGCCGACGAAACCCCCGGCACCATCGCGTCCGCCAGCGGGACCAAGTACGACTCCCACAAGTACTTCAGCGCGGCGAACCCGCGCAACCCCGGTGGCCGCAGCGACACCGCGAACGGCCCGGAATCCCCGGCCGGGAACACCGGACCGGCGACCAAAGAGGACAGTGCGGGCTCCGGGCCGCACCAGGCCACGGAATGCCCGCGCGCCGAAAGCACCGAAGCCACCCGGCGCAGCGGTGCCACGTGCCCGGCCAGCGGCGGCACGACCAGCAGGAACCTCACGCCGCGTGCCGTTCGACCCACTTCAGCACCAGCTCGCGCACCTCCCGGTGCTGCTCCACCAGCACCGAATGGCCCTGCCCCTCGAACACGTGCAGCTCGCCGTTCGGCAGCAGCGACGTCAGCGCTTCGAGGTCGTCGGCCTGGTAGCCGTGACTGCCCAAAATGGACAGCACAGGGCAGCCGATCGCCGCCACCTGCTCCCAGGTGAGCAGCGGGCCGAGCGGGACCTCCTCGGCCATCTTCGTCGACGTGATCCGCTCGGCCGCCAGCCGCGCCAGCCGCCGGTGGTGTGCGCTGAAGTTCGCTTCGATCCAGTCGAAGCTCTCCTCCACCTGCAGGAACCGGACGGTGTGCGCCAGGATCGCGCTCATCTTCTCCGCCCACACCTCGGTCGCCGGCTCGGATTCGATGCACACGATGCTGCGGACCCGGGACGGGTTGGCCACGGCGTAGCTGTAGGCCAGCGTGCCGCCGAAGCTGTTGCCCACCAGGTGCACCGGCCGGTCGACGCCGAGCTGCCGCAGCAGGTCGTCCAGGTCGGCGACGAAGTCACCGAGAGTGTACCCGCGCTCGGGCCGCTCGGTCTTGCCGTGCCCGCGCAGGTCGTAGCTGATCACGTCGATGCCGGCGGCCGCGACCGGCGGCGCCAGCGTGAGGTAGAAGCTCGCCAGGCTGTCGGTGCCCATGCCGTGCAGGAACACCACGGTCTCGGTGCCGCCGGCGGGCACGAGCTGCACGTTCGTGCGCAGCCCGTTCACGGTCATCGTGGGCACGTGCGCTCCCCCACGAACCGGGCGATGTCGCCGACGGTCAGCCCGATGACGTCGTCGAGGTCCTTCTCCGCCAGGTACTCGGCGAGGTTGACGTCGGCGCCGAAGTGCTCGGACAGGATGCTCGCGAAGGTCACCAGGTCGATGCTCTCCAGCTGCAGGTCCTCGTGGAACGTCGTGTCCGGCGTGATCTCGATGCCGAGCACCTCGGCGTCGCCGACGAGCTCGGTGAGCAGCTCGGCGACGACGTCGAAGGTCGCGGACGCGTGGTCGATGGTCATGAAGTGCTCCTGATGGTTGCGATGGCGGTGTCCCCGGTGAGCTCGGTCGAGACGGCGAAGCGCGGCAGGTCCCGGTGGTGCCCGGACACCGTGCCGTCGTCGTGGACGCGGATTTCCGCCGGGTAGACGGGTTCGCCGAGCCGGGCGCGGACGGCGTCCTTGACGGCGATCCGCCGCAGCAGCCAGCCGCGCTGCTGCCGCGGCGGGACCGCGGCGAACTCGGCGCGTTCGGCCGCGCCGAGGTAGATCCCGGCGTAGATGTCCCGCGCGGCGACCGTCGGCCAGCGGTCGGTGACGGCGACCGAGCCGTCGGCCCGCAGTTCGCCGAGCAGGTTCTCCGCGGGGAAGGCGTAGACGCGGTGGGCGGGGCGGTCGCACGGGAACCGGACGTCCCGCCACCCCTCGATGGTGGCCAGCACCCGGCCGTCGCGCACCAGCTCGGCGGCCATTTCGAGAACGTCGGGCCGCGGCAGCCGGACCCGCACCTGGCAGGTGACGCGGGTGCCCCGCGCCGGTTCCGGGGCGTGCCAGGTCAGCCGGCCGATCGAGCGCGGGAACGCCAGCAGGTCGTCGGTCCGGGTGGCCATCAGCCAGCAGCCGAGCAGCTGGCCGACGTTGTCGAGCAGGCCGCCGGGCGCGTCCGGGACGACCAGTTCGCCGCGGATGTGGTCCTCGCCGAGGCCGGTCAGCCGGGCCAGGCCCTGGTACGCCGGGCCGTGGAACATCTCGCGCCGCGCGTAGATCTCGGCCGCGGTCAGCGGCGGCGTGGTCTCCGGCCCGGGCACCGCGGACGGCGACGGCGGCGGCGCGTACGTCCCCACCTCGACCGTCATCAGCGCGTACGGCCCGATTTCGACGGTCACGTGGTCGCCGTCGCGGGTCATCGACAGCGGCACCCGCCGGGCCGGCGCGGCGATGAGCCAGCGGGAGAACACCGCGTCCCGCACCGCGACCGCCGTCGTGCCCGGCCAGGTGCGCTCGACCGCCCGGCAGGCGAGGTCGACCAAGGTCGTCGCGGGCACCACCGGCCGGAAGTCCGGCTCGTCGGGCCAGTCGTCGCGCTGCCGGAAGAACCGGTGGTCGCGCAGGTACGGCATGGCCGCCAGCGAGACGTCCACCGTGGACTCCACGTGCCGTCGTGCGGCCGCGACGACGTCCGCCGCGGCCTGGCGGGTTTCGGTGAGCAACGCGGTGAACTCGGCGACGATCGGGTCCGGCACCCCGGCGGGCAAGCTCTGTTCGTCCAGCAGGCCGCGGGCGGCTGACCCCAGCGAGAGCAGGGAGTTCCCGGTGCTGAGGCGGATCCGCCGTGGTTCGAGCGCGTCGAAGTCCGGGTCGCCGCCCTCGGCCCACAGCGCGGTGGTGAGCCGCCGCAGCTGGGCGAGCCCGGACCGGGTGCCGGACGCGGCCGCGACGACCAGGTGCCGCCGCTCGTCCAGCGTGTCGGTGACGTACGAGCCGAGCTGACCCGCCCCGACCTGCACGAACACCCGGAACCCGGCGTCGTGCAGCGCCTCGGTCAGCGCCCGGAACCGGACCGGGCGCAGCAGGTGGTCCAGGTAGAGCCGCCGGACCTCGTCGGCGTCCGCCGGGTAGGGTCGCGCGGTCGTCGCCGACCACACGGGCAGCGCCGGTGCGCGCAGGTCCAGGTCCGCGGCGAGCCGGGCGAACGGGGCGAGGTGCGGCCGCATCAGCGGGGTGTGGAACCCGGACCGGAACGGCAGGGTCGTGGCCACGATCCCGGCACCGCGGCAGGTCGCCGCGAACTCCGCGACGGACTCCGGCGGGCCGCACACGATCGTCTGCTTGACCGCGTTCTCGTGGGAGACGACCAGGTCGCCGGGCAGCAGCTCGGCCACCCGCGCCGCCGGGGCGCCCAGCACGAGGTAGTCCGCATCGGGCAGCTCGAAGCCGTCCGGCCAGTAGCGCGCCAGTGCGTCCGGTGCCGCGGTGTACATCCCGGCGGCCTGCATCGCGGTCCACTCCCCGACGCTGTGTCCGGCCAGCGCGTCCGGCCGGATCCCCAGCCGCCGCAGGACGTCGTCGAGCAGCAGCCCGGCCGCCGAAACGCTCGCCGCGCGGTCGAGCACGCTCGCCGTCGACCACTGTGGACGGTCGAGGCCGAAGTGCCGGGCGACGTCGTCGAGGCGCGGCTCGCCGCCCGCCTCCAGTCCCGGGTGGACGAACGCGGTCTTCCCGCCCGGCAGGAGGGGGTCGACGCTGCACCAGACGTCGCCGGCACCGTGCCACGGCTTGCCCGTCGCGGCCACCTTGGCGAGCACCCGGCGGGCGGTGGCCCGCTTGCGCTCGTCCGGGCCGACGATCCCGATCCGGCACGGGCCGTCGCCGTCGCCCTCACCGGGCCGGTCGAGCTCGTCCAGGAGTTCCGCCGGCGTGCGGGCGGCCAGCCGCAGCACGCGTTCCGGCTCCTCGACGCGCACCCGCCGCTTCGGCGCCGGGTCGCCCGCCTCCAGCACGACGTGCGCGTTGACGCCCCCGAAGCCGAACGCGTTGACCGCGCCGACCCGCGGCAGCGCACCCCATTCTTCGGCCTCGGCCAGCACCCGGAAGCGCGTCTTGTCGAGCAGCGGGTTCGGGTCGGCGCAGTGCAGCGTCGGCGGCAGCACGCCGTGGTGCAGCGCGAGCGCCACCTTGACCAGCCCGGCGACCCCGGCGGTCGGCAGCGTGTGCCCGATCATCGACTTGACCGAGCCGATCACCGCGCGCGGCTCGCGGGCCGGGCCGAAGACGTCGGCGACCGTGGTCAGCTCGGCGGCGTCCCCGGCCGGGGTCGCGGTGCCGTGCGCCTCCAGCAGGCCGATCTCCGCCGGATCGCGGCCCGCCCAGGCCCGCCGTAGGGCGAGGGTCTGCCCGGCGACGGACGGGCTGAGCAGGCTCGCGCCCCGCCCGTCGCTCGACGTGCCGGTGCCGCGGATCACCGCGTACACGCGGTCCCCGTCGCGGCGGGCGTCGGCGAGCCGCTTGAGCACGACGATCGCGGTGCCTTCGCCGATCAGCATGCCGTCGGCGTCGCGGGACAGCGGGCTGATCCGCTGGCTCGGCGAAAGCGCGCCGAGCTGGGTGAACAGCGCCCACAGCGTGTCGTCCTGCGTCTGGTGCGCGCCGCCGGCGAGGACGACGTCGCAGCGGCCGCGGGCCAGCTCGCCGATCGCCTGGTCGACCGCGACCAGCGAAGACGCGCAGGCGGCGTCCACCGTGTACGCCGGGCCGCCGAGGTCGAGCCGGTTCGCCACGCGGGCGGCGGCCAGGTTCGGCACCAGCCCGGCGGCGGTCTCGGGCCGGAACTCGCCGAGCGGTTCGAGCAGTGCTGTCCGCAGCCGTTCGAGCACGGCAGGCCCGGCCGAGGGCATCAGCTCGCCGACCGTGCGGGTGATCTGCCGGACCGTGCGGACCCGCTGGTCGAAGCCCTGCAACCCGGGCGAGAGGTAGCCGCCGCGGCCGAGAACGACGCCGATCCGCTCGGGGTCGCCGAGCCGGCCGAGGCCACCGGCGTCGGCGACCGCGTCCACGGCGACGGCCAGCGCCGTGAGCTGGTCCGGCTCGGTGCCGTCGAGGGACGTCGGCGGGACGCCGTGGGCGACCGGGTCGAACTCCAGGGTGTCCGGCGTGAAGCCGCCGCGGCGGCCGTGCGTGCGGTCCGGGGCGGAGCCGTCGCGGCCGTGGAACTCCGGGTCGCGGCGGTGCGGCGGGACGTCGGTGACGGCGTCGGTGCCCGCGACCAGGTGCCGCCAGTACTGGTCCACTGTGGACGCGCCGGGCAGGAACACGCCCATGCCGGTGATCGCGACCGGGATCACCACAGCGACGCCGTGTACAGGACCGAGCGGTCCGTGCCGTAGGCCAGCTCGCGCAGCAGCGCGGCGGTGGCCTCGGCCGGGTCGAGGAGGGCGACGTCCCGGCGTTCGTATTCGCGCGCCAGCTCCGGCGACACCATGCCGGCGTGGTCGCCGTCCGGCGCCCACGGTCCCCAGTGGACGGTCACCGCGCGGCCCGGCCAGGTCGCCCCGAGCGCTTCGAGGGCATCGTTGGCGGCAGCGTAGTCGGTCTGGCCGCGGTTGCCGAGCACCGCGGCGATGCTGCCGAAGAAGGCGACGAACCCGGGCTCGGCGTCGAGCGCGCCGAGCAGGTTCCGCGCGCCGTCCACTTTGGTCTCGTAGACGGTGCGGAAGGACTGTTCGTCCTTGCCCGCCATGAGCTTGTCGTCGATGATCCCGGCGGCGAAGACGACCCCGTCGAGCCGGCTGGGGAGGTTCTTGACGAGGCTTCGCACGGCGTCGGCGTCGCGCACGTCGAGCGAGGTGTAGCCCGCGGTTCCGCCGGCGGCGCGGATCTCGTCGAGGGTCCGGCCGATCTCGCGCTGGGCCAGGACGGTCCGCACCCGGCGTTCGATGCTTGCCACCGAGCCGCCGCGGCCGGCCAGCACCGCGCGCATCGCCGTGGGGTCCGCGGGCAGGTCGTCGGGCTCGCCCGGCCACGGCGTCCGCCCGGCGAGTTCCAGCCGGCATCCGGAGGCGGCCAACGCGACCGCCGCGCGGGCGGTGATGCCGCGGGCCCCGCCGACCAGCAGCACGACGGAGTCCGGGCCCAGGCCCAGCGCGGCGAGTTCGCCGCTGCCCGGCCCGGCGCCGGAGTACGCGATCGACGGCAGGTCCACCGGCCGCGGCTCGACGGTGAAGCGGCCGGCGTTGTCGTGGACGACCACCGACGGGCCGTCGCTGAGGGCTTCGTCCACCAGCGTCTTCGCCACGTCCTGCGTGACCTCGACCAGCCGGGTCACGCCGTCGCGCTCCAGCGCGGCCGACCGCACCAGGCCACGCAGGCCGGGCACGGCGTCCGGCTCCGCCGTCACGAAGACGGCTCCCCGCAGCGCCTTGAGCCGGGTGAACACCTCGGTGAGGTCGCGGGCGACCAGCACGGTGATGTCCGCGTCCCCGGTGACGACCTCCGCCCCGGCCGCGGCGAAGGCGGCCCGCACGGCGTCGTCCGGCGCGGCCACGGTCTTCCCGCGCAGCCGCCCGGGATCCGGGTCCAGCGGCACCGGGACCCGTTCGAGCCGGTAGCGGCGCGGCGGGGCGGCCGGTGGCGTGGGCGTCAGCCAGCTTTCGAGGTGCGCGACGAGGGCGTTCGCGGTGCGGTCGCGGCTGAGCTGGTCGGTGCGGTCGTCGGCGGGCAGGCCGAGGCGGGACAGCAGCGTGCCGGCGATTTCGGTCCGCTTGATGGAGTCGATCGAGAGGTCGGCTTCGAGGTCGAGGTCGGCGGCGATCATGTCGGCCGGGTAGCCGGTGCGTTCGCTGATGACGCCGATCACCGTGCTCATGACGTCGGCGGCTTCGGGTTCGGGTTCCCGTTCGGGCTCGGTCACGGGTGCCTCGACGACGACCGGGAGCGGCGCCGGGGCGGGGACCGGGGCGGGCGCGCTGCCGAGGTAGCCGAGCATGACCTCCCGCTGGGCGGCGACGAGCTCGCGGGTGGTGCGCAGGAAGTCCACGATCGCCTGGTCGCGGCCGGGCGCGGGCTGGGTCATGGCGGTACTCCGGATTCGTCGGGCCGGGGGCAGGGCGGGGGTGGCGGAGCCGGGCGCGCGGGCGGACCGCCCGTCGACGGCCCAGGCGGTGGCGGCGGGTTCGGCCGGCTTCGGCCGGATCAGCCGTCCGGGCCGGACGTCGACGCCGGCTTGGGCGAGGGTGGTGAGGGCGGTCAGGAAGCTCGTGAGGTCGGGCTCGCAGGCGACGACGGTGTGCGGCCGGTCGCCGAGAATGTCCCGGACCAGCCGGGTGAGGACGCGCCCGGGCCCGGCTTCGACGAAGATCCGCGCCCCGGCCGCGTACATGGCTTCGATCTGGTCGAGAAACCGCACCGGGGCACCGATCTGCGCGGCCAGTTCACCGCGGACGTCGTCCTGGTACGGCTGGGCGGTCCGGTTGGCCCAGACGGGCTTCCTCGGCGTCGTAATGGTTTCTTCGTCGAGTTCGCGAGCGAAGACCTCGCTCGCATCGGCGACGAGCGGACTGTGGAAGGCACAGGCGACGGGGATCCGCTGCGCGCTGATGCCGGTTTCCTTGAGCCGCCTGACGGCCCGTTCGACGGCGGCCACGGGTCCGGAGAGGACAACCTGCTCGGGAGCGTTGTGGTTGGCGACGACGACATCGGGGCCGATGAGGGTGGCGGTGAGGGCATCGCGGGACGTCTTGACGGCGGCCATGGTCCCGGGCCGGGCGACCTCGGCGATGGCTTGCGCGCGGGCCCGGCTCAGGCGCAGGAGGGTCTCGGTGTCGAAAGCCCCGGCGACGGAGAGGGCGACGAGCTCGCCGTAGCTGTGCCCGGCCAGGAAGTCGGGGTGCACGTTGAGCTGGGCGAGAAGCCGGGCCACGGCGGTCTCGACGAGCCCGAGCGCGGGCTGGGCAACGCGGGTGTCGGTGAGGGCGGCTTCCCGGGCATCGACGGCCTCGGCGGTGAAGGCGTGAGCCGGAAAGGCGGTGGCGGCGATGTCGGGCGCGAGCCGGAGGACTTCGGAGAGCTCGGGAAAGTGGACAAAGAGGTCGGCGAGCATGCCGGTGCGCTGGCTGCCCTGGCCGGGGAAGAGGAAGGCGATCTTGCCGGGTTCGGCGGGTGCGGGCATCGGCTGCTCGAGCGCGCGGTGCTTGCCGGGGCCAGCCGCGCCCGAGCCGACCGCGACCGCGCCGCCGCTTGAGCCGGCTTCCGCCGCCGCTGCGAGGCCTGCTGCGTGAATCTCGTGTGGACCAGCCTCACCCGAGCCGCCCGTCGCCGCGAGCTTCGGCCGCGCTGGTCCGCCCCCGCGCATTTCTCCCGATCCGCCGGCGCGGGCCGCCACCGTCCGCTCCAGCTCGGCCAGGGCCTTCTCCGCCTCCGGCGCCCAGTCGCGCAAGCCGTGCTTGCGGTCCGGAGCCACCGGCGCCGCAGCCAGGACCGCGTGGAAGTTCGTCCCGCCGAAGCCGAACGCGCTCACCCCCGCCAGCCGGGCCGGCGCCGCCCAGGGCCGGGCCGTCGTGGTGAACGTGAACGGGCTGGCCGTCGCGTCCCAAGCCGTGTTCGGGTTCTTCAGGTGCAGCGTCGGCGGGACCACCTCGTGCCACAGCGCCAGCGCCGCCTTGATCAGCCCCGCCAGGCCCGCCGCGCACTTCGTGTGGCCGATCTGGCTCTTCACCGACCCCAGCACGCACGATCCCGCCTCCGCGCCGGCCTCGGCGAAGAAGCCGGTGAGCGTCCGCAGCTCCGTGGCGTCGCCGACCACCGTTCCCGTTCCGTGGGCCTCGACCAGCCCCACCTCCGCCGGCGACACGCCCGCGTCGCGGTACGCCCGCTCCAACGCCCGGCGCTGGCCATCCGGCCGCGGCGCCGTCAGGCCGAGCGCCTTGCCGTCGCTGGCCGCGCCGACGCCCTTGACCAGCGCGTAGATCCGGTCGCCCGCTCGCTCGGCGTCGGCCCGGCGCTTGAGCACCAGGCACGCCACCCCTTCGCCCAGCGCGATGCCGTCGGCCGCCGCGTCGAACGGGCGGCAGCGGCCCGTCGGGGACAGCGCCCCCGCCGAGGTGAACATCAGGTAGTCGTGGATGCCGTTGTGCAGGTCGACCGCGCCGCACAGGGCCAGCGAGCTCGTGCCCGCGCGCAGCTCCTTCACCGCGAGGTCGAGCGCGGCCAGCGACGAACCGCACGCCGCGTCCACCGTGTAGTTCGCGCCGCCGAGGTCGAGCCGGTTGGCGATCCGGCCGGAGATGACGTTGGCCAGCGTGCCGGGGAACGTGTCCTCGGTCGGCTCGGGCAGCTGCGCGAGCAGCTCGGACGGGACCTCGTCGAGGTAGCCGTCGAGCAGGGAGCGCAGCGTGCCCGCGTTCGCCAGGTCGCCGCCCGCCTCCGCGCCGAACACGACACTCGTGTGCTCGCGGTCGAAGTCCCGGTCGGCGTACCCGGCGTCGGCCAGCGCACGGCGCGCCGTCTCCAGCGACACCAGCTGCGCCGGATCGATGCTGCCCATCGCCGACGGCGGGATGCCGAAGGCGAGCGGGTCGACGTCCAGCGCGGGCAGGAACCCGCCCCACTTCGACGCCGACTGTCCGAAGTAGACGTCCGGGTCCCAGCGCTCGCGCGGAACCTCGGTGACGGCGTCTTCGCCGCGCAGGACGTTCGACCAGAACGCGGGCAGGTCGCGCGCCCCGGGGAACGTGCAGGCCATGCCGATGATCGCGATGTCGCCGGAGTCCGCCGCCGGTTCCTCCGGACGCGCGAACGTCCGGCCCGATGCGACCTCGCGGTGCAGCTCGGCGATGGTCGTCCGGCGGTCCCTCAGGACGGCCACCTCGCCCGCCATGAACATCCCCTCGGCGAGCTGGGTGGCGGCGTCGAGCGCCTCGCCGTCGCGGCGGACGCCCTTGCTGGCGACGCGCGATCGTCCGGCGTTCAGCTCCTCCAGCCGCTGCCACGCTTCGGGTGTGTCCCCCAGACCGGCTTTGACCTGTGCGAACTCCGCCGTGTACGGGCTGGGCAGGCAACGCGTGCGGTGGCCCGGCGCGGTTTCCAGTGTCACGGTGGCGTCCGCGGCGAGTGCGCGGTCCTGGAACAGCCCGGTGATCGCACCGTGCTCGACGGCCTCCTCGGTGAACAGGTACGCGGTGCCCATCAGGACGCCGGCGGCGTCGAGCGGCTCGGCCATCGCGGCGACCATCGCGGCCGAGCGGGCGTCGTGGATCCCACCCGCAAAAAGCACTTCGACGTCCTTCGCGGCGCCGAGGACCGCCAGTTGCTGTTCCCACAGCTCGAAACTCGCCCGAGGGCCGACGTGGCCGCCGCACTCGGCGCCTTCGAAGACGAACCGGCGGACCCCGGCGTCGAGGTACTGGCGGAGCAGGACCGGCGACGGCACGTGCAGGAACGTCGCGATCCCGTCGGCCTCCAGCGCCTTGGCCTGCCCCGGTTTCCCGCCGGCGACCAGCACGCACCGCGGCCGCGCCGCCCGGATCGCGGCGAGCTGGGCGGCGCGCAGGTCGTCGGGGACGAAGCCGAGGATGCCCGCGCCCCACGGCCGGTCGCCGAGCCGCTCGGCGGTCCGGGCGAGCAGCTCGGCGGTGCGCGCGCCGTTCGCGGTGGCCACCGCGACGAACGGGAACCCGCCCGCGTCGGCGACCGCGGCGGCGAAGCCCGGCTGGTCGCTCACCCGCGTCATCGGGCCCTGGACGATCGGCAGCGCGCTGCCGAGTGTCCGGCACAAACCCGTGCCCAGCCCGGCCGCGGGCACCTCGGCACCGACGATCCGGCCGACGTCCACAGTGGACTCAACGACGACGCCCGCCGCGCCGCCGGCGAGCGCGCCCACCGCGGTCCGCGGTCCGGCCACCCGGCCCCAGACGGGCACGTCGAAGGCGGTCAACAGCTGTTGCAGCAGAACGAAGTCGCTCAACGCGCCCCGGCCGGCGACCAGGCCCAGCGCGCCGCCGCGAACGGCCTCGGCAGCCGTGGTGACGTCGGTGACCTCGGCGAGCGCTCCGGCCCACGGCGCCTTCGTGCGGACGGCGAAGGCCGCGCCCGCGGGCAGTGGGCCGTCGGTCCGCACCGCGTACGGCACCCGGACGCGGGCCGCGACCAGCCGCAGGTCCGCCGGATCGGCGCCGTCGAGCACACCGAGGCCACCGCTCCGGGCGACCGCGGCGACCACGTCGGGATCACCGGTACCCAGACACCGGAGCCGGCGAGCGTGCGACGGCGGGACGAGCTCGGCCATCGGCGGACCTCCTGTGCGCGGGGCGTTGCGATCTTCAGGAATAACGCACGAGGCACGGGAAACGCAATACTCGTGCTACCGTGCAAATCTGTTGAACAAGACAAGATCATGGCACTGACCAGCACTTTTATCACCCGCATCGCAACTTGGAAATACATTTCCCGCACGCAAGTGACAATGTGAAGATGAAATACCTGGAGCCCGCGTGGAACTGACTGGACGGGTGGTCGCGCTGACCGGCGCGGCACACGGAATCGGGGCCGCCATGGCCCGCCGCTTCGCCGCCGAGGGCGCGGCCGGGGTGGTCGTGTCCGACGTGGACGCCGACGGCGCCGCGGGGGTGGCGGCCGAGATCACGGCCGCGGGCGGCCACGCCGTCGCGGTGACCGCCGACGCGACGTCCAAAAAGGACTTGAAAGCCCTGGTCGCGACGGCCCGCACCGAGTTCGGCCGCCTCGACGTGTTCTGCGCCAACGCGGGGGCCGCGTTCGGCACCGGCGTGCACGCGGCCGACGAGCAGTGGCAGAAGTCCTGGGAGATCAACGTCATGCAGCACGTCCACGCCGCCCAGGTGGTGCTGCCCGCGATGCTGGCGCGCGGCGAAGGGTACCTGCTGATCACGGCGTCGGGCGCCGGCCTGCTCGGCATCCCCGGCGACGCGCCCTATTCGGTGACCAAGCACGCGGCCGTCGGGCTCGCGGAGTGGCTGGCGATCACCTACCGGCCGCGCGGCGTGCGGGTCAGCGCGCTGTGCCCGCTCGGCGTCCGGACGGCACTGCTGGAGCCCGGCATCGCCGCCGGCCACCCGGCCGCTCTGGCCATCGCCGCGGCGGCGCCGCTGATCGATCCCGAGGACGTCGCCGAAGCGGTCGTCCGCGGGCTCGGCAAGGAGGAGTTCCTGATCCTGCCGCACGAATCCGTGCGGGAGTCGTTCGCGCGCAAGGCCGGCGCGGTCGACGCGTGGATCGACGAGATGGCCGTGGGAGGCTGACGTGGAGTACCGCAGGGTCGGCGCGAGCGGGCTCGCCGTCAGCGAGATCGCCTACGGCAACTGGCTGACGCACGCCTCGCCGGGCTGCGTCGCCGCGGCGCTGGACGCCGGCGTCACGACGTTCCACACCGCCGCGGCCTGGGACGGCGGCGCCGCGGAGGCCGCGTTCGGGGCGGCGTTCGCCGGGGTCCGCCGCGACGACTTGGTGCTGTGCACCGGCGTGTTCTGGCCGGAAGGCCCTGGCCCCAACGACGCGGGCCTGAGCCGCAAGCACGTGATCGCGTCCCTCGAAGGCTCGCTGCGGCGGCTGCGCACCGGCTACGTCGACGTCTACCAGCTGCTGCGCTTCGACTACCGCACGCCGGTCGCCGAGACGTTCCTGGCGCTGTCGGACCTGGTCCGGCAGGGGAAGATCCGGTACGTCGGCACGTCGGAGTGGACGGCCGAGCAGCTGCTGCAGGCCCACGAGGCCGCCGCGCGGTACGACGTGCCGCTGATCGCCAACCAGCCGCACTACTCGATGCTGTGGCGGGTGCCCGAGGCGCAGGTGATGCCGGTGGGCGCGCGGATCGGCGTCGGGCAGTTCGCGTCGGTGCCGCTCGCCCAGGGCGTGCTGACCGGCAAGTACCGCGACGGGCGGATCCCGGCGGGTTCACGGGCCGCCGCGCTCCCCCACGCCCGGCCGTTGCTCATGCCGGAGCTGCTGGAGCGGGTGGAGCTGCTGCGTGGTGTCGCGGACGACTGCGGCCTGACGATGACCCAGCTCGCGCTGGCGTGGACGTTGCAGCACGAGACGGTCGCCGCGGCGGTGGTCGGCGCGAGCACGCCGGAGCAGGTGACGGAGAACGCCAAGGCCGCCGGCGTCCGGCTCGACCTCGACGTGCTGACCCGGGTCGACCAGCTGCTCGGCAGCTTCGTCCAGACCGACCCGCGGCTGGTGTGGTCGCCGCCCGCGCAGCCGGCCTAGCCGGCGCCGAGGCAGACGAACGGGCGGCGGAACGGGTCGACGGCGATGGCGTCGGCCAGGGCCAGCGCCGGGCTGTCCCGGACGGCCAGCGCGCGGTAGTAGTCGTCCATCGCGGCCGCCGAGGCGAGGTCGCCGACGCGGGACAGCGGCGCGATCACCGTGCGGGAGCCGCTGGCCAGCAGTGCGCTGGCGAAGCCGAGAGCTTCGTCGCCGGGCCGGATCCGGTTCAGCGCGAGCTCGCACGCGGCGAACACGACCTGCCGCGGCGGCTGCCGCAGCCCGGCCATCTCGTGGCCGAAGAGGGCACCGTCGGCGAGTTCGAGCCGGGAGAAGAGCGCGTTCTCCGGCTCGTGGGCGCCGTGCGCGGCGAAGTGCGCGAGCTTGGCGCCGTCCATGGCGCGCAGCACGGACTTCACGGTGGCCTTGGCGCCGGTCATCGTCGTGGCGGTGCGGTAGTGCGTGGTGAGCTTCTCGAGCTCACCACGGGCACCGGCCAGCCCGGGACCGCGCACGAGCACGATCTTGCGGGCCCGCGACGACCTGGTCAGCTCGGCGGCGAGCCAGGCGGTCGCCGACGGCGCGACGACGGTCGGCCGCCCCCGCAGGCCCGGCAGCACGCCCCACGGAACGGCGTAGAGCGGCCCGGTCGGGACGATGACCAGCTCGCGATCGCCGATGACCTCGGCCAGTGGCTGGATGAGCTGGGTGTCGAGCTTGTCGGCCTGCTTGTGCGCCGACGCCATGACGACCTCGGCCAGCCGTTCGGGCAGGTTGTCGGGCGCGAGCGCATCGAGGTCGACGTTGAGCACCCGCGCGGACTCGGCGGCGGCCCCGGCGGACCCGAGCCGCACGAGCCGGCACTCACCTCCGGCGATGACGACGGCGACGAGCTCGTCCCCGGAGGCGGCGAAGCTGACCATGGCCCGCTCACCGAGCCGCGCGACGACCTCCGCCAGCCCGGCCACCGGCCGCGGCCGCCCCCACCGCCCGGTGTGCCAGCCGAGCCGCTGCGCTTCCCGGAGCCGTTCGTTGTACTTCGCCCGCAGAGCGGCGATGGGGTGCCCGTCGTGCTGGGCTTCTTGGATGGCCTGGCCGAGCCCTCGCACCTCGGCAACGCGCGCGGCGAGCTCGGGGTCGGTGCCGGCGGAGAGGGGTTCGTAGCGGTAGGTCTGGGCCCGCGTCCGTTCGAGCCAGACGAACAGGCGCCGGGCATCATGGCGTTCGAGCACGAGCTTGACGGCGAGGTCGGCGAGCTCCTGCCCGTGCAGCGCGGTCCCGGAGACGAGGTCCAGCCCACCCATCCGATCCCGGACGGCGTCGAGCTCGGTGAGGCCCGACCGGATTTCGGTGAGCGCCTTGGCCCGATCACCCCGCGCGACGGCGAGCTCGGCGCGGCAGAGCCGGCGAAGCATCCGGTAGTCGATGGGGGTGAGCTGCCCGGGCCGCGGGACCTGCTGGAGCGTCTCGACGGCCCGTTTGAGGTTGCCCCGCCGGATGTCCAGCCGCACGGCGAGCATGCGCGCGGTGGCGGCCTGCTCGGCGAGCTGAGGAGCCGGCATCTTCGCGGCGAGCCGGAGCGCGCGTGTCGGAAGGGCCGCCGGGATGTCGGCGGCCCGCAGAGCATCACGGGCGTCCGCTTGGAGACCGGCCAAGGTGGCGTTGGCGATGCAGGTCTGGCAACCGACACGCAACATCTTGCGGCGGGCGGAGTCGGCCATCTGCCGTGCGAGCTCGATGTCATCGGTCATCAGCGCCGCGGTCGCCCGGTACAGCTCCGCCCGCGCCACCTCGCGGCTGATGCTCTGCTGTGCCACCAGCTTCGGCAGCACCTCGTCCAGGTGCGCACCCGCTTCTTCGGCCAGCCCGGCCGCCAGCAGTGCTTCCGCCTGCTCGAACCGGAGACCGTCCGGAACTCCCAGCTCCAAGGCCCGGTAGGTCCGCTCGCACTCCTCGTAGAAGCGGAGGGCTTCCGGAACGTCACCGGTGCGCAGGGCGAGCATGCCCATGGTCCGCCGCATGTCCGCGGCGACCGTGCGGAGTTCGAACTTCTCGGCGAGCTCCAGCGAGCGATTGAGGTCGTCCTGGGCGGCGCTGACGTTGCCCAGCCGGATCTGCACCCAAGCTCGCGAGGACAAGGTCTGCACGAAGGCACCCATGCGCGTCTCGGGAGCCGGCCCGTTCGCCAGCCGGTACTCCTGGTGCGCGACGGAGATGTCGAACGAAGCCAGGCTCTCCTCGTTGCGGCCGACGCTCATCAGCCGGGCCGCGTAGTTGTGGTTCAGGGCACCGTTCAGTTCGGCCTGCAGGACGGGGTCCGGCACCGCACTGATGAGCAGCCGCACGTCGTCGAGCCCCGCGAGCCCCGCCGCGAGGTCACCGCTGATCTCCGAGGACAGCGCCGCCATGAGGCTCGACAGCCGGATCCGGGCGACAAGCCAGTCGGTCCGGTACTCGGCCGCAACCGGGTGGATCGAGTCCAGCATCGTCATGCCGCGACGAAGCAGCCGAACTCCTTCGCGGTAGTGCTTCAGGCAGGATCCTTCAGCAGCTTGTCGCTGAAGGCCGCGGACCGTCTCGATGACTTCGGTCGGGTCCAGATTCGTCACAGGCACACTCCTATGACATCACAGCAAGTCGCATAAGAGAGCCCGCCTGCCAGGCGAAGACCGGCAGGCGGGCGGTCACGAATCGGTGAACTTCAGGACTTGACCACCTGGTAGCAGGGGTTGCCGCAGTTCGGGACCACGACCGGACCGTCCTTCGGCTTCTCCGGGACGTGGTCGATGTGCACCCAGCCGAACTCGTCCGGCTCCGGGTGCTCGGCCACCGGGCCGGCCGGGTCGGTCGGCTCGGGAGCTTCTTCCGGCTTGACATCCGTGGGCGTCGACATGGTCGATCTCCTCTCCCCTGGGGATCTTCATGGGGACGCGGCCGTGACGGTGAGTCCCCCTCGTCGCGAGGCCCTCTCCCCGCGAACGGCCCAATAGTTTCACATCGGAGCAATGATCGGGAGAGTTTTCGCTACGGAAAGTCAGTCCGAAGCGCGTGAGCAGGGTTGATGTCCCGACCGGAACGTCCTAACGAGTGAAGTCTGTAACGACGTCCACTCCGGACGTGCATGACCTGCGCTTTCCGGCCGCCGGACGGCAGGTGTTGCTCCGGGCACGCACCGTGACAACGGGACCGGTGGCCGGGGCCGGGATGTCCTGTGTGGACGGTCAGGCGGTCGCCGCCGCGTGGACGGCGCGGACCAGGCGGGCGTTCTCCGGGGCCGCGCCACCCGGGAACGCGAACCGGCGGCGGTTGTAGCCGTACGCGAGGCCGCTGCGCGGGTCCGCGAACGCCTGGGAACCGGCCGCGCCACTGTGGCCGAACGCTCCCTGGCCCAGCTGCGGGTAGTTGTCCGAGACGATCGCGAAGCCGAGCCCGAACGCGTTGCGGTTGCGGGTGGCGAGGTCGTCGCCGATCGAGTGGATCTGCGCGAACTCCGCGGCCGTCTCCGGGCGCAGGAGCGGCTCCGGGCCGCTGATCGCCGCCGCGTACATCCCGGCCAGACCGCGAGCCGACGCGACGCCGCCCACCGACGCCGGGCTCAGCGTGCGGACGACCTTGAGGTTCGGCAGCTCCCACAGCTCGGGCGCCTTCGGGTGGTTCCGGTTGAAGGCGATGCCCGTGATGCTGTTCGGCGCGGTCGCGTTCGCCTGCAGCTCGGCCAGCTGCTCCGGCGTCGGCAGCATCGGCTGGGTGGTCAGGAAGCGTGGCTCCAGCTCCTCCGGCAGGCCGAGGTGGAAGTCCAAGTCGAACGGCTTCCGGACGCGCTCCTCGTAGTGCTCCTGGATGCTGCGGCCGGTGACGCGCCGGACGACCTCGCCGGTCAGCGCGCCGATCACCAGCGCGTGGTAGCCGAACGCGGTGCCGGGCCGCCAGTACGGCCGCTGCGGGGCGAGCCGCTCGGCGATGACGCGGTCGTCCGCGATCTCTTCGCCGGTGAACCCGTCGTCGGCGCCCACGACGCCGGCGCGGTGCGCGAGCAGCTCCCGCAGGGTGATGCCGTCCTTGCCGGCGGCGCCGAACTCCGGCCAGTAGTGGGCGACCCGCTCGTCGAGGTCGAGCACGCCGTCCTGCACGAGCAGCGCGACCACCAGGTGCGCGGCGCCCTTCGTCGAGGAGAACACGCCGGTCAGCGAGTCGCCGGTGATGTCGGGCCCGGTCCACAGGTCGACAACCCGCTCCCCGTCGACGTGCGCGACGAGCTGGGCGGCGTAGTCACCCCCTTCCGCGGCCGCAACGGCGGCGAACTCCTCCCGGACGGCCTCGAACCCGTCGGCGACGGTTCCCTCGATGTGCTCGGACATGGCAGCTCCCTCAGTGATCAAACGCCTGCGCCAGGAAGCAACCCACGGGAAGCCGAGGTATTCCGGTAACACGCGATCGCCCGGACGGGATGTTCCCGGCATGGGGGAGATCGAGGCGGAGGAGACCACTACCCGGGCCGGCCGCGGCCTGGCGATCGCGTCGCTCGCGATCGGTGCGGCCGGCTTCACGCTGGCGGTCGCGACCTGGGCGGCCTGGCTGATCGTCCGGCCGGGGATCGTCTCCGCGTGGATGCTCTCGTGGGTCACGCAGGCGTTCATCCTGGTTCTCGGAGCGTTGTGGTTCGCGCTGCTGCCGATCAGCGTGCTGGCACTGGTGTTCGGCATCTGCGCCGGCGCACGCACCCGGCCCGGTTCCGCCCGGATCGGGGCCACGCTGGCTGTGATCACCGCCCTTCTGGCGTTGTCGGGTGCCGCGGTGTTCGCGACGACGTCCTGGCACCGGATCGGCCCGCCGATCGCCTACTTCGACCCGGGAACCCCCGGACCGCGGTAGAGAACCCGCCGCGCGGGTACCAGTCCGATCATGAAGCTGACCTCCACCGTGCTCGGCACCCCGGAACCCCGGGCGCTGGCCGAGTTCTACTCGAAGCTCCTCGGCTGGCCGATCCGCACCGACGAACCGGAGTGGGTGACCCTGCGCCCGGACGACGGCAGCGCGGGCCTGTCGTTCCAGCTGGAGACCGGCCACGTTCCCCCGGTGTGGCCCCCGGCCGAGGGTGCCCAGCAGATGCAGCTGCACCTCGACATCGAGGTCGACGACCTTCAGAAGGCAACGGCCGCGGCGACTGCGGCGGGTGCGGTGGTCGCGGAGTTTCAGCCGCAGGACGACGTGCGGGTCTGTTTTGATCCGGCTGGGCACCCGTTCTGCCTCTGGACGCGCACGGGGTGACTCGGGACCCGGGCCGCGGCGCTGTACCGGCGCAGGCTGAAAGCCGGTTTGCTTGCGAGTCCGCAACGGATTCGCGCGGGCGCCTGCCTTTGAGGTCCATCGCCTCGCCGTGGCTGGCGGTCGCTCCGGTCGACAGCCCTGCGCGGCTACCGCGGGTGACGGTGATCCGCGGGCGTGCGCGGCCGGGGTGAGTCTGCACCGCCGGCGGAACAGCTTGCCGTCGCGTTCGTCGAGCGTGGTCCGCGCCGAGGTCGAGGGCTCATGGGTGCCGGCGGAGGAGCTCGGTCTGCCGCGGTTCCACTCGATCCGGGCGGGCCTCCTCGCCGGTGGGCCGGCCGACGAAGGCGGTCGCGGCTATCGATCTCGCGCGGAACGGGCGCCGAAGCCGACCGGGAAAAGCGGCTGGCGGCCGAGGATCGTGAACGCCGGTTCGATCTGGTGCACGCGCCGCTGGTTCGGTTCACCGTGATCGAGGTCGCGGCCGCTTCCTGTGGAACGCGCACCACATCGCCACTGAAGGCAGCCGATCCTCATTCGCGGGCTGGCCACGCACGGCCCGGCGGCCGTGCTGCCGGAGGTCGCGCCGTTCCGGGGCTACACCGTCGGGGGAGGCGGCGGTGCGGTAGGGACGCGTAGAGGCCGCGCCGCCGCTGCCGGACGGTCAGGGCGGGCACCTGAGCCTCGCCTGGCTCGGCCGCCAGGACGAGCGGAAGCCCGGCAGGCATGGCGCGGAGTCCTCGACGGCCTCGCCGTGCCCACGGAGGTGGCGCCGGAGCTCGACGGCCCCACCGAGCCCACGAAGGTGACGCCGGAGCTCGACAGCCCACCGAGCCCACGAAAGTGACGCCGAAGCTCGACAGCCCACCGAGCCCACGAAAGTGACACCGAAGCTCGACGACCTCATCGAACCCGCGAAGGCGACGCCGAAGCTCGACAGCCCACCGAGCCCACGAAAGTGACACCGAAGCTCGACGACCTCATCGAACCCGCGAAGGTGACGCCGGACCTCGACGACCTCACCGAACCCACGAAGGTGACGCCGGACCTCGACGGCCCCACCGAGCCAACGAAGGGGGCGCCGGAGCTCGATGGCCACCTGAACGCGGTGTCGGAGTCCGCCGAGCTGGTGCTGCCGGCACGGAAGCACTGTCCGGGTGATGCGCGCGGAGGTGCTGCGCGTCGCCGGGAGCCACTTCGTGGAGGCCGCCCGCCTTGGCGGGGCCCGGCGCACACGGGTGGTGCTGCGCCACGTGCATCGAGGGGTGTCGTGAGCTTGGCGGGTCGCGCCGGCGGCCGGGAGCTTGGTGAGTGTTGCGGACCCGGGGGGCGCTCGTGGGGTGACGCCCCGCGTTCGAACGGTCACAGGATCCGCTATGTTCGGCTGAGGTCCTGTTCTCGGCGAACGGAGTTGAGTCCTGTGGGGGTGCACCGGATCTGGCACCACGGACTGGTCCCCACCGAGGGAAAACGCCCCCTGGACGCGTTGCGCAGCAGGCTGATCAGCCGCGAGAGGCAGCACGACGACTACACGGTGACCGATCTCGGCTCGTCCGATGACGGCGGTTCGCGCCGGTGTGATCTTCAGTTCGCGTACGAGGGCGGCGAAGGCCGCTACTCCGTTCAGGTATTGCTTTCGCTGTGCTACCGCGCCGGCGAAGATCGGGTGACGTGGTTGCTGACCGCTGCGTGCACGCGGCCGTGGCGCAGCTGCCACGACGCTCCCGCGCAGCGGATCGGGCTGGAAGAGCTGGGCGCCAGCGGTAGCGACGAAATCCCGATCGAGACGCCGGTGCTGGCGATGCGGGGCTGGTCGCGCAAGGAGTGCGACCACCTCGCCGACCTCCTGGGCGAGGCGCTGGTGGCACCGTGGCGCTCTTCGGCGGTGCTGGTGCTCACCGAGCCGCCGACGGTACCGGTCGAGGGGTGGCCCGGGCTGGTCAACGTCTTCGACGTCGACGATCGCTTCCGCCACACCCTCAACCGGCACCTGCCGCTCGGCTGCGCGGTGCCGCAGGGCGCGCGGCTCTACGTGCCGCCCTGCGACCAGCTGCCGGACTTCGTCGTCACCGAGAGCCCCGTCTCCGGCGAGGCGCTGCAGGGGGCGATCACCCGGCTCATCCAGGCCCGCGGCCGGACGCCCCTGCCCGAGGAGTGGGCGGACGTGCCGAGCGTGCGGGCCTGGTACGCCGCCGATCCGTTCGCCTCGCCGGAACGCGAGCCCGACGCCGAACTGGTCGAGAAGCTCGGCCGCGCCGAGCGCGAGCTGGCCGAGGCGCGGCGCGTGATCACCATTCTGCGGAAGAAAGCCAAGGCCCACGCCGAGGAACGGGACCGGCACGCCTGCGAGGTGAAGACGCTCCGCCGCCGGCTCGAGGACGCGTGCGCGACCGACGTCGCCTGCCTGCGCGACCAGCTTGCGCAACTGCAGGCGGAGGCCGACGACTACGCGCGGGCGTTCGAGGAGACCGAGGCCGAGCGCGACGAGCTCCGGCGTGTCAACGGGCTGCTGGCGGGGCGGCTCGCCCGCCACCACGACGCCGACGACGAGGTCGCCGACGCCGGGCGCCCGCCGGAGGACTTCCCGAGTTTCGCCGAGCTGATCGGCGCCGCGGCCGCCTCGCTGAAGCACCTCGCGATCACGGCCGAGCCGGCGCCGGCCGCGATCCTCGACCACCACCCCAAGGCCGCCGCCTGGCGCCGCAAGGCCTGGGACGCGCTCCGCACCCTCGACGCCTACGCCGGCGCCCGGACCTCCCTGCTCGACGCGGGCCAGGACCCGGGCCCCGAGCTCTCGGACGTGCTCGCCTTCGCCCGCACCGGCCAGCCGGGTTCGCTGATCAGCGCGAACATCATCGCCCTGGCCGAGTCCGACACGGTGACCACTAACGAGCGGCTCCGCCAGGCCCGCACGTTCCGCGTCGACCCGCGGACGAACCCGGCTGGCCGCGACTACTTCGGCGCCCACATCGCCTTGGAGCGGTTCAAGTCGCCGGCCCCGCGGCTGCACTTCCTCGACGACACCGACCGCACGGGCACGGTGTACGTCGGGTACCTCGGCGCCCACCTGCCGACGTCGAAGACCAACTGAGCGAGAATCGCGCGCATGACGGAGATCGCGCACAAGCACCTGGCCTACTGCTGGATCGCCCGCGGCGACCGGGTGCTGTTCCTCCGCCGCGGACCCGGGGTGTTCCTCGCGGGCAAGTGGGAACTGCCCGGCGGCACGGCCGAGCCGGGCGAACGCTTCGAGGACACAGCGACGCGCGAAGCGGCGGAGGAGACCGGGTTGACGGTGCGCGTCACCGGTGAACTGGCGCGCGACGCGTGGCCGGACGTGACGGGGCGGCCGTTGCGCATCCACGCTTTCGTTTACACGGTGGAAGAAACGGGCGCCGGCGAGGTGGTGCTGAATCCCGAGGAGCACGACGACTTCGCGTGGCTGACGCGGGCGGAGGCTCGGGAACTTCCGCTGCCGGACCACTTCCGGCGGCTGGTCGATCGGTAGGGGATTTCCTTGGCGCAGCACCGGTTCGCGGTGCTGCCGAGGTCTTCGGGCGGTGATCATGTCTTCGACGGTACCCGAACAAATGTGCGACCGTCATCGCTGGAACGGGTGAACTGCAGCGGGGCCGTGAGCAGCGATTTCCCTTGTGCCGCAACGGGTATCGCGCCAGGGAGCCCCGATTTCCACGCTAGCAGAGGGGACCGACAAAACTAGCGCGGTGCCAGGTACCGCAGCAGAACGCTGGCGCCGTCGGTGAGCACCGAAGCCAGCTCCAGTGACGCCGGATCCACCGGCGCACCAACAGATGCCCGGCTGGCGGTCCCCGCCACCAGGAACGGCGCCACCGTCAACCGGAACTCGTCGACCACGCCCGCCTCGATCAACGACCCGAACAACCTCGGCCCGCCCTCGCAATCGATGCGGCCCAAGCCCTCCGCCACCAGCGTCGACACCACGCGCTCGGCCGACACCTCCCGCTCCCCCACCACGAACACCCGGGCGCCGGCGGCCGACCAGGCGTCGCGCAACTCGGCAGGGGCCGCCGCGGACGTGAACACCAACGTCGGGACCGCCGCCTTGGTGATCACCGGCGCGTCCGGGGGCAGGGAGCGGCCCGTCGTCACCACCGCCACCGGGGCGATCGGGGCCAGGCCGAACCTCCTGCGACGCTCGGCCGTCGCAGCGTCCGGGCGCATTCCCTCGAAGCCCTCCGCCACCGCCGTTCCCGCGCCCACCAGTACCACGTCGGCCAGGTCGTTGCCGAGGCGGTAGACGATGCGGTCCGCCGGGGTCGACAGCGCCCCGGAGCGGCCTTCGACCTCGATGGCGCCGTCCGTGCTCGACACGAAGTTCACCGCCAGCCAGCGGGGGTTCGCCGGGTAGCGGTACAGCTGCTCGAGGTCGGCGTCGGTGAGGTCGCGGGCGGACGGCCAGACCTCCCGGATCACTCCCACCGGACCGCCTTCGCCGGCGGGCGCGTGCCCGCGATGCTCGCCGCCATCTCCGCCACCTGACGCACCTGGCGGACGTGTTTCGTGCGGATGATCGCCACCCCCGCCGACGCCGCGAGGGCCGCCCGGGCGAGCCCCGCCGGCGTGCCGTCTTCGGCGACCGAAGCCAGCACCGGCACGTCTTCGGCGGGCATCGACCGGAAGTCCCCGATGTCCACGGCAACGGACAAACCGGCCACGAGCGAAGGGGCCGCGTACCCGGCGTCGTACCGGGCCGCGACCTCGGACAGGTCCGCGCTCGTCACGATCAGGTCGGCGCCCGCTTCGCAGCAGGCCGCGGCGACCGACGGGTCCGCGGTGTCGACGCCGATGACGAGGTCGGGGAACGCCGACCGGGCCTGCTCGACCAGGGACTCGGCGCCGGCTCCGGCGAAACTCACGAGGTCGGCGCCGTCGGCGACGGCGTCACGGGCCGCGGGGAGCGACTCGACCGCGGCCAGCACCAGCGCGCGGTCACGGCTCAACCGGCGGCCCCGGAAGACGAGGTCGGGGGTTTTCATCGCACTCTCCCTGGCTGGACGTCCTTCGCGATCATAAGCGAGGTCCAGCGGGCGAGTGCTCTTCGCCGTCAGGTGGCGGGGCGTCGTCGCCGGGCCACCCGACCCGACGGTTCCTCAGGAGGCGATGGCCTCGTTGATCGCCAGCAGCTCCTGGGCGGTGCGCGTGGCGGCGAACTCGATGACGTCGTACCGGGCGAGCCTGCGGACCACGAACGGGTCGCTGGCGAGCACGGCGTCGAGCTTGCCGCGCAGCACCGAGCGGGCCAGTATCACGTGGTCGGCCGCGCCGTTACCCTTTCCGCAAACCAGGAAGAGTCCTTTCGTGAATTGTTTGCGCACCCACTCCGAATGGTCGGGAAGCGCGTAGTCGACTTCTGTTTCGGGCGCCGTATAGGTCAACAGTGCGATGTACATGTCTGCAGGATAGGACGCTTTTGCCGCCACCGCATCCGCCTGGCGAGTGTCACGCGGCACGCCTCTCGTCAATATTCCGTCAAGAAAAAATAAATTCCTTTACCCGCGCTTTTTCGACATACTCGCCGATTGCCGTACGCACGTCGTCGTACGTCGAGGTGCCATCCCCTGGCCGACGCGGCGGCGACCCGGGGCCGCGAGACTCCCGGTATGAACGCACTCACCCGGATCCGGCACGACGGAAGGCGAGCCGAGCGGATCGCCTACGCCGTCGGTGCGGCCCTGTTCCTCAGCGGCGTCGCGCACGCGCTCGTGCTCCTCGCCACCGGCGGCTCGTGGCTGGGCCCGCTGTCGATGCGCAAGGCCGTCACGTTCGGCCTGTCGTTCGGGTTGACGCTCGCGTCGGTCGCCTGGGCGACGTCGTTCCTCACCATGCGCCCGCGGCTGCGCACGGTCCTGCTCGGCGCGTTCACCGTGGCGAGCGTCGCCGAAGTCGTCCTGGTCAGCATGCAGGCGTGGCGCGGAGTGCCGTCGCACTTCAACTTCGAGACGCCCTTCGACACCTTCGTCTCCATGACGCTGGCCGCGGGTGGCGGGGTGCTCGTCCTGGCCGTCATCGGCTTCACGGCCACCGCGCTCGTGGAACCGGGCCCGGCCGCGCCGAGCCTGCGCCTGGCCGTCCGCGCCGGCCTGGCCGTGCTGCTGGTCGCACTGGCCACCGGGGCGGTGATGATCGGCCGCGGGGTGGTCGCGGCCCGCGGCGGCGACCCGCAACTGGCCTACACCACCGCCGGCTCGCTCAAGCCGCTGCACGCGGTCGCGATGCACGCGATCCTGGTGCTGCCCGCGCTGGCCTGGCTGCTGCGGTTCACCGGCCATCCCGAAGCGCACCGGCTGCGCGTCGTCCAGACGGCCGTCGCCGCCGACGCCGTGCTCACCGCCGTGATCGGTGTCGAGTCCTTCACCGGCATCGACCCGCTGGCCGCCCCCTTGCCGTTCCTGCTCGTGTCCGCACTGGCCGCGGCGGTATTGGCTGGCACCGGAATCCACGCGTTGTCCGGCATTGAACCGGCCGCCCGATTCGTACGTGTCCTCAACGGGAAGGCAAGGGGCCGGTAAAGCGGCGGACGGAGAACACGCGTGCGGCACGGTATGACCCCCCAGGGCCTTTTCCGGCAGGACAAGGCCCACAGCCCGTCGTTCTTCTCCGTGGCCAGGGCGATGGGCCAGTACGCGGACGACCTCGCGGACTTCTGCATCCCGTGCAACCCGTACTTCCCGACCGACGAGATGTTCGGCGAGCTCGAACGCAACCTCCGCACGATCCTCAAGTTCTACCCGAGCGACGCCGCCGCGATCACCGCGCAGCTGGCGAGCGTGCTGCGGCTCAACCCGTCGACGATCTCGCTCGCCAACGGCTCGACCGAGCTGATCACCTGGATCGACCAGCTGCTGGTCGGGTCCAGCGTCGCCGTGCCGATCCCGACGTTCGGCCGGTGGACCGACCAGCCGATGGAGACCGGCAAGCGCGTCGACATGTTCCTGCTGAAGGAGGCCGACGGCTTCGAGCTGCGGGTGGATGACTACCTCGACTTCATCAAGCGCCGCGGCTCCCGGGTCGCGGTGCTGTGCAACCCGAACAACCCCGACGGCGGGTACCTGCCGCGTCGCGAGGTGATCCGGTTCATGGACGCCCTCGAGGACCTCGACCTGGTCGTGATCGACGAATCGTTCGTCGACTTCGTCGAGGTCGAGCGGAACCCGTCGGTGGCCGCCGAAGCCGTCGTCCGGCCGAACGTGATCGTGCTGAAGAGCCTGGGCAAGAACTTCGGGCTGCACGGGATCCGGTTCGGCTACCAGGTCTCCAACCCGGCGCTGACGCGCAAGCTGTCGGCGGCGCTGCCGAAGTGGAACCTGAACTCGCTCGCCGAGACCGTGATCTTCATGCTCGCCGAGCACCGCGCGGAGTACGAGGACAGCCTGAAGAAGCTTGCGCTCGACCGGTTCATGATGCAGTCGCAGCTCGGGCAGTTCCCGGAGCTGACGGTGTACCCGTCGCAGGCGAACTTCCTGCTCGTCAAGCTGCCCGCGTCGGTCGACGGCGCCGAGCTGTGCGACTACCTGCTCGCCGAGCACCACCTGCTGGTGCGCCAGTGCGGCAACAAGATCGGCATGACCAGCCAGTTCATGCGCTTCGGGGTGCGGCCGGACACCGAGGTCGAGCGGCTGGCCGAGGGACTGCGCGGCGTGGACCGGCTCGGCGGCGGGCGGCACACGACGCCGGCCATCGAGCTGGTCTCGCACTCCCGCGAGCCGGAACGGTCGATCAGCTGAGCACCTGGGCGATGGCCGACTTCCAGGCGAACTCCCGGCCGTTCGCCGAGCTGGACCGCGCCGGGCGGACCCGCCGCCTGCGCCGGCTCGCGGAAGCGGCGCTGACGGCCTACGCCGTGCCGGTGGCCCGCCTGACCCCGCTGGCCCACGGGCAGAACACGGCGTTCCGCGTCGACGGCGCCGACGGCCACCGGTACGTGCTGCGGGTGCAGCGGCCGGACGGTCCCGGTGCCGGCCAGGTCCGGGCCGAGATGGCCTGGCTCGCCGCGCTGCGCCGCGAGACCGACCTCGTCGTCCCGCAGCCGGTGCCGACGCGCACCCGGGACCTGGTCACCGTGGTCGCCGACCCGGCCGTGCCCGAACCACGCACCTGTGTGCTCGTGCACTGGGTCGAGGGCCGGTTCGTCGACGAACGGCTCAGCACGCCGCAGCTGTACGCGGTGGGCGAGTTCACCGCGCGGCTGCACCTGCACGGTTCGCGGATGAACGGCCTCGACCGCCGCCGCGTGGACGACCTCACGGAGTTCGGCCGCACCCAGGTGGACGGCTTCTCCACCGCGGTCGTCGACCGGGCCGTCGCGGCCGCCGGCGGCGACGAGCGGATCCGCACGGCGGTGGCCCGCGTCCGCGCGGTGCGCACCGAGCTGGGCTACGGCTCCGACGTCTTCGGCCTGGTGCACGGCGACCTGCACCAGGACAACTACCTGCTGCACCGCGGCCGGGTGCGCGCGATCGACTTCGACGACTGCGGCTACGGGCACTACGCCTACGACCTCGCCGTGGCGCTCGACGCCCTCCGGCACCTGCCGCAGCGCGAAGAGCTGAGAGAGGCGCTGCTCGACGGCTACCGGGCGGTGCGCCCGGCCGCGGCCACGACGGATCCGGGTGTGCTGGCCGCCTTCGCCGGGCTCCGGCGGGTCCAGCTTCGGCTGCGCTGACCGCTACAGGCCGTCGCTACAATTGCTACATGGCCGGACGATCGAGCAACGCCTCCAGCACCCGCGACCGCCTGCTCATGGCCGCGGGCCAGCTCCTGCACGAAGCCGGCGACGGACCGGTGTCGACGCGGGCGATCTGCGAGCGCGCCGGCGTCCAGGCCCCCACGCTCTACCACCACTTCGGCAGCAAGCAGGGCCTGCTCGACGCGGTCGTCAACTACGGCTTCACGCAGTACGTCCAGGCTCCGGAGCCGGGCGGCGACCCGGTGGAGCGGATCCGCGCGGGCTGGGACCGCCACGTCGAGTACGGCTTGGCGCACCCCGCGTTCTACGTGCTGCTCTACGGCCAGATCGAGCCGGGTGTCCCGTGCAACCTCACCTCGAGCGCCGAAGCGATGCTGCTTGAACTCTTCACGCCGTTGGCGCGCGAAGGCCGCCTGCGCGTCGAGGCGGCGGAGGCCGCGCGGCAGTTCGCGGCGGCCAACAGCGGCGTGACGCTCAGTCTGATCGCCCAGCCTGAGGACCGCCGGGACCTCACGATGTCCGCGCAGGTCAGGGAGTCGGTGCTGGCCGGGCTGCTCGTCGAGCGCCCCACCGAGGGCACGTCCGTCGGTGCCCTCGCTGTCGCTTTGTCGACCGCACTCGAGGACGACGACCGCGCCCTGACCCCGACCGAACGCCTGATGCTGCAGGAGTGGCTGCACCGGCTCGCCTCCTGACGACCAGCGATACATTTGCTATATTGACGCCTATGGCAAATGTATCGAGCACGTTCGGCGTGTTCCTGGCGCCGCACCGCGACGACGTGACCCGCAAGGAACAAGCGGTCGCGGCGGACGGCCTGGGCTACGGCGTGGTCTGGCTGGGCACCGGGCGCAACTCGGTCGGCGACCTCGCACTGGTCGAAGACATCCTCGCCGCGACCGAACGGATCACCGTGGCGACGGCGATCGTCAACATGTGGGTCGACGAGCCGGAAACCCTCGCCGCGTCCTACCACCGGCTTGCGGACCGGTACGGACAACGCCTGCTGCTCGGCATCGGCGTCGGTCACCCCGAGTCGGTCACCGGGTACCGCAGCCCCTACGCCAAGATCGTCGGCTACCTCGACCGGCTCGACGCGGCCGGCGTCCCGGTCGACGCCCGGATCCTCGCCGCGCTCGGCGACCGCGTGCTCGAGCTGGCCGCCGAGCGGACCGCGGGCGCGCACCCGTACCTCGTGCCGCCCACGCACACCCGGCACGCGCGGGCGATCCTCGGCGCGGGCAAGCTGCTGGCGCCGGAGCACAAGGTGGTCGTGGACGAGGATCCGGTGGCCGCGCGCGCCATCGGACGGCCGTACGTCCAGACCCCCTACCTGGGCCTCAGCAACTACGTGAAGAACCTGCTGCGCCACGGGTACACCGAGGCCGACGTCGACGGCGGCGGCAGTGACCGCCTGATCGACGACCTCGTGCTGCACGGCACGCCGGAGACGATCGCCAAGGGCCTGCTGTCCCACGTGGACGCCGGGGCCGACCACGTGGCGGTGCAGGTGCTCGGCCCGTCCCCCGCCGTCGAGCTGGCGAACCAGCGGCGGCTGGCCGAAGTGCTGCTCTGATCAGCCCGGGGCGGGCAGCAGGGCGTTCAGCGCGGCGACGAGCGTGCGTTCCTCGTAGGCGAAGTGACTGTCCAGTTCGGACCGGAGCCGGTCGAACTCCGCGCGGAGCCGGACCGGGTCGGCTTCGGCCTCGACGAGCTGCTGCACTTCTTCCTGCAGCCGCGCGACGACGACGTGCTCTTCGTCGAGTTTCGCCAGCGTGGGCGCGAGGGCGGGGAACCGGTCGGCCAGCACCGGGAAGATGTTCCTGGCCTCACCGGTGTGGTGCCTGGTGAGGGCCGTGCAGAGCCCGGCACAGCGCAGGCGCAGTTCCCGTGGGGTGCCGCAGTCCAGCTCGGCGCGCATCTCCTTCAGCTCGCCGCGCAGCCAGTCGTGCATCTCGACGAGCCAGTCGCCCATGCGGCGGGCGGTGTCGACCCGGTGCAGTTCGACGACGGGCAGGATCCGGGTCGTCCGCGCCTGGTAGTCCCCGAACCCCGGCTCCCGGGAGACCACCTCGGCGAACAGCTCGTCGCGGTCCGGCGGGAGGGCCGCCATCGCCTCGAACGTCTCGGTGTCCGTCTCCACCGTGACGAGCGGGTGGTGGCGGATGTTGTGGTACCAGGCCGGGTGCTTCGGCGCGCCCATCGCCGAGGCGACGACGACCAGCCGGCCGTCGATGTCCAGTGCACCCAGGGTCACCTGGTGCTTCCGGCCCGTCCGGGCGCCGGTCGTGGTGAGCTTGATCGAACGGGGCACGATCGCACGTTATCGACCGGGCCGGCGGCCGGGCATCCCTCAACCGCGTAGCCCGGACCCGGCTCAGCGAGCGGCGTCGGCGGCTTTCCGGGCGGCCGCGGCCGCCGCGTCGGCTTCGTCGAAGGCCGCTTTCGCCGCCTGGAACGCCGCCGTCGCGCGCTCGGCGCGTTCCTCCGCCTCGGCCAGGCGCTCGCGCAGGTCGTCGACGCGCGCGGTGGCCTGCTCGGCCGCGCGTTCGGTGCGGACCAGGTCGCGCTCGGCCGTCGCGCGTTCCTTCTCCCGCTCGGCGGTTTCCTTGCGCAGGCGCTCGCGTTCCGCGCGGGCCTTCGCCCTGTCTTCGGCTTCGCGTTCTTCACGCCGGTGATCGCGCTTCGGCCGGGCCGGTTCCGCCTTCTCCACCAGCTTCGCCGGACGCTTCCCGGTGGCGGTCGGGGCGCTCGCGGCCAGGCTGAACCACTGGTCGGTGTCCTGGTGCGCGACCGACGTCAGCCGCCCGGCGAGCGCCAGCGCGGCGGTGTCCGGGTCGGCGGCGACGGCTTCCAGGGTCGCCTCGACCTCGCGGGACACCGTGTCGCTCATCGACGGCAGCTCGTGGAGGATCCGCCGCACCAGCTCGCCGCGGCGGCGGGTCAGCGCGCGCAGGTCGTCGCCGGCCAGGCGGGTGTGCGCCTCCCGCAGTTCGGTGCCGAGCTCGGCCAGTTCGCTCAGCTGGTCGGAGTCGTCCCTGGCCAGGCCGTTGACGATCGCCGCGGCCGTGGTCGGCTTGCGAAGCTGCTGGATCCGCTTCGCGAGCTCCGCGTCGCCCGCCGCCTTCGCTGCCTTAACCGCCTTGGTGCGCGCGCTGACGAACTCCGCGAGGTCACCCCCGTAGAGCTCGCCGGCCACCGTGTCGAAGTCCATCGCGCTCCAGCGAACCACATCGGACTGGTGCGGGCACCCGGTGAAGAGTCATCATCGGGAGATGTTCTTCAATCTGGGTGTCCGGGACTTCCTCGACCGCGCGGAAACGGTGTACCCGGACCGCGTCGCGGTGGTCGACGAGCCGAACCAGCCGGCGCCGAGCTGGGGTTCGCTCACCTACCGCGAGGTGGCGCGCCGGGCCCGTGCGCAGGCCGCCAACCTCGACGCGCTGGGCGTGCCGGCCGGTGGGCGCGTCGCGGTGGTGTCGCACAACGCGGCGCGGCTGCTCGTGTCGTTCTTCGGTGTGTCCGCCTGGGGCCGGATCCTGGTGCCGGTGAACTTCCGGCTGGCGCCCGCCGAGGTCGAGTACATAGTGGAGCACTCCGGGGCGGAGGTGCTGATCGTCGACCCGGAGCTCGAGCACCTGCTCGACACGGTGACGGCGAAGCACGTCTTCGTCATCGGCCGCGACGACGACGCGATCTGGGGCGGCGACGGGACGCCCCGGCCGTGGGACGGCGACGAATCGGCCACCGCGACGATCAACTACACGTCGGGAACGACCGCGCGGCCGAAGGGCGTGCAGCTCACCCACCGCAACATCTGGCTGAACGCGGCCGTGTTCGGCCTGCACACGACGTTGAGCGACCGCGACGTCCTGCTGCACACGCTGCCGATGTTCCACTGCAACGGCTGGGGTATGCCGTACGCGGTGACCGGACTGGGCGGGCGGCACATCGTGCTGCGGAAGGTCGACGGCACCGAGATCCTGCGGCGCATCGACGAGCACGGCGTGACGATCCTCTGCGCCGCGCCCGCGGTGGTCACGGCGGCACTGGACGGCGCCGCTTCGTGGGAGAGCGAGATCCCCGGCCGCGACCGCGTCCGGATCGTCGTGGCCGGCGCGCCACCGCCGACACGCACGATCGAGCGGGTCCGGGCGGAGCTGGGCTGGGAGTTCATCCAGATCTACGGGCTGACCGAGACGGCGCCGCTGCTGACGGTCAACCGGATGCGCAGCGAGTGGGCGGACCTCGACCCGCACGAGCAGGCCCGGCTGCTGGGCCGCGCGGGGACGCCGGCGCTGGGCGTCCGGATCACCGTCGACACCGACGGCGAGGTGCTCGCCCAGTCGAACCACAACCTCGACGGCTACTGGGAGAACCCGGCGGAAACGGCGCGGGTGCAGGAGGGCGGCTGGTTCCACACGGGCGACGGCGGGACGTTCTCGGAGGGTTACCTGACGATCGCCGACCGCAAGAAGGACGTGATCATCTCCGGCGGCGAGAACGTGTCGTCGATCGAGGTGGAGGACGCGCTCAACTCGCACCCGGCGATCCGCGAGGCCGCGGTGATCGGCATCCCGGACGAGAAGTGGGGCGAGCTGGTGACGGCGCTGGTCGTCGTGGAGGGCTCCGTGACGGCGGAGGAGTTGATCGAGCACTGCCGCGGGTACCTGGCGGGGTACAAGTGCCCGAAGCGGATCGAGTTCCTGGAGGAGCTGCCGCGGACGGCGACCGGGAAGATCCAGAAGTTCAAGCTGCGGGAGCCGTTCTGGCAAGGCCAGGGGAGGCAGGTCAACTGAGGTTCCTCTTCGACGCGGGGGCAGGTCGCTCGCCCATGGCGACGATGTAGCGCCGAGCGTGTCCGCAGCGACCCAGCAATGGACCGGGTCGCCACGATGAGAGGCCGCTTCCGTGCAGACGTTCCTCCAGCAATTGCCGGCTCTGATCGGAGTCGTCATCGGCGCGTTGGCTTCGTTCGCGGCCACCTCGGCCGCCGAACGCGGACGCTGGCGCCGGACCCAGTCGGTGCGCTGGGACGAACGGCGGCTCACCGCCTACGCCGAGTACGCCTTCGCGCTGAAGCGAGTCATCGCCCTCTCGGTGCGGATCGCGGCCCATCGCGGAATCCACCCCGACATCGACTCCCTCCCGCCCGAGGAAGGCCTGCCTGCCCTGGCCGCAGCCGAGGAAGAACGCACGGTCAAGTGGGAGACCGTGCTGCTGCTGGGCACCGGGAGCACGGTTGTCGCCGCACGGGCCTGGCACGAGAGCGCGTTCCGGCTGCAGCGAATCGCCACCGGCGCGGAAACCGATCTGCCGTGGTCCGAAGCCATCGAGGCCGTGAGCAAGGCGCGGCGCCGGTTCTACGAGGCCGCGAAGGCGGACATCGGGATCGCCGTCGGGAACGTGCCGGAAAGCTACGAGTGGCAGATCGGCCGGCTGATCGGCGCCGACCAGACCACGCCCGAACCGAAGGCCTAGCGGACCAGCCGGAAGAAGGTCCGCACCTCGTCGGCGAACAGCTCGGGCTGCTCATACGCCGCGAAGTGGCCGCCTCGGTCGAGCTCGTTCCAATGCCGGATGTCCGTGTACCGCTTCTCCGCCCACCGGCGTGACGGCTGCGGCATCTCCGCAGGGAAGATCGAACAGCCGGTCGGCACGTCCACCGTGTCGTCCGTGGCCTCGGAAAACCACTGCTGGACCTTGCGGATGCTCTCCCAATACAACCGTGCCGAGGACGCCGCCGTGCCGGTGAGCCAGTACAGCGTGATGTCGTCCAGCAGTTCGTCGCGGGTGAACGGGAAGCCGTCGGACCAGGCGTGGAACTTCTCCACCAGCCAGCCGCACAGCCCGGCCGGGGAGTCGAGGAGGCTGTAGCCGATCGTCTGCGGGCGGGTCGACTGCAGCACCGAATACCCGTCCTCCCACCGCTGCGCGTGCTCCAACGCGGAAAGCGCGGCCCGCTCGGCGTCGGTCAGGTCACCGAAGGTCGCCGGGTCCGGGGCCGCGATCGGCGGGTTGAGGTGGATGCCCGCCAGGTGGGCCGCGTCCTGCTGGGCCAGGGACGTCGTGATCGACGTCCCCCAGTCGCCGCCCTGTGCGCCGTAGCGCGAGTACCCCAGCCCGGCCATCAGCGAAGCCCAGGCGGCCGCGATCCGCTCGATGCCCCAGCCCGGCTCCGGCGGCTTGTCGCTGAAGCCGTAGCCCGGCAGCGACGGGATCACCAGGTGGAACTCCCGTGAAAGCGGCTCGATCACCTTCGAGAACTCCACGAACGAGCCGGGCCAGCCGTGCGTGAGGATCAGCGGCAACGCGGCCGGATCCGGCGAACGGACGTGCAGGAAGTGGATGCCTAGACCATCGATCTCGGTGCGGTACTGCGGAAACCGGTTCAGCCGCGCCTCCGTGCGGCGCCAGTCGTAGTCCGACGCCCAGTACTCGCACAGCGGACGCAGGTACCCCAGCGGCGTGCCCTGGCTCCAGTCGTCCACCGGCTCCGCTTCGGGCCAGCGCGTCCGCCGCAGCCGGGTGCGCAGGTCCTCGAGGTCGGCTTCGGGGACTTCGATCCGGAACGGCGTGCTCACGCCGGTACGTACGTCAGCTGCACGACCCCGTTGCCGAACGTCGCGGACTTCCTCAGCTCCAGCGGGAACGACGGCCCCTCCTCCGGGAACAGGCGCTTCCCGTGGCCCACGACCACCGGGTACAGCAGCAGGTTCAGCTCGTCGGCCAGGCCTTCGGCCAGCAGCCAGCGCACCACCGTCGTGCTGCCGCTGGTCATGATGTCGCCGCCCGGTCCGGCCTTCAGCGTGCGGACCGCCTCGGCCGGGTCGCCGGTGAGCAGTGTCGAATTGTTCCAGGCGACCTCGGACAAGGTCGACGAAAGCACGTACTTGCGCACGCTGTTCATGAACTCGGCGCCTTCGTCGTCCTCGACGGTCCGGCCGGGCCACGCCTCGGCGAACCCCTCGTAGGTGACTCGCCCGAGCAGCATCGCGTCGGCGGCGGCCATCCCGCCGCCGACCGCCTGACCGATTTCGTCGCTCCAGTACCGCAACGACCACTTGTCCGGCGCTTCGACCACGCCGTCGAGCGAAATGAAGAGGTTCGCGACGATCTTGCGCATGGGCCCCCTTTCAGGCAGGGGTCCCACTATAGCCCGGAGAACGCCCTCGACTGTCCACTCGCGACGGCGTCGTGGTCGGCCTCCGCACGGGCCCGCTCCGCCTCCGTCGCGGGCTCCAGGCGCGCCGGAACGTCCTTGTGGTGCGGCGTCCCGGCGATCGGGTCGCGGTCCAGCGCGTCCGTCAGGAGGTTGATCCGCGGGCCGCTGACCACCCGGCGGCCGTCCGCGACCGGGTGGGCCATGCCGTAGCCGTGCGGCAGCGCGAGCTGCCCCGGCCGCAGCGCGGGGTCGGCCTCGGCGCGGACGACCACGCGACCCGCCGCCGTCACGACGGCCACCCAGTCCCCCGGCACCGCCCCGATCGAGGCCAGTTCTTCGGGACGCGCACGCAGCGCGCCGTCCGGATCCGTGCGGCGCCAGCGCGGGTCGCGCAGGATCTGGTTCGCGTTGTGCGCCCGCCGCTGGCCGTTGAGCAGCGAAAACGGGTACGCCGGGTCGGGTGATTCGGCGGCCGGGTCGAGCGCGGCCAGCCAGTCCAGCAGTTCCGGCACGGCCAGCCGGACGCGCTCGCGGCGCAGCAGGCTCCACACCTCGTCCTGTTCGTGCACCGAAAACGGCGTGGGACCGGCCAGGATCCGCTCGAAGAGCGCTTCCCCGAGCGCCGGACCGGTGGCCGAGCTGCCCAGCGCGCGCTGCACCGGCACGGTCATCGTCTTCGCCGCGCGGTGGCAGCCGGCCCACAGCGGCGCGATCGACGCCGCACCGTCGGGCAGCGAAGCGCCCAGGGTGCGGTAGAGCAGCACCGGCAGGATCGCCGCGCGCTCCGGCATCGCCTGCACCAGGGCACCGAGGCCCGCCTGCAGCTCCGCCCGCGGCCCGGCGGCCAGCGACGCCAGGACGTCGGACGGCGGCAGCACGCCGAGGGCGTCGAACAGCCGCGCGTAGATCTCGGCTTCGACGAGCGTGCCCGGCAGCGGGTCCAGCAACGGCCGCCGCAGCTGGAAGTAGTTCGTCGGCCATTCGAAGGTGAAGAGCGTGAACTCCCACTTCTCGTGCTGGGACGCCGCGGGCAGCACGTAGTCGGCCAGCGCGGCCGTCTCGGTGTAGGCGACGTCGACGACCACGGTCAGCTCCGCGGCCTCCAGAGCGCGTTCGACGTCCCGCGTCCCGGCGAAGGTGTTGGCCGGGTTCGACGACTCCACCCACACCGCGCGGACGTGGTTCGGGTGGTCGGCGAGGACCTCCTCGGCGAGGGTGTTCGCCGGCAGCAGGCCGCCGATGTACTCGAAGCCGGTGATCTCGGAACGCTGCCCGGTGGTCGTGCCCCACAGCGGCAGCAGCCACGAGTGCACGTTGTTCGTGCCGCGCCTGCCGAAGTGCCCGGTGAGCAGGTAGAGCAGCTTCTCGAGGTAGCTGTTGAGCGTCGAGTGGCGTCCCTGCTGGATGCCGAGCTCGACGCGCACGGTCATCGCCTCGGCCGCGCTGATCAGGTCGACGGCCCGTTCGACGTCCACACGGGACAGTTCGGTGTGCGCGATCCACGCGTCGACCGGCACTTTCGCCAGGACGGCGGCGACCTCTTCGAAGCCCTCGGTGCGCTCGGCCAGGAAGCGCTCGTCGAGCGCGCCCCGCTCGACCAGCAGCGCCAGGATCGCGCCCAGCAGGTAGGCGTCGGTGCCCGGGCGCAGCGGGAGGTGCAGATCGGCCATTTCGGCGGTCTCGGTGCGCCGCGGGTCGATCACGATCATCCGGCGGTCCGGGTCGTTCTTGAGCGTGTTGAGCGCGTGCCGGGCGTTGCTGAAGCCGTGCGCTTGCCAGGGGTTGCAGCCGAGCACGACCAGCAGGTCGCAGTGCTCGACGTCTTCGGCGGTGTGCACGGTCGTCGAGCCGAACAGCTGCCCGTTGACCCAGAAGTCGCCGGTCTTCTCCTGTGAGAGCGCGTTGAAGTGGCGCGTCGAGTTCATCCACTTCAGCAGCGACGCGCCGTACGCGCCACCGGAGTGGTTGCCCTGCCCGCCGCCGCCGACGTAGGCGAACGAGCCCGGACGCCCGGCTTCGGTGTCGGCGTCTCGGATTTCGTGCAGCTTCGCGGCGATCTCGGTGAGCGCGGTGTCCCAGTCGATCGGCTCGTGGGTGCCGTCGGGGCGGCGGCGCAGCGGCGTCGTGAGCCGGTCTTCGTGGTCGCCGTACCAGGTCAGGCGCTGCGCCTTCTGGCACAGGTAGCCGCCCGAACGCGGGTGCGCCTTGTCGCCGCGGACGCGGGTGATCTTCCGGCCGTCGAGCTGCACCTCCAGCCCGCAGTTGAGGTAGCAGAGGCTGCACGCGGTGCGGTGCCAGTCGCCGGTCATGTCAGCTCCAATGCGCGGCCGAGCGTCGTGAGACGCGCTTCCAGCGTTTCGCCGGCCGGGTACAGCCGGACGGTGTCGATCCCGGCCTCGCGCCAGACGCGCAGCCGGTCGCGGACCATCTCCTCGGTGCCGATCAACGTCGTGCCGAGGACCATCTCGTCCGTGACGAGCGCGGTCGCGCCTTCGCGGTCGCCGGCCTGCCAGCGTTCGCGGACCTCGGCGGCGACGTCCGCCCAGCCCTGACGGCTGTAGGCGTCGTTGTAGAAGTTCGTGGTGGCCGAGCCCATCCCGCCGAGGCTGAACGCCAGCTCCTTCTTGCGGCTGCCGACCAGGGTGCGCAGCTCGTCTTCGTTGTCCGCGAAGGCGACTTCGGCGCCCTGGCAGACGTCGATGTCCGCACGCTTGCGGCCCGCCTTCGCGAGCCCGGCATCGAGGTGCGCGAAGTACGCGTCGGCGCCTTCGGGGACGAAGCTGGTGCCCAGCCAGCCGTCCGCGACCTCGCCGGTGAGCTCCAGGAGCTTCGGCGACAGCGTCGCGAGGTAGATCGGGATGTCCGGGTTCGGGGCGGTGGACAGCCGCATCGGGCGGGCTTCGCCGGGCAGCGGGATCTCGAACACCTTGCCGGAATACGAAATCTTCTCCCCGGCGAACGCCTGGCGGATGATCTCGACGGTCTCGCGCATGCGCGTCAGCGGCTTGGCGAACGGGACGCCGTGCAGGCCTTCGATCACCTGCGGCCCGGACGGCCCGAGCCCGAGCGCGAACCGGCCGCCGGACAGGTCGGCGAGGGTGAGGGCGGCCTGCGCGATGGCGACCGGCGTACGCGTGCCGAGCTGGATGATCCCGGAACCGAGCCGGATCCGGTCGGTGCGGGCGGCGAGGTAGCCGAGCGCGGACGGCGCGTCCGAGCCCCAGGCTTCGGCCACCCAGCAGACGTCGAGGCCGAGTTTCTCCGCCTCCAGCACGAAGTCCAGCGTCGCGCGGGTGTCCGTGGAGAACTCGACGGTGGTCGCGGTCTTCATCGGCTTTCGATCCGGGCCTTGATCGCGGCGAGGTTGCCCTGCATCGCCGTCTCGAACTCCCGCATCCGGACGAAGACGATCTTCTGTTCCTTTTCCGGCATCCGGTCGATGGCGAACGACAGCCCGGACCGGCCCGGGCCCATCCGCATCCACTGGCTCAGGCGCGTGCCACCGCCGTCCGGTTCGAGGGTGAACTTCCAGACGGCGCTGGGTCGGTCGGGGTCCTGAACGGCCCACGAGAACACGCGCGGCGCTTCACATTCGACGACGTACGAGGTGGTCTCCCACTCGCCGAACGCGTCGTGCTTGCTGCGGCCGAGGAACTTGCGGCCTTCTTCGCACCACTCGACGGACTGGAGTTCCGGGCTCAGCTCGGGCATCAGCGTGATGTCCGAGACCACCGGCCAGACGTCCTCGGGCACGGCGTCGATCCAGGTCGAAACCTCGGCCGTCGGCAGGTCGGCGTACCGCGCACCCGTCCACTCCATCGTGGTCGCCCCTTCTCCCGGTTGACCACGATAGTTGCGTAGATAGACTGACTCTGTCAATCACTCTTGCCGGGCGAAGCGCTCCTCGACGTCCGGCCGCTGCGCCAGCCGCGGCGGGAAGCCGGGGCCGCGGCGCATCCGCGTGTCGTCCGGCGTCATCGGTTCCCGGCACTCCGCGCAGACGATTTCGGCGTGCGTGTCGTGCCCGCAGGCGAGGTGGTGCACGGTGATCGGCGGGCCGGCCTCGGTCGCGAGCCACTTGTCGCCCCAGCGGGTCATCGCGAGCAGCACCGGGTAGAAGTCACGGCCCTTCTCGGTGAGCACGTAGTCGTAGCGGACGGGCTCGGTCTGGTACGGCACCTTCTCGAGGAGCCCCTCGTCGACCAGCCGCTTGAGCCGGTCGGCGAGGGTGTTGCGCGCGATGCCGAGCGCCTGCTGGAACTCGTCGAAGCGGCGGACGCCGTAGAAGGCGTCCCGCAGCACGAGCGGGGTCCACCAGTCGCCGAGAAGATCCATGGTGCGCGCGATGGAGCACGGCCACTGCGCGAACGACGTCCGTTTCATGCGGCTGAGGGTACGCCGTTCTCTGGAAGGACTCAGCAGGTCAGCCGGTCGGCGCAGTCGATAAAGGCGCCCCAGCTCCCCCACCCCGCGGGGCCAGGTGCGGAAGCAGCCCCCGGGGAGGGCGGGTCGCGCGCGCGTCAGACCAAGTGGCCCGTGGTGACGTCGACGTGCTCGGGCACCTCGTCGTGCACGTCGCCGACCGACAGCGTTCCCGCCGGCTCGACGAGCAGCACGCTCGCCCCCGTCTTCGACGACGGCTTGTGGAACGTGCCCTTCGGCACCACGAAGACCTGCCCGCGGCCCAGCGTGACGACGCGTTCGTCCGGGTCGCGCACCCCGATCTCGATCTCGCCGTCGAGCACGAGGAAGAACTCGTCGGTGTTCTCGTGGACGTGCCAGACGTGCTCGCCGTCGAACCGGGCGAGGCGGATGTCGTAGTCGTTGACGCGGGTCACGATGCGCGGGCTCCAAGCGGCGTCGAAGCTCGCGAGGACTTCGTTCAGGTCGATCGGGTTCATGCGTCCATCCTCGGCCTGGCTCCGGCGGCCGGGGAGTGCTAGGAATCGCACATGTCGCAAGAATTCTCACACCGGGTCGTCGCGATCGTCACCGAGCAGTCGAACCCGTTCGAGATGGGCGTGGCCACCGAGCTGTTCGGCCTCCGCCGCCCCGAGCTGGGCCGGCCCTGGTACGACTTCACGCTCTGCGCGGCGGCGCCGGACGTCCGGATGAACCTCGGCATGTTCACGCTCTCCGGCGTCGCGGGTCTCGAGGCGGCCGACACCGCGGACACCCTGATCGTCCCGGCCCGCCCGGACACCGACGTGCCGACGGACCCGGCGATCATCGCCGCGGTCCGCCGCGCGGCCGACCGCGGTGCCCGTCTGGTCAGCTTCTGCACCGGCGCGCTCGCCCTCGCCGAAGCGGGCGTGCTCGACGGCAAGCGCGCGACCACCCACTGGCAGTGGGCCGCTTCGCTGGCCGCCCGGTTCCCCAAGGTGCGGTGGGAGCCGGACGTGCTGTTCGTCGACGAGGGCAACGTCCTCACCGCGGCCGGCAGCGCGGCTTCGCTGGACCTGGGCCTGCACCTCATCAACCGGGACCACGGCGCCGAGGTGGTCAACGCCGTGAGCCGCCGCCTGGTGTTCACCGGCCACCGCGACGGCGGCCAGCGGCAGTTCATCGCCCGCCCGGTCCCGGCGGTCCCGGAGACGTCGCTGGCCCCGGTGCTGGCGTGGGCACTGGAGCGGCTGGACCAGCCCCTGACGGTGTCGGACCTGGCGTCCCGAGCGGCGACGAGCCCGGCGACGCTGCACCGGAAGTTCCGCGCGGAACTGGGGACGACGCCGCTGGCGTGGCTGACGACGGAACGAGTCTCGCTGGCCTGCCGCTTGATCGAGCGCGGCGAGCTGCGACTGGACCGGGTAGCGGCATCGAGCGGCTTCGGAACGGCGGCGAACTTGCGGGCGCAGTTGCGGCGTCACACGGGCCTCAGCCCGAGCGCGTACCGCCGCCGCTTCGGCCCGGCGGCGTGACGGACGAGCTTCCGGCCAGGTCGGCGAGTGCCGCGGTCAGCGCGGCGCGCTGCAGCCGGGCCGGGTACGTCTGCGGGTCCGCCGCCGCCAGGACGTTCAGCCCCTCCACCAACGCCACCAAGCTCTTCGTCGTGCGCTCCAGCCGTTCGTCCGTCCACTCCGGACGGCACGCCGCCGCCAACCGGTTCACCCGGGCCAAGAACGACCGGTTCGCCGCGCGGTGCCGCTCCGCCAGGTCGTCGTCGGCCAACGCCGCCGCCAGGAAGCCCACCCACACGCGGGATTCCTCGTGGTGGCCGTGCGGGAGGTCCACCGCCTGGCCGAGGACCGCCGCCAGTGCGTCGGACGGCCGCTCGCACGCCGCCTCCGCCGCGTCCGCGCGGGCCGCCGTTCGCTCGTACAGGAGGTCCCTGGCGTGCAGCAGCAACGCCTTCTTCGTCGGGAACGCGTGCATCACCAAGCCGGTCGTGCAGCCCGCGCGCTCGGCGACCGCGCGCAGCGTCAGGCCCGGCAGGCCGTCTTCGGCGAGGACCTGCCAGGTCGCGTTCGACAACAGCTCGCGCTGGGCCCGGACGTCACGCTGCCTCGCCATGGCCCGGAAGCGTAACAGGTGCTACGGTAACGCTTGTTACGGGAAAGAAAGTGAACGCCGATGATCGACTGCACGCTGACGATCACCCCGGTGACCTGGGATGATCCGGACGCGGTCCGCCTGCGTGAAGCCCAGCGGACCGAGCTCGACGCCCGCTACGGCACCGACGACCACGAACCCGGCGCGGTCCCCACCGCCGAAACCGTCGCCGTGTTCCTGCTCGCGCGCGACGCCGGCGGCACCGCGCTGGGTTGCGGCGGGCTGCGGCCGCTCGGGCCGGGGTCGGGCGAGGTCAAGCGCATGTACGTCGAGCCGGCGGCCCGCGGGACCGGCGTCGCGGCAGCCCTGCTGCGTGCGCTCGAAGACCACGCGCGGGACCTCGGGATCACGCGGCTGCTGCTGGAAACCGGCACCGGACAGCCGGACGCGATCCGGTTCTACCAGCGCGAAGGCTACGAGCCGATCGAGGCGTACGGGCCGTACCGCGGCGAGCCGCTCTCCCGCTGCTTCGCCCGCGATCTGTGATCGGCTTTCCGATGGCCGCCCCAGGCTGAGCTATTGGCGGCCGGACGCGCACCGGGCCTAACGTCGGAGGCACGGCGATTCCGCCGTTCCCGCCACGAACCGGAGTTTCCCTTGCGCATCAAGCAGATCGGCGCCGCGCTGGCCGCGGCCGCCGTCTTGGCCGTCCCCGCGACGCCCGCCGACGCGGCGTCGCGAATCATCCCGCTCGACCTCTCCGCCGGGCAACAGCCCGAAAACATCGCACTGGAGCCCGACGGCTCCGCCGACCTCACCTTCGCCTACACCGGCGAAATCGGCCGGGTCACGCCCGGCGGCCACGTCGGCGTCATCGCCCGGATCCCGGTCCCCGCCGACGGTGACGTCCCGGTGGTGCACCGGAAGCTCTTCCTCGGCGGGATCGTCCGCGCGCCGGGCGGCGACCTCTACGTCGCCGTTTCGACCGGCACCGCGGCGACCGGCCTCTACCGCGTCCGGCCGGGAGCCGCACCGGTGCAGGTGGCCGCGCTGCCGCCGTCCGGCTTCCAGAACGGCGTCGCCCGCGATCCCGCCAGCGGGGACGTCTTCGTCGCCGACTCGTTCGGCTCGGTGGTCCGGCGCGTCTCCCCGCGCACTGGGCAGGTCACCGACTGGGCCACCGGCGAACTGCTCGCCCCGGACGGCGGCTTCGGCGCGAACGGCGTCAAGGTGCACGACGGCGCGGTCTGGGTGTCCAACCTGGACCGTGGCACGCTGGTGCGGTTCCCGCTGAGCGGGGAACCCGGCCGGGTCGTCGCCTCGGGACTCGGCCCGGTCGACGACTTCGCCTTCCACGGCGAGGACGTCGTCGCGGCCGTCAACCAGGAGAACCGGGTGGTCAGCGTCGGCCGCGACGGGGTCCGGACCATTTTGTCCATTTCGGATGGCTTGGCCAACCCGACGTCGGTGGCCGTCCGCGGTGACACCCTGTACGTGGCCGACAGCGCGTACTTCGGCGGCTCCCCCAACCTGCTGCGCACACGGGTGCGATGAACGTGCATCCGCACGCCGAATGTGCACGCGCCTTCCGTGATCTGCCGGGAAACGGTTGCTGGGAGCCAAAACCACCGGTAAGTTGGCGGATCCCGGAGGTCAACCCACGATCACCGGGGTGCGCGTTGCCCGGCGGAGCGGGGAGGCTGCCGCCGGGAGAGCGTTTTCCGGCGGTAGGGGTCGCCGCCGGGTGCAGGAGGGAAGCGTGCCTTGGTGTTGCGGGGAACGGTCATGGCCGAACGCGTGACCGATCCGTACCTGGTCGGCCTGGAAGCCATCGCGGGCGAGCTGCTGCGCGGCAAGTGGTGCGTCTACCTGCATGAATGGCTCGGTGACGACCTCGACCTGCCGAGCTGGCAGGCCGAGGTCGCCGCCCACGCCGAGCACGCCGGCGTAGAGGTCTGCTTCATCGAAATCCCGCGCAAGGACATGACACTGGTGGCGAACGTGCGCGCGCTCCCGAGCTTCGAGCAGGTCACCGAGTCCGTGGCGGCGCTCGAGCACCACCGGGGGCTCAAAGCAGGCAGCCGGAAGGTCGTCAGCCGCCGTCCGGCGCGGTGAACGAGCGCGATCGGCGAGATTGACTTCAACCTTCCTCGAGCTTTTACCGTCGGAGCCATGACCGATCTCCGCACCGCACCGCCGCCGATCCCGCGCACCGTCTGGATCGCCTCCGGGGTGATGGCGCTCGGCGGCTTCCTCGGCAACATGGACGCGTCGATCGTCGCGCTCGGGCTCGAATCGATGCGGGACAGCCTGGGCGTCGAGCTCGTCGCCATCCAGTGGGTCGCCACGGCGTACCTGCTGGGCCTTTCGGCCGCACTGCCGCTCACCCCGTGGCTCGGGCACAGGTTCGGCGCCGGGCGGCTGTGGCTCGGCGCGCTGGCCGCGTTCCTGCTCACGTCGGTGGCCTGCGCACTCGCCCCGGACGCCGTCACGCTGATCGGCTTCCGTGCCGTGCAGGGCATGGCCGCGGGCGTCATGGTCACCGCGGGCCAGACCGTGATCGGGCTGGCCGTCGGCCCGGAACGGCTGGGCCGCACCATGGGCACACTCGCCCTCGTCGTCGGGCTCGCCCCGGTCGTCGGGCCGAGCGTCGGCGGCTTCCTGCTCGCGCACTTCTCCTGGCCGGTGCTGTTCTGGCTGAACGTCCCGATCGGCCTGCTCGCGTTCGGGCTGGCGCTGCGGTACGTGCCACGCGGCGACCGGCAGCAGCCGCCGCCGGTGGACTGGCGCGGTCTGGCCTTGGTCTCGCTCGGCCTGCCGCTGCTGGTGTACGCGCTGACCGAACTCGGCGCGCCGGGCCCGCTCCGCGTCGTCCTCGCGGCCGTCGGCGCCGCGGCGATGGGTGTGTTCACCTGGTGGTCGCTGCGGACTCCGCACCCGGTGCTGCGGCTACGGCTCGCCGCGCGGCCGGTGATGGGGTCGGCACTGGTGTCCGTGCTGCTCGGCGGCGCCGGGATGTTCGGCGCCGTGCTGCTGCTGCCGCTGTGGTTCCAGCTCCGGCTCGGCGCCGGCACCGCCGAATCGGGCGTCCTGCTCGCGCCGATGGGGCTGGCCACCACGGTGTTCGTGTTCTTCGCCGGACGGCTGACCGACCGCCACGGCGGCGGGACGGTCGCGCTCGCCGGGTCGCTGGTGGTGCTGGCGAGCACGGTGCCGCTGCCGTGGTTCGGCCCGGAGACGCCGATGTGGCTCGTCCAGGCCGTGCTCCTGGTCCGGGGCGCCGGGCTGGGGCTGTCGATCATGCCGGCGTCGACCGCGGCGTACGCGTCGGTCGGCGCCGCCGAGCTCGGCCACGCCACCGCGCTGGTCAACATCGTGCTGCGCGTCGGCGGCGCGCTCGGCGGCGCGGTGTGCGTGATCGTGCTGTCGGCGGGCTTGGGCGCCGGCCCGGCGACCGGGTTCGGCTGGGCGTTCGCCGTGCTGGTGGCGTTGTGCGTGCTGGGTTCGGCGGCCACGGCCTGGCTCCGGCGGGCCGATCGGTCGTCCACAGTGGACGCCAAGGCGTGATCCACCAGGGAAGCTGGCGGGATCTCCTGATCGGTGATTTCCTGGAGTCGGTCATGCACTGTCGGTAGGGGAGGACTGGCGATGGCAGGGGCGTTCAGGCGGCTGCTGGCCGCGGTAACAGCGACAACGGTGCTGGGCGGCCTGCTGGCGGCCACGCCCGCCGCGGCCGCGGGATCCCTCGACTGGCAGCCGTGCGCGGACGCGCCGGGTGTCGACTGCGCCGCGGTGACGGTGCCGGTGGACTGGGCGCACCCGGACCGGGGCACCACGACCGTCGCGCTCGCCCGGCGCAAGGCCACCGACCCGCAGGCGCGGATCGGCTCGGTCCTGATGGACCCGGGCGGTCCCGGCGGCTCGGGCACCGAGGAGGTCAAGAACGGCTGGTCGCTCTCGGCCGAGATCACCCGGCGCTTCGACACCGTGGGGTTCGACCCGCGCGGCGTCGGAGCCAGCGGGCGGATCTCCTGCGGGCTCGAGGAGCTGATCGCCGACCACCCGCGCGTGCCGCGCAACCAGGCCGAGTTCGAGCAGCTCGCGGCGTACAACCGGAAGCTCGGCGAGAGCTGCAACCGGCTCTCCGGCCCGCTCGGGCAGTTCGGCGACACGAAGAGCGTCGCGCGGGACATGGACGCCATCCGCGCCGCGCTCGGCGAGCCGAAACTGACTTACTACGGCGTCTCCTACGGCACGCTGATGGGCCAGCAGTACGCGGAACTGTTCCCGGACAAGGTCCGCGCGCTCGTGCTGGACAGCAACATGGACCACTCGCAGTTCACCTCGGCCGAGTTCCTGCTCAGTGAAACGCGGTCGGTGCAGGCGGAATTCGGCGAGTTCGCCGCGTGGTGCCAGCGGACGCCGAGCTGCGCGCTGCACGGGCGTGACATTCCGAAGCTCACGCGCGACCTGCAGGACAAGGCGGCGCGCGGAGAGCTGAGGGACCCGCGCAGCGAAGAGGTGATCGAGCCACTGGACCTGGCCGGGATCTTCCAGGGCAACTTCTACGGCCCCAGCTGGGACAGGCTCGCGACGGTGCTCAAGCTGCTGGTGGACGGCACCGCGCCGGGCGCCTCGGCGAAGCTGCGCGAAGACATCCCGATCAACTACGTCTTCCCGAGCGTGTTCTGCGACGACTGGCGGCTGCCGGTGCACGACTTCGCCGAGCTCGAAACGTACCGGCGGGTGGCCGCGGCGTTCGCCCCGGACGTCAAGGTCAACTCACTGGGCTGGACGGCGCTCACCGGCTGCATCGGCTGGCCGAACCGGACGAGCAACCCGCAGCACCCGCTGCAGGTCCACGGCGCACCACCGCTGCTGGTGCTGAGCAGCAGGCACGACCCGGCGACGCCGTACGCGTGGTCGCAGGCCGTGGCCCGCCAGACGGGCAGCACCCTGCTCACCTACGACGGCTGGGGCCACGGCGCCTACTTCAAGAACAGCGCGTGCGTGGTCAAGGCGACCGACGACTACCTGATCTCCGGGAAGCTTCCGGCCCGGGGCACGCACTGCGCGGCGGTCGAGCCGGGAACGGCAACGGCGCTGGCTGCGCGGCCGCCGTCGACGATCGGTTTCTGAGCGGCCGCCGGGGTTTCCGCGGGCTACCGGCCCCGGCGTCGCCAGAGACCGGTCACGGCCGCCAGTGCCCGCGCTCCCGGCGACGGCACGCGCGCGGCCGCCTCCGGGCCGATCCGGCGGCGCATGCGGTAGGCCAGCTCCAGCACTTCCAGGTCCTCGGGGCGGCGACGGCCGCGGACATCCGGCCGCAGCATCAGCTCGCTCACCGTCACAGGCTTGCCGCTGCCACGGTGCGCCGTGCGCGCCATCAGGAACCTCCGCTGCTTTTGCCGACCCGGGCGTGGCGATTCTATGAATTGGATTCGGGTTCGTCACCTTACTGGCGAGTTGTGTCCGGTACGTGTCCCTCGCTGGTTAGCCTCGGACCATGATCACCATTGGGGGCCTCACCGAAGAAGACCGCGCTGCCTGGGAAAACCTGTTCGCCGGCTACAACACGTTCTACGGCAGGACGCTCGCTCCGGACTTGGTGGACCGGGCGTGGCGCGAGTTCGCCGCCGGGGAACGGATGCACGCCCTGGGCGCGCGGGCCGAGGGCGGGCTCGTCGGCATCGTCCACTTCTTCACGCACGTCAGCACCACTTCGGCCGACGTCTGCTACCTGCAGGACCTCTTCACCGATCCGGCGGCGCGCGGCCGCGGGGCCGGGCGGGCGCTCATCGAAGCCGTGGCCGATTGGGCCCGCGCACAAGGGTGTGCCCGCGTCTACTGGCACACCCAGGCGTCGAACACCACCGCGCGGCAGCTCTACGACCGGATCGCCCTCGACAAGGGCTTCATGCAGTACCAGATCCCGCTCGGCTGACCCTCACCGACGGTGCCGGCCGCCGCCGCATTCGTGGTGCCCGCCGAACGACGGGCCCGCGGGGCGGCGGCCGCCCCACATCGACGGCCAGTCCGGCGTTCCCGGGCGGCCGCGGGACCACAGCGGAACGTCCGGGATCTCGTGGCGGACCGGCGCCGCCTGTTCGGGCAGCTTCGGCTTCGCCTTGGCCAGCGGCTTCACCTTGTCGACGACCTTCACTGCGCGGGCCAGGGCTCCCCGGTGACCCGGGCTGAGGGAATCCGCCTCCGCGTCGGCGTCCACCGGAGAAATCGGAGCCGACTGGCCGGGTTCGGTCACGGATTCCGGAGCCGACGGCGGCGCCTGCTTCGCCGGCGGTACGACGACGTCAGCCGGGAGCGGAACCAGGGCCACCGCCGGGGGTTCCAACCCGGCCGGGGGCCAGGCCGCCACCGTGTCGCGCGCGGACGGCATCGACACCGCCGCGCTGACCCCGCCCGTCAACGCCAGCGCCCCCGCGACCACGGACACCACGCGCAGCCGCGAGAGCGACCGCAGGACCTGCGGCTTCTCCCGGTGCCGGGCCCGGGGCAGCACGAGGGTGTCCTCGCCGCGGTAACGGTCGCGCGGCGCGTCGGACCGGACCAGCAGTTCGGCGACGGTGACCTGTTCCCGGCGCGGAGCCCTACGTGCCATCAAACCCTCCACCTGGGCCGTCCGGACGCCGGCGGCAACGCGTCCGGACGGCCGATCATAGAAACGCTTCAAGTCGCTGTAAAGACTCGATCACCCGAGCCGGCCGCCACCGTCCACATGCAGCACCGAGCCGGTGACGAACGGGTTCGCCAGCAGCTGGAGGGTGGCCGCCGAAACGTCCGCGGGGCGGCCCACCCGGCGGGCCGGATTCGCTTCCGCGGTCCGGCGGAAGAATTCCGCTTTCGCCTCGCCGAGCCGGTCCCACGCGCCCGAGTCGACGATCCCCGGGGAGATCGCGTTGACCCGGATCGGGGCCAGCTCGACGGCGAGCGCTTCCGCGAGGAACGCGACCGCGCCGTTCGTGGTCGCCATGACCGTCCTTTCCGGCATCGGGCGCCAGGCGGCGACCCCGGAGAACAGCACCATCGCCCCGCCTTCGCGGAACCGCGGGGCGAAGTGCTTGGCCAGCATCAGGGGACCGACCACTTTGGCGTCGAAGGCCCGGGCGACCGCGTCCCGCTCCAGCGTCGTGACCGGGCCGTTGGCCGGCGCCGCGGCCAGTGAGACCACGTAGTCCACTTCGCCTGCTTCTTCGGCAAGCGCTTTCATCGACGATTCCTCCCCCAGATCCGCGAACGCGGCCCGGACGCCGGGCTCAGCCAGCGCCGCCGGATTCCGGCCCGCCCGGATCACTTCCGCGCCCGCCGCGACCGCGTCCACCGCGATCTGCCGCGCGATTCCCGCACTGCCACCCACGATGACCAGCCGCTTTCCCGAGAACGACATTTCGGTGCTCCTTTCGTCTCGCACACCGGGTTCAGCGCCGGAGCCGCCGCGAACAATCCCGTCGTGATCCGGAGGTTTTCGATGGCTGCGATAGAATTCGTGAATGCCTACGCTGCGCGCGCTGGAGTGCCTGGTCGCGGTCCTCGACGCGGGCTCGATCACCGAGGCGGCCGCGCGGCTGCACCTGTCGCAGCCCGCGCTGTCGCACCAGATCGGCGCGCTCGAACGGGAACTGGGCACGCCGGTGCTGGAACGGCTGCCCCGCGGGGTCCGGCCCACCGCCGCGGGGCGGGCGATCCTCGCGGACGCGCGAGCCGCGCTGGCCGCCGCCGAGCGGGTGGTCCGAACCGGACGCGCGGTGGCCGGCGGTGGCGAAGGCACCCTGCGGATCGCGTGCGCGGAGAGCATGACCGCCGGGCTGCTCGCCCCCGTGCTGCGGGCCTGGCACCGGCACCACCCGGAGGTGCTGATCACGCTGATCGAGACCACGAGCGCAGACGCGCTGGTAGCGGCACTGGAGGCGGGCGAAGCCGACGTCGCGGCCGGGCCGCGGCCGAGCCGCTGGACCGGCGCCGTCGAGGTGGTCGGGCGCGAGGAGATCGTCGTGGCGCTGGCCGCGGACCACCCGTTCGCCACCCGCGCGCATGTCCCGATGACCGCCCTCGCGGGCATTCCGGTGGTGCACTACCACCGGGACAATGGTCTCGCCGGGTGGCTCGACCAGGAGGCCGCGCGGCGCGGCGCTCTACTGGAGGCGGTGATGCGGACGAAGCAGGCGGCGACGGCGGCCCAGCTCGCCGCGGCGGGGCTCGGCGTGGCACTGGTCCCGACCACCGCGCTCACCCGGACCTACCCGGGTGCCCTGCGGCGGCTGCAGCCTCCGCTGCACCGGGACGTCGTGACGTTCACGGCGACGCCGTCGGATTCGCTCGTCCGGCGGTTCCGTTCGGACGTGCTCCGGCGCGGGCTCACCGTACCCGGTGTCCTGTCGGACAAACTCTCCGCAGCACACCGTTAAGTCCTGGTGAATCTGACAGATTTCCTACGAAGGTTTTGTGCCATCCAGACGAACTTCTCCCGCGACGGCGGATTTGGCGTCGGCATTCGCCAAAGTTTGGTTCCATCGGATAGCTTGCTCCTACCGGTCAGTACCGGTGGGTGAGGCCGATCGGGTGAGGCGATCAGCGACAGATCGAGGGAAGCGGGGACGACCATGCCGAAGCACCGGCCACGTCGCAGGAGCACGCGTTCGGTCCGCCGGACCGCCGCCGCGCTCGCGGGTGGGGCGCTCGTCGTGCTGCCCACGCTGACCACGGGCCTGCCGGCGCCGGTCGTCGTGGCCAACGCCGGGGACAGGCAGCCGGACCAGGCGATCGCCGCCCCGCCGCAGCAGCCGGACATCGTCATGCCGCCGATCGCGGTCGACGGCAGCCTGCCCCAGCCGCCGCTGCCCGAGCCGCTGGTCGTGCCCGGCGGGCGAGCGGGCTCCGCGGGCATCTCCGGCTCGCTCGGCATCCCGGGGAGCATGCTCAAGGCGTACAAGAACGCCGCGGACATCCTGGCCAAGGAACAGCCGAACTGCCACGTCGACTGGGCGCTGATCGCCAGCATCGGCCGGATCGAGTCGAACCACGCCCGCGGCGGGTACGTCAACGCCAACGGCGACACCCTGGAGCCGATCCTCGGCCCGGTGCTCAACGGCGCCGGCGCGTTCGCCGCGATCCGCGACACCGACGGCGGCAAGTACGACGGCGACGCGGTGTGGGACCGCGCGGTCGGCCCGACCCAGTTCATCCCGTCGACGTGGCGCGGTTACGCCTCCGACGGCAACGGCGACGGCGTGTCGAACCCGAACAACATCTACGACGAGACGCTGGCCACCGCGCGCTACCTCTGCTCGGGCGGCCTCGACCTCTCCACCGACGCGGGGCAGCGCATCGCCGTGCGCCGCTACAACAACTCGCAGTCCTATGTGGACACCGTGGTGGCGTGGGCATCGGCCTACCGCGGCGGCGTGGCCCAGCTGCCCGACAGCCAGGTGCCGATCGGCGCGCCCGACGCCCCGGACGCCGCCGCGGCCGGAGCCCCGGTGGGCGTCCCGGCGCCGCCCGCGCCACCGGAAACCACCCCGCCGGTCACCACCACCCCGCTGCCCGGCACGTCCACGACGCCGAGCTCGTCGACCCCGACGTCCACCACGCCGACGTCGGCCACCCCGACTTCCACGGAGTCACCGACGCCGCCGTCGTCGTCGACGACGCCCACGACGCCGTCGCCGACCAGCAGCACCACCACCGCCCCGCCCCCGTCGTCGACGGCGGCCGCCGGTTCGGACAGCGCCCCCACCGAGACCACCTCGACCAGCGCGGCGGGATGAGCCCGGTGGAGCCGTTCCTGGTGCACATCCGCTGCGACACCGACGGCTACACCCACGCGGTCACCGAGGAAGAGTTCGCGGTGGGTCGGCACGACGGCCGGTTCCGCGCGGTGTGCGGGCACGTCGTGCTGGCGGCACCGATGATCGAGGAGCCCGGCCGGTTCGACCCGGTGTGCCGGGACGTCCTGCGCGCGAGCAGCGAGCCTGCCGTGCCCCGGCAGGAGCGCCGCCGGCTGCGGTGGCGCAGCCGGCGCTAGTCCACCAGGGCCTGGATGCCGTCGAGCATCCGGTTCAGGCCGAACTCGTAGGCGGTGTCGCCCTGCGCCTTGGCCGTCTGGTCGAAGCCGCCGCCGAGCCAGATGCGGTTCATCGCCGGGTGCTGGTCGACCACGAAGTAGTTCTCCCAGAACGACGACCGCTGGTGCCACCACGCCTCGGTGGACTGGCCGGTGCTGCGCTCCAGCCGGGTGTTCTCCGCGTCGAGCGCCGCGTTCGCGTCGACGTAGGTGCCGATCCCGTTGGCCGCCGCGACGGCCTGGCGCGGCGGCAGGCCGAGCGCGTCCATGATCGACAGCAGGTACTCCTGGCCCGCCAGCTGGCCGGGCCCCAGCGGCGGCCGGACGCGCGAGACCTCGCACAGCCACGGGTGCGCGCGGTAGGCCTGCCGGGTCCGTTCGGCGTAGAGCGCCACCTGCGCACGCCAGTCCCCGTCACGCGGCTCGCCCGGCCCCGGCAGCCGGCGGCCGACCAGGACGTCGTCGACCATCAGGTCCACCAGCTCGGCCTTGCCGGGGACGTAGGTGTAGAGCGTCATCGTGCCGGCGCCGAGTTCCTTGGCGACGCGGTGCATCGACGCGGCGGCGAGCCCATCGGCATCCGCAACCGCGATGGCGGCGGCGACGATCCGCTCGATCGTCAGCGTCGGGCGGCGGCCCCTGGTCGGTTCGGCAGCGGCGGCGCGGGCGCGCCAGAGCAGCGCCAGCGTCCGGTCGACGTCCTCGGCGCCAGTGCGTTCGGCGGTCATGCGGTCCCCTCGCTCGTCGCTGCGGAGATTACCCTGGAAGGGGACGGAGGGGGTGTGAGGAGATGGCCGCACGCAAACCACCCAAGGTGTCTTTCCGCTGGTGGATCGACCGCCAGATCGACCAGGCCCGCGCCCGGGGCGAGTTCGACGACCTCCCGGGCACCGGCAAGCCCCTGCCGAAGCCGACGGGAAACGACGCGGCGACCGACTGGGTGCTGCGCGAGGTGAAGAAGGGCGGCCACGACACGAAGGCGTTGCTGCCGCCGGCGCTCGCGCTGAAGAGAGAAGTCCAAGACTTGCCGGAGACGCTCGCCGCGGAACGCACCGAGGCGCGGGTGCGCGAAGTCGTGGCCGACCTGAACGAGCGGATCCGGCAGGCCTACCTCAACCACCACACGGGACCACCGCTGACGGTCGCGCTGGTGGACGTCGAGGAGGCGGTCCAGGACTGGCAGCGCTCACGAGCGGCGTCGTAGCGGCGCCCGCACGGCAGCGATCACGGCCCGCCCTCCCTGGGGGCTGCCCCCGCTTCCAGCGTATCGGGGCCGCCCGACGAAAATCGGGGACCAACCCCGCCAGCGGCCCTGTTGTCCACAGCCCCACCGGATTGTGCACAACCTGCCAGCGAGCGCCGACGAGCCACAGATCAGCGAACCCGCTAACAGCCCGACGGGCTGTAATCTGGTTCGATGAGAGGCCAACTAGTCGTCGTGCCGCTGCTGGCGGTGCTCCTGCTGTTCACCGTGCCCTGGTGGACGCTGGTGCTCGCCCCGGAGTGGGGCACCGCGGGCACGATCGCCGGCACGGCGTTGGCCGCGCTCGGCCTGGTCACCATGCCGGTCGCGATGTTCCGGGGGCACTCCCGGCACCAGAGCGACGCCGCCGCCCGGCTCGGCGATTCGCTGCTCGCCGTCATCTGGGTGCTGTTCAGCTGGTCCGTCCTGAGCCTGGTGCTGCGGGTCGCGCTGCTCGGCGTCGACGATCCGCTGCGGTCGCGGATCGTCGCGGGCGCCACCGCGCTGATCGCCGCCGGGCTGCTCGTGCACGGCAACCGGGTCGCCATGCGGGTGCCGCCCGTCAAGGCCGTCGACGTCCTCATCCCGCGGCTCGGGCCGGGGCTCGACGGCCTGCGCGTCGCCGTGCTGACCGATACCCACTTCGGGCCGATCGACCGGACGAAGTGGTCGGAGGAGGTCGTCGCGGCGGTCAACGCGCTCGAGGCGGACGTCGTCTGCCACGCCGGTGACCTCGCCGACGGCGCGGTGGCCAAGCGCCGCAAGCAGGTCGACCCGCTCGGCGGCGTCCAGGCCGGGCTCGGGCGGTTCTACATCACCGGCAACCACGAGTACTTCGGCGAGGCCCAGGCGTGGCTCGACCACATGGAGGGCCTCGGCTGGGACACCCTGCACAACCGTTCGACGCTGCTCGAACGCGGCGGCGACCGGATCCTCTTCGCCGGCATCGACGACCCGACCGGCACGGCGTCCGGCCTGCCCGGCCACGGGCCCGACCTCGCCGCGGCGCTGGCCGGACGGCCCGACGGCGTCCCGGTGGTGCTGCTGGCCCACCAGCCGAAGCAGGTCCGCCAAGCCCGCGAGGCCGGCGTCGACCTGCAGATCTCCGGGCACACGCACGGCGGGCAGATCTGGCCGTTCCACCTGCTGGTGCGGCTCGACCAGCCGACGCTGTCCGGGCTGACCCGGCACGGCGAGACGCAGCTGTACAACAGCCGCGGCACCGGGTTCTGGGGCCCGCCGTTCCGGGTCTTCGCGCCGAGCGAGATCACGCTGCTCACCCTGCGTCCGGCCTGAGCGCAGAGCTCTGAGCTCTGAGCTCAAGCCGAGCCGGACCAGGTCTACCGACAACTTTTTTTGTCTTGACAGATGCATGCGTCGGAGGCAGGCTGTCCGCATGACGACGACAACCTCTGCTGACGGCACCCGGATCGCGTACACCCGCGCCGGGTCGGGCCCGGCGCTCGTGCTCGTGGACGGCGCGATGTGCTACCGCGGCTCGTCCCCCAACGACGCACTGGCCAAGGAGCTGGCCGCGCACTTCACCGTGTACACCTACGACCGCCGGGGCCGGGGCGAGAGCGGCGACGCCGGGCCGTACGCGGTCGAGCGCGAAGTCGAGGACCTCGCGGCGATCGTGAAGGAGGCGGGCGGCGAGGCGTTCCTGTTCGGCATTTCGTCAGGCGTCGCGCTGGTCCTCGAAGCGGCTCCCCGGGTCGCGGCGCCGAAGCTGGCGCTGTACGAGCCCCCGTTCATCGTCGACGGCAGCCGCCCCCGCGTCCCGGAGGACTACCCCACCCGGCTCGACCAGGCCTTGAAGGACGGCAAGCGCGGCAAGGCGGTCAAGATGTTCATGACCGAGGGCGTCGGGCTGGGCCGGGCGGTGGTGGCGATGATGCGGCTCATGCCGTTCTGGGCCAAGCTCAAGAGGGTCGCCCACACGATCCCGTACGACACGGCGCTGGTGATCGGTCACCAGTCGGGCGAACCGTTGCCGGCGGCGTGGCCGGAGGTGACGGCCCCGACTCTGGTGATCGACGGCGGCCGCAGCCCGGACTGGATGCGCAACGGCGTGGGGTCGCTGGCGAAGGTGCTGCCGTCGGCGGAGTACCGGACGCTGCCGGGCCAGACGCACATCGTGAAGGCGACGGCGCTGGCGCCGGTGCTGAAGGAATACTTCCTCCGCTGAGGGCTTGTACCCGTTTTGTACGGCCGCGCCCGATCGTGGTCGCCATGAGACGCCTGTTGCCCCGCACCCTGGCCGCCGCGCTGGCCACCGGCTTGCTCGCCGTGCCCACCCCGGCGGGTGCGGCCGATCTGCAGATCGCCAACGGCGGGTTCGACCTGGGGCTGACCGGCTGGAGCGGATCGCACAGCCCCGGCGGGGTCACCGCGGCGACGTGGGACGGACGCACCACCGCGCGCATCGACGACACGGCCGCGGACAAGGCCTACGGCCGGGAGAGCCAGCCGGGACTGCCCGCCACCGCCGGCGTCCGGTACACCGCCTACGGCCAGGTGTGGACCGAGAGCGGCGCGGCCGACCTGTACCTGCGGTTCCGCGACTCGTCCGGGCAGCTGCTGGGCGGCGTGACCGGCGGTCCGGTCTCCGGCAGGAAGTGGAACACCGCCAGTGCCTCGGGAGTGGCGCCCGCGGGGACCACCAGCGTCTCCGCGCTCATCTAGCAACCCGCAGCTCGCGGTCATCGACGTCGCCACCGAGAAGGTCACCTCGAAGCTGACCTTCCCGGACACCGCCGACACCCCCACCGTCGGTGGCTGGGCCGCCACCACGGCCACCGACGGCAGCGTCTACCTGGGCACCTATCCGAACTCGAAGCTGTACCGGCACGTGCCGGGCACGACCACGCTGACCGACCTCGGCCGCGCCGAAGGCGGGTACTCCTTCATCTGGGACCTCGAAGCCGGCGCGAACGGCAAGGTCTACGGCGGCACCTACGACAACGGCCGCTACTTCAAGTACGACAACGGCACGTTCACCACCATCGGCGCCACCCCGGTCGTCGCCGGTGCCGAGTACGTGCGCAGCATCGCCCACGACCCGGCCGCCAACGCGACCTACCTCGGCACCGGCACGAACGCTTCGCTGGTGCGCTACGACAACGTCACCGGGCGGACCGACAGCCTGCTGCCCGCCGAGTACACGCACAACTCGATGGTCGGCGGCCTGACCTGGACCGGCGGCCGGCTGTTCGCCTGGCTCGACCGGACGCTGCTCGTGCTGCAGGTCGTCAAGAACGCCGACGGCTCGTACCGCTCGGTGGTGGACGCGACGATCACCGACACCGACCTGCACCACTCCCCGGCCGCGGACGGCAAAGTCTGGTTCGTCAAGGAGGGGCTGCTGCAGTCCTACGACATCGCCACGAAGGCCGTGCAGGCGACGAACGTGCGGCCCGACCTCGACGTCACCGGCTACAGCTGGGAGAACGGCACGCTCGCCGGCCTCGGCGCGGGCCCGGACGGCACCCGGATCTTCAAGTACAGCCCGGCGACCGGCGCGTCGAGCACCCGGCTCGTCACCGGGACACCGGTGCTGCCCGCCGCGATCAACGCGCTCGGCACCGGCCCGGACGGCAGGATCTACACCGGCGGCTACCTGACCGGCGGCACCGGCGTGTACGACCCGCTGCACGGCGACGCCGACGACAACCGCCCGGACACGCCGACCCGCAACGGCCTCAACCAGACCGACAGCCTGCTGGCCCACGACGGGAAGCTCTACATCGGCGTCTACCCGTCGGCCCGGCTGTACAGCTACGAGCCGGGCGGCACGTGGCCGCCGAAGCTGCAGTACACCGGCGGCGCGACGGGCGACAAGGCCGCCGACTGCCGCACGGGCGAGGGCCCGCCGCCGCAGGACCGCCCGTACGCGCTGGCCGGCGCGCCCGACGGGACCGTCTACATGGGAACGGCCCCGAAGTACGGCAAGCGCAGCGGCGCGCTGAACATCTGGCAAGACGGCACACCGGGCCGGGCGGTCTGCGTCGTCCCGGACCAGGCGGTGGTCTCGCTGGCCTACGCGGGCGGCAAGGTCTTCGGCGGCACGTCGACGAGGGGTGCGCTGGGCGTCAACCCGGTGTTCGCGCCGGGCGCCTCGGCCGAGGTGTTCTCCTACGACCCGGCGAACGGCGCGGTGGCCCGGTACCCGCTGCCCTCGACCCGCGCGATCACCGCGTTGACCGAGGTGGACGGCCAGGTCTGGGGCCTGGCCGGGGTAACGCTGCTCACGTTCGACCCGGCCGCACCGGGCGCGATGAAGACCCAGCGCCTGTTCCCGGACCCGGACTACGACGCGAAGCCGACGATGGCCTGGCGCGACGGCGTGCTGCTGACGGTCCCGAAGGACCCGGACCACGTGTACGGCACCCAGGGCGACCGGATCTTCAAGATCGACAAGGTCACGAAGGCGGTCACGGTCCTGCTGACCAAGCAGGGCATGGAAGACCTGACGGCCGACCGCTTCGGCGACCTGTACTACAAGATCGGCGAGCGCCTGTACCGGCTGACCGTGCACCCGTAGCCGGAGACCGTGGCCCGGCCCACGCCGCGAACGCCCGGACCCACACGGGAAGGGCGGGAGCGGCGGGCCGGGCCGCTCGTCCGCGGCCGGTTCCAACGCGCTCCACGGCACGAAGCCGGGGCCCGCACCGTCGCGTTCCCCGCCGTCTCCACCGGCATCTACCGGTGGCCGATGGTGTCGGCCGCCGACATCGCGCTCACCACCGTCTCCGAGGCCGAACCCGGGCCCATCGAGGAAGTCGTCTTCGCGCTCCGCGCCGAAGCCGCCGTCCAAGCCTTTCAGGCTCGTCACAACTCCCTTGCCTGAACGATCACCCACCGGGCAGGGTGCAGGCGTGCCCACCCGCGCCCTGGTCTTCGACTTCGACGGCACGCTCGCCGACACCGAATCCGCCGTGCTGCAGTCCTGGCAGGCCGTCTTCCGGGAGTACGGTGCCGAGCTGCCGCTCGATGCCTGGTACGCCGTCATCGGCACCCAGCACACCACGCCCGCCATGTTCGCCCTGCTCGCCGAGCACGCGCCCGGCATCGATCCGGAGGCACTGCGGCCGAAGACCCGGGCCCACGTCCTCCGGCTGCTCGAGGACCTCGGCCCGCGCGAAGGGGTCCGGGACTACCTCGACACGGCCAAGAACCTCGGCATCCGGCTGGCCGTCGCCTCCAGCTCGTCCGGGGCCTGGGTGAACCCGCACCTGGAACGGCTCGGGCTCGACCACTACTTCGACGCCGTCCTCACCGGGGACCTCCACAAGGCCAAACCCGACCCCGACCTCTACCTCGCCGCCCTGGCCGAACTCGGCGCCGCGGCACCGGACGCCATCGCCTTCGAGGACACCCCGCACGGCGTCACCGCCGCCAAGGCCGCCGGGCTGACCTGCGTCGCCGTGCCGAACGCGATCACCAGGAACCTCGACTTCGGGCAGGCGGACGTCGTGCTGCCGTCCTTCACCGCCAAACCACTGGAGACGCTGCTCAGCCGGTGACCAGCGCCAGCAGCCGGTCCAGGAACGGCAGCTGGCCCTTCACCAGCTTCTCCCGGGCGGCCTCGAGCGGGAACCATTCGACCCGATCCACCTCGGGGAACTCCTGCTGCCGTCCCGAGCGCGGCGGCCACTCCATGGTGAACGTGCCGGGCACCACCGCGGCCGGGTCGAGGTCGGCCTCGACCGCCCACGCCGTCACGACCTTGCCGCCCGACTGCTTCACCACGCCCAGCTCGACGTACTCGCCGTCGGGCGCGGGCAGCCCGAGCTCCTCCGAAAACTCGCGCCGCGCCGCGGCCTCCGGCGACTCGTCGGGGTCGAGCTCGCCCTTGGGCAGCGACCACGCGCCCGCGTCCTTCTTCGCCCAGAACGGCCCGCCCATGTGCCCGAGCAGCACCTCGACCTCGTCGCCGCGGCGACGGTGGAGCAGGAGCCCGGCACTCTGTTTGCCCGCCATGGGGACAGTCTCCCGAAACTCTTCCAAGATTTTTCCGCGGGGCTGTCGATCCGGCGAGAACCCACTCGACGCGTAGGCAGAAGGCAAGACGGCAACCCAGGGGAAGGAACCCGCCATGACCGCCACCACCGTCCGCGAAACCCGCACCACCGCCCCGGCGAAGACCCAGGTCACCGGCATCGTGATCGGCGCGAGCCGGATCGTGATCTCGTTCCTGTTCGGCTTCCACGGCCTGCAGGGCTTCGGCTTCTTCGGCGGCATCGACGGCCAAGGCGGGGGCGTCCCGTTCGGCTCGTTCCCCGGCTGGTGGGGCAGCGTCTTCGAGCTCGTCGGCGCGCTGCTGCTGCTCGTCGGGCTCGCCAGCAGGCCCGCCGCGATCCTGCTGTCGGGCGTGATGGCCTACGCCTACTTCACCGTGCACGCGCCGATGGGCCTGCTGCCGCTGCAGAACATGGGCGAGCCCGCCGCGGTCTACTCGTGGGTCTTCCTGCTGTTCGCCGCGATCGGCCCGGGCCGGTTCGCGCTCGACACCCTGATCAAGCGACGTCGCTGACGAGCGCGCGGTCCGGTCAGTAGCCGCCCTGGGCGGCCGCGAGGTCGGACCGCGCCATCACGTGTTCCATCAGGCTGGTCAGCACCTGCTTGGTCGACTCGCGCTCGCGGGCGTCGCACAGCAGCAGCGGGACGTCCATGCCGACGTCGAGCGCCTGCCGGACCTCCTCCGTGCCGTAGCGGTACGCGCCGTCGAAGCAGTTCACGCCGACGACGAACGGCAGGTTGCGGCGCTCGAAGAAGTCCACCGCCGCGAAGCAGCTGTCGAGCCGCCGCGTGTCGGCCAGCACGACGGCGCCGAGCGCGCCTTCGGCCAGCTCGTCCCACATGAACCAGAACCGGTCCTGACCGGGCGTGCCGAACAGGTAGAGGATCAGGTCGGGGTTGATCGTGATGCGGCCGAAGTCGAGCGCGACCGTCGTGGTCGTCTTCTGCTCGACGCCCGACAGGTCGTCGACGCCTTCGGAGGCGGTGGTGATGACCTCCTCGGTCCGCAGCGGCGGCACTTCGCTCACCGAGCCGACCATCGTGGTCTTGCCGACCCCGAACCCGCCGGCGATGAGTACCTTGACCGCGGTCGCGGTCAGGTTCCGCCGGGGGTCAGAGTTTCCGGATGCCATCAAGAACCGCCTGCAATACGTGTCGGTTGGGAGTTTCCTGGACCGGTGCCGCGGTACGGAACAGCACCAGGTTCTGCTCGATGAGGTCGCTGAGCATCACCTTCACCACGGGCAGCGGCAGATCGACCCTGGCGGCCACCTCGGCCACCGAGACCGGCCGCTGGCACAGGGCGATGATGCGCGCGTACTCCGGTTCGAGCATGCCTGCCTCGTGCGCGGTGCGCAGCGCCACCACGAGCGTGATGAGGTCGAGCCCGAGCGTGTCCGACCGGGTGCGGCCGCCCGTGACCGCGTACGACCGGACCAGCGGGCCGGCCTCCTCGTCGAACCAGGCTTCGTGCCGTGCGCTCATGGTGCAGTGGGCTGCGCGCCGGCGGTCCGCGGGGCCGAGGTGAGGACCTGCCCGACCCGCTTCACCATCAGGTTCATCTCGTACGCGACCAGCCCCATGTCCGCGTCTTCACGGGCCAGCAGGGCGAGGCAGGCGCCTCGCCCGGCCGCCGTCACGAACAGGAACGCGTGGTCCATCTCGACCATCGTCTGACGGACGTTGCCGCCGCCGAAGTGCCGCCCGGTGCCGCGGGCCAGGCTCTGGAAGGCCGAAGCCACCGCGGACAGGTGTTCGGCGTCCTCCTCGGAAAGGTTGCCCGACCGCCCGATGAGCAGGCCGTCCGAGGACAGCACCACCGCCCGGTCCGCCCCGGCGACCCGCTTGACGAGGTCGTCCAGCAGCCAGTCGAGCTCGTGGGCGCCTGAGTTGACCATTACTCGCGCTCTCCGTACCTGTCGTCGTTCTCGGGAAACTCTTCGTCACGGGCCCGCCGGGTGCCCTGCTGGAAGGCAGACAGCCTGCTGCGGGCGGCCTCCGGCGAGTCCAGCCGGACCTCTTCGCGTTCCTGTGCGGGCTTATCTTCCCGCAACTGCGGCACGAGGTTCTGCTGGCGTCGCCGTTGCGGCAGCGGCGGCCGCCCGGGTGCCTCCGGGCGGCGCGGCTGCTGCGGCCGGCTCTCCGGCGTCGCCGCGGCGCGCGGCTCCTGCGGCGGCCACACCGGCTGCTGCGCGGCCGGGCGGGCCGGGCGCGAAGTCCGGACGGGCGGCGCGGGCGGCCGCACCGCGGCCACCGGCTGGGCCTGGGTCGGCTGGCTCACCGGCTCCGACACGGACCCGACCGGGACCGGCGTCGGCGCGGACGACGGCTGCGACCGCTCCGGGGCCGGCGGCGGGACGGTGACCGGCGGGGCGGGCATCGGCGGCACCGGCGTCGGCGGCTGGGTCACGGCCGCGGGAGCCGTCGGAGGCGCCGTCGGGACGGCGGTCGGCGGCTCGGTGCGGTGCCGCGCCGGGCGGCGCACCGGCCGCTTGAGCGGGGCGACCTCGTCGTTGGCCGTGGTCTCCGGCTCGACCGGGTTGGGGACGAGCTCCGGCTTCGGCGGGGTGATCGGCTGCTCCGGCTCGGACTCCGAGAGCGGGGCGAGCAGGTCGGTGCGCACCAGCACGATGGCCCGGGTGCCGCCGTAGGCCGACTCCCGCAGGTGCACCTGGATGCCGTGGCGGGCGGCCAGCCGCGCGACCACGAACAGGCCGAGGCGGGGCTCGTCCGACAGCGCCATGATCCCGAAGTCCGGCGGGTCGGCCAGCATCGCGTTGATCTCTTCGGTCTGGTCCGGCTCGAGCCCGAGGCCCTGGTCCTCGACCTCGATCACGACGCCCTTGCCGACCACGTTGCCGCGGATCTCGACCCGCGACTGCGGCGGCGAGAACGACGTCGCGTTGTCGATCAGCTCGGCGAGCAGGTGCACGAGGTCGCCGACGACCGGGCCGCGGATGGCGATCTGCGGCAGCACGGCCGTCTTGACCCGCGCGAAGTCCTCGGTCTCGGCGGACGCGCCGCGGACCAGCTCGGCCAGCCCGACCGGGTTGCGCCACTGGCGGCCCGGCTGCCCGCCGCCGAGGATGATCAGGTTCTCGGCGTTGCGGCGGGCGCGGGTGGAGAGGTGGTCGAGCTGGAACAGCGTGTCCAGCTGGTCCGGGTCCTCCTGCTTGCGCTCGGCCTGGTCGAGCACCTTGAGCTGGCGGTGCACGATGACCTGGCTGCGGTGGGCGATGTTGAGGAACACCGTCTTGGTGCCCTCCTTGGTCTTCGCCTCGTCGATGGCGGCCGCGATGGCGGTCTGCTGCGCCTTGTTGAAGGCGTCGGCGACCTGGCCGATCTCGTCGGTGCCGTGGTCGAGGAAGTGCCCGCCCTCTTCGAGGTCGACGGGCTCGCCCGCTTGGACCCGGGCGACCAGCTCGGGCAGCCGGACCTCGGCCGCGTCGAGGGTGTCCTCGCGCAGCCGGTGCAGCCGGCCGATGAGCCGGTTCGACAGCCGGACGGCGACGAAGACCACGAAGACCGCGAACAGGACCGCGATCACGCCGGCGATCAGCGACTCGGTGAACGTCGAGTCCGCGTCGTTGATCGCGGCCTGGCTGGCGTTCGAGCTCTGCAGGATGAAGATGCCCATCAGCGCGTCGCCGACCTGGCGGGCCGCGGCCCGCCACTGGTCCTGCGGCACCGGCAGCTTGGACAGGTCACCGCGCAGGAACGCGGTCTCGACCTGGGTCACGGCCTGCCACGGCTGGCTGGCCAGCAGCTGGTCGTACTTCGCCTTGACGTCCGGGATCATCTTCGGCGCCGAGGCGTCGAGCTGGGCGTGGTAGGCACCGACCTGGCCGACGTAGGAGCGGAAGTCCTCGTTCGACAGGCCGCCCGCCGCCAGCCCGGCGGCGGCGAGCGCGTCACTGCGCTGCATCGCGTCGGCCGCGGTGAACAGCGGGATGGCGGTCAGCCGGTCGAAGGCGTTCTGGGCGCCGCGGGCGTTCTGCGCGAGCCCGGCCACGCCGTCGGTGAACTGGTCGAACAGCTTGTTGTAGAAGGCGAACGCCTGGCCGATCTGCATCTGGCCGCTGTCGACCGCCTGGCGGGTCTGCGGCAGCTGCTGGTAGAGCCCGAAGAACGTGACGATGTTCTTCTGGACGCTCGGCGGGGTGTTGTCGTAGTCGGCGAAGTTGTCCTTGAGGTTCTCGATCTCCTTCGCGGCGGTCGCGTCCGTCTTCGGGCGGACGGCCGCGAGCACGGCCCGCTGGTTGCTCTGCCCGGCCAGCAGGCTCAGGGTCGCCTGGCGCTCCTGCTGCAGCGCGGCGAAGAAGGGGATCGCGGGGGCTTCCGAATTCCGGATCCGGTTGGTGTAATCACGAGCGGTGACCGCGTCGTAGATGAGGTAGCCCGCGAGGGCCACCCCGACCAGCAGCAGGGCCACACTGGGGATGAGCGCGATCGTGAGCACGCGCTTCCGAATCGAGGATCCCCGGTTGCGTCGAAGAGAAATCTGCTTCACCTGGGTCCGTTTTCCTTCCGGCAGTACATGGTTTTCGGGTCGCCCGAGGCGGTCAACACCCGGATTCCGACCAGCCGGATCAACATCACCGTGGTCTGCTTCGCCCGCGACGACGTTAGGCAGCCCTCCAGGGCGCGTCAAGTCCGTGGCGAGAACGTGATCTTGCGACCGTGATCCCTCCACAGTCGCTGCCTGCGCTTCGAAAGTCCACCACCGCAAGTCGTGAGCTTCGTCGCAGGAGGACTCCGGTTCCACGCAGGTGTGTGAGCACTGGAAGCGCTCCCGGGACCGCCGTGCGTCCGGCCGGCGCCCTCTACGTACGACAGCGGCGAATCGTTCGGTGACAAACATCACGGGGGTTCGCGCGCACCCCCGCGCCCCGCCTTCGTCCGGAGTAGACACCCCGGAGAAAGCGGAATGCGCAGGATCGCCGTTCCCGGCCGCGGATTCACCGGAGACCGCGCGCGAATTCCCGGCATTCCGCATCCGCGGCCGGACGATCACCCTGCGGCAGCCCCGGTACCGGTTCCGGAGCCGGAACCGGGTCCGGTCAGCCCGGGAACTCGTCGGCCAAGGTGTTCCAGAAGAGGAGTTCGTAGCTCTGGAACAGCCGCGCGCAGCGGTGCGCTTCCCGGTCGTCGAGCCGGTGGGCGTCGAGGCCGGCCTGGATCGCGGCGAGCGCTTGTTCTTCTATTTCCGGGACGTCCGCAGCAAAGAAGTCGAAGAATGCGCACTGCTCGCCGGTGAACCCGTAGTGCTCGCGCATGCCGGCGGCGACGTCACGGCAGTACCGGCCGAAGGCGGCGAAGTTGGCGAAGATCCCCGCCGCGGTGGCCGACGACTCGCCGTTCAGCGCGAGCCAGGCGACGTACGCCGGGTACACCTGGCAGCCCGCGCGCGGGCGCTCCTTGCCGTGGTCCGGACCAGTCGCGGCGAGCAAGGCGTCCAGCATCCTGTTCGCCTGCTGCTCACCCGGGGCGAGACCGCCGAAGAAGGTGCGCGCGTTCGGCTCGTCGGCCCGGGCCGCCAGCTCGTGGAAGCTCCGCCAGTCGCTGAGGGTGATCAGCTTCTCCTCCGCGGCGAGCGCGGCGAACACCGCGCGGGGCGCCCGGCCCGCGGTGATCAGCGGCACCAGCCGGTTGTCGCCGTCGTGCGGCGCGAGTTCGGCCTGGATCTCTTCGAGCAGCTTGCGTGCGGAGTGCGCCATCGCCTACCCCCAGGTGTCCGTGGCCCCTCCATTGAAGCGCGATTCCGCCGCGAACGCCCGTGTACACAGTGGACAGTGGTGGGTACCTGACCGCTTTGTCCGTTTCGACGGTGCCGCCTGACGTGGCCGCGATTCTCTATCCACCTGCGCCGGAAGCCCCTACAGTGTGGCCATCCGGAGCACCGAGGAGGCCAGCGTTGACCACCCCGTCCGTCGCCGAGCAGACCGAAGGCCTGACCATCCCGCGGCTGCTGCACCGCAACGCGGTCGAGTACCCGGACCTGCCGGCGATCACCTCGCTCGACATCGAAGGACAGCCGACGCTGACGTGGGCCGAGTTCCGCACCGCGATCGCCGAGGTCTCCCGCGGGCTGGCCGGGCTCGGCCTCGCCGCGGGCGACCGGATGCTGATCATGGCGCCGGGCTGCCCGGACCACATCGTCGCCGACCTCGCCGCGACGCACCTGTCCGCCATCCCCTGCACCGCCTACGCCACCCTCAGCCCGGACCAGATCCGGTACGTCGCCCGGCACAGCGCGGCCCCGGTCGTGGTGCTCGGCGGGGAGACCGAGCTGGCGCGCTGGCGGCCGGTGCTGGACGACCTCCCGGCGCTGCGGCACGTCGTCGTGATGGACGAGACCGCGATCCCGGACGGCGACGACCGGTTCGTCTCCCTCGCCGCGGTGCGGGAGCGCGGCCGGGAAGCGCTTGCCGCCGACCCGGACGCCTTCGAGCGGTCGTGGGCGGAGATCAAGCCGGACGACCCGCTGTCGATGATCTACACCTCGGGCACCACCGGTGACCCGAAGGGGGTCGTGCTTTCGCACCGCAACGCGATCCACCAGGCGTACGCGGTCACCGAGCTGCACCACCCGCCGATGCACGCGACGAACATCGCGTACCTGCCGCTCGCGCACATCGCCGAGCGGGAGCTGTCGATCTACCTGCCGATCGTCTGGGCGGGGCACGTGCACACCCTCGCCGACCCGTCGGGGGTCGTCGGCGCGCTCGGCAAGGTGCACCCGCAGAGCTTCTTCGGCGTCCCGCGCGTGTGGGAGAAGATGGTCGCCGGACTCAAGAACATGCTCGGTGGCGTGCCGGAGGACCGGCGCACCGCCCTGCTGCAGGCGAACGAGCTGCTGCAGCAGGGTTACAAGCTGCGCAGCGCCGGGCAGCCGGTGCCCGCGGAGCTGGCCGAGAAGATCCGGCAGACCGACGAGGCCGCGCTGGCGCCGGTGCGCGCGCTGCTCGGGCTCGACAAGGTGCTCGTCGCCTCCAGCGGCGCGGCCGCGCTGCCGGTGGAGATCATCTACTTCCTGGCCGGGCTCGGCATCGAGATCTGCGAGGTCTGGGGCCTGTCCGAGACGACCGGCGCGGCGACGTCCAACTCCGGCTCGGACTTCCGCGCGGGCAGCGTCGGCAAACCGCTCGACGGCGTCGAGGTGAAGGTCGCCGAGGACGGCGAGCTGCTGGTGCGCGGGCCGATCGTGTTCCTCGGCTACCTCCAGGAGGACGGCACGATCGCCGACGCCACCGACGCCGACGGCTGGTACGCCACCGGCGACATCGGCACGATCGACGAAGACGGCTTCGTGACGATCACCGACCGCAAGAAAGAACTGATCATCACCTCGAGCGGCAAGAACATCGCGCCGACCCGGATCGAGGGCCTGCTCAAGGAGCACCCGCTGATCGGCCAGGCGGTGGCCATCGGCGACGACCGCCCGTACGTGACGGCCCTGATCGTCCTCGACGACGAGATCGCCCCCGGCTGGGCCGCGGCGAACGGCGTGGAGGCCTCACCGGACGAGCTGGCTTCGCACCCGGCGGTGCGGGCCGAGCTGGAGCGCGCGGTCGAGTCGGCCAACAGCAGGCTCGCGCGGATCGAGCAGATCAAGCGCTACCACGTGTTGCCGAAGACGTGGACGCCCGAGTCCGGCGAGCTGACCCCGACGCTCAAGCTGAAGCGCCGGGTGATCAACGACCGGTATTCGGCGGACATCGAGGCGTTGTACGCCGCGGTCCGCGACCCGGAGCCGGCCGCGGGCGCCTAGGTCTGCCTCGTGCGTGGTGAGGCGGGTCGAGAACCCGCCGCACAACCCCCAGACCGGGGGGGGGGGGCGCGGCGGGGGCGGGGGGGGGTGCGACGACAAAGGCACCGAGGGCGGGGGGGCCGG
>NZ_JBEXMD010000036.1:0-107911 GCF_040610315.1 Amycolatopsis sp. NPDC004169
GCGAAGACCTGCGACCTGGTGAAGCAGGGCCTGCCGCTGGTGACCGCGAACCTGCCGGGCTAGTCCTTCGCCACCTGGTCGGCGATGTGGCGCGCCCCTGGACCCCCGGCGTGGTTGCGTTGGGTGGGCGGGCGGAGTTGGGTTCTCTGCCGGGCTTGGAGTCGGGTTCGGCTTGGTGGGGCTGCCGACCTTTCGCTTACCGCCTCGTTCCCCATCGCGGCAGACGGTGGACACGCACTCAAACTGCAGGTAGCCGCAACAGCCAGCTGCGTTGAGTAGCCCGGTTGGCGTAGTCGGTTCGTTGGGGCTCACTCGGCAGTGTCGGCCTCGCCTTGGGTGGCGGTTGGGTGGGTGTGGTGGGGGCCACTTGTGGGTGAAATTTTTGTGAGTGTCATGCTGGGGGCCCGACCATGGCTCCGCACCCGTGGGGTCGGAAGTAGGTGGCCAGATGACCTGGGCCCGTCCTAGTGGCAGCTCTCTCGCCCACGACGATGACAGCCGGATGGGGGTTATCCGGGCCGAGGAGGCCGTTCGGCTCGCCGCGACGCACGAACGAGCCGCCCTCACCGTTGCCGGGCACTCGTCCGACTCGCAGGAGTGCGCCGAACTGCTCGCCATGCTCGGCCTCGACGCCGGGACGTGGCAGAAGAGCGGCTGAGCTACACCAGGTCCGCCACGTGGACCACCTTGTTCCGGCCCGTCGCCTTCGCGTGGTAGAGCGCCGTGTCCGCCGCGTCCAGCAGACGCTGCAGTGACGCCCCCGCCTTCGGGTACACCGCGATCCCGATCGAGACCGTCAGGCCCGTTATCGACAACTGGCCCGCCGGAACCGTCAACGCGCTGATCGCCCGGCGGATGCGCTCGGCCACCGCGCCGATGTCCGGCTGCGTGATGCCCGGCAACAGCACCACGAACTCTTCGCCACCGAAGCGGCCGACCGCGTCGCCGCGGCCGCGGACCGCCGAGATGATCGACTGGGCCACTGCCTTCAGCACCGCGTCACCCGCCAGGTGACCGTAGGTGTCGTTCACCTGCTTGAAGTGGTCCAGGTCGAGCATCAGCAGCCCGAACGTCGTCCGCTGGCGCGCCGCGGCCGCCAGCGTCCGCTCCGCCAGCGCGTGCCAGCCGCTCGTGTTGTACAACCCCGTCTTCTCGTCGCGGTGGGCCGCCACCTCCAGCTGCTTCACCAGTACCGTCCGGTGCAACAGCAGCAACGGCGGGAAGACCAGCACGACCAGGCCGGGCAGCGTCGCCAGCGCCACCGCGTTCAGCGCACCCAGGCACAGCGTCGCCACTTCGAGGCCGTTGTCCGCCCAGGTGCCGAAGAGGGCCTCCGGCGTCCGGCCGACTTCGCGGCGGGCCGGGAGGACCAGCAGGGCGTTGACCACGAAGAACGTCACGCCCGCCGCCGCGATCGCGAACGTCCCGGCCCAGCCGTGGGTCGTCGCCGCGCGGACGTCGGGGAGGCCCGACAGCCGCAGCACCGACTGGGCCGTGTAGCACGACAGCACGATGATCGCCGCGTTGCTGACCGTGCGGGACGCCGGTACCCGCTGCAGCCGGTACCAGCTGCGGATCGCCAGGTGCGCGTACAGGCCGCCGACCAGCACCGCCAGCAGGATCGGCGGCAGCAGGAGGACGCCCGCGAACGTCCAGACCGACGTCATGTTGATGTGCGGTGTCCCCGACACGCGACGGCGGATGCGCTCCACGCGCCGGCCCGTCTCCGACTGCAGCACCCCGAGGACCAGCAGCACCACCAGGATCGCCAGCGTCCGGCGGTCCACCGCGACCGGTGACGGGCGTAGCGTCAGCGCCACCGCCGCCGCCTCGGTCACCAGGCAGTACGCGATCACCCGCGGACCCTGGCGCCACAGCGCCCAGTGCCGCGGTGCCACGAGGACGTCACGAATACGCAGCCCGGTGCGCGGAATCCCGCCCCCGGTCCGCATACTCATGGTGTCCGGCCGGTGACGGAGCCGGTCCGGCCCGACGTTGCGGAGGGAGGCGCACCATGTGCGGACGCGACAACTGAGGTCATCGATCCTCCAGCCCGACCCGGCGCCACGCCCTCGCGATCGGCACGGCCACCGCGGCACCCGCCGCCCCGGCCGCGGCGATGGTGTGCGCCGGGCCCAGCACGTCGGCCAGCGCGCCCGCCGCGGCCGCGCCGACACCTTGAACCGTGATCAAGCCCGTCGAATTGACCCCGGCGCACTGCGCGCGGTGCTCGTCCGGCACCCGGCGCATGAACGAGACCGTGCCCTGGATGTTGTAGCCGGTCGCCAGTAGCCCGGACACCGCGAGCAGCACCACCGACGCGACCAGGCCCGGCCGGAAGACGAACACGACCAGCGGCAGCCCGGCCGCGATCCCGAGCAGGCCGAGCACCCGGAGCTGGATGCGCTCGGGGATCCACTTGCCGAACACGACGCCGCCGAGCACGCTGCCCGCCGGGTCCGCCGCCATCAGCAGGCCCACCAGGGTCGCGCCCGCGCCGATGCCCGCCGCGTACGGCGCGGCCAGCGCCTCCGGGACGACGTAGAACCCGGCCAGCCAGTTGAGCGCCACCAGCGTCCGCAGCGCCGGGTCGCGCCAGATCAGCCGGATGCCCGCGCCGGTCGTGGTCAGCCACGCGGGCCGGACCGCCTTGGCGATCGGCGCCCGCCGCCGGACGCCGGTGACCAGGAACAACCCCGAGAGCAGGAACGTCGCCGCGTCCAGCGCCAGTGCCGCGGACGGGGTCAGCGCGGCGATCAGCGCGCCGCCGCCGGCGAACCCGGCCAGCTGCGCGCCCTGCATCGTCACGTTCCGCAGGGCCATCCCGACGAGGTACCGCTCGCCTTCGAGGACCGACGGCAGCAGCGCCTGCTGCGCGGCTTTGAACGGCCCGCCGAGCGCGGTCATCACCGCGACCAGCACGCACAGCACCCACAGCGGGACGCCGGGGATCGCGATGACCCCGACCAGCGCCGCCCGCGCCAGGTCGGCCGCGACCATCACGTCCCGGCGCGGCCAGCGGTCGCCCGCGCCGGCCAGCAGGATGCCGCCGAGCAGGGAGGGCACGTACGTCAGCGCGTAGGTGAGGCCGGTGAGTGCGGCCGAGGACGTCCGCTGGAAGACGAGCACCGCGAGCGCGACCCTGGCGAGCTGGTCACCGCAGACGGACAGCAGTTCGGCGGTCCACATCGCCCGGAACTCGGCGACGGCGAGCACCGCACCGAAGCCGGCCCTCTTCACGCGTGCGTCATCCATCGGTGCCCCTCGCAACGGCAACCTCAGTCAAGGTAATCACCCACCGGAGTGGAATCGAGCCGTTCGGTGACAGTTGCCCCGAACGCACCAGTCCGTCACGCCGGGTGGCCGCGGGTCCGCTTGCGGCGGAGAGGCAAGACGTTCAATATGAAAGCATGTTCAATGAAAATGAACATGCTCGCTCGCTGAACGAGCAGAACCTCATCCGGGTGGCGCTGGATCAAGTGAGCGAGTTCGGCCTCCGTGGCGAAGTGCTCGCGGTGGAGTACGGCGAGCCCGGCGATGCGCGCCGGCTCGACGCAGTGCTGCGCCTCACGACGCGGTCAGGAGCCACCCGGACCTACGGCACCGAGGTCAAGCAACGATTGACGCCGGAACTGGCCACCAGCATCACCGTGCCCACGCAGCTCCCGGACTTGCTGGTCACGACCTATGTCACCGAGCCGGTCGCCGAGCGGCTGCGCGCCCGGGGAATCGACTATCTGGACACGGCGGGCAATGCGCACCTGGCCTGGGACGATGTTCTGGTCGACGTCCGCGGGCGGCGCAATCCGGTCATTCCACGTTCGAGAACCTCCCCCCGGGCAGCCGGTGCCTTCGGCCGGTCGGGTCTTCGCGTGGTGTTCGTCCTCCTCAGCCGGCCGGACCTGGTGTCCCGCCCGTACCGAGTCCTGGCCGAGGCCAGCGGGGCCTCGCTGGGAACCGTGAAGGCGGTCATCGACGAGCTCACCGGGGCGGGTTACCTGTACGCCGGTGCGGAGGGCCGCCGGTTGGCGCGCGGTGGCGAATTGCTCGACCGCTGGTCGGAGGCGTACTCGATCACCCTGCACGGCCCGCTCGCGCTCGGTGAATTCTCGGTGGGCGACCTCTCGTGGTGGCGGGACTCGGAAACCGAGATGCGGTCGATGGGCATCCAGGTGGGAGGCGAGGCCGGCGCCAGTCTCATAGACCCACACCTGCGGCCGGCCTCGCTCACGCTCTACGTGGAAAGTTTCCCGGCGCAGTTCGTCGGCCGGCACCGCATGGCCCGAGCGGAGGGCGGCGGGAACGTACACATCCGGGAAAGGTTCTGGCACTTGCCGGATCATGACTCCTGGATAGTGCCTTCCCCGCTGATTTATGCCGATCTGCTGGCCTCCGGAGACCCCCGCCAGCGTGAACACGGAGATCGGATTCGGAGCAGTGATGATCGACTTGTCAGCCTCGGCCGATCGTGAGATCGCTCTTACTGCTCGTGCATTGGTGCGCATCGACGCGGCCGCCAGGGCGGCGCATTTGGACTACCTCGTGGTCGGCGCGACGGCGCGCACGATCCTCTCGATCGGGTTGGTCGGACAGCCGCCCGGCCGCTCCACCCGGGATGTCGACATCGCTGTGGAGGTATGCAGCTGGGAGGATTTCGAGCGGCTGACCGGCCAGCTCGAACGGCATGGCCGGGGTGTGCACAAGTTCCTCGTCGACGGGGTGGAAGTCGACGTGGTGCCCTACGGCGGAATCGAGCGTGAAGACCGCACCATCCTCTGGCCGGACGACTACCGGATGAACGTCCGCGGTCTGAGCGAGGCAGCGCCGACAGCCGAAACCGCCGTCCTGCCCCAGGGGGTCACTGTCCGCGTCCCCGCAGTGCCGGCGTTGGCTCTGCTCAAGCTGCTGACTTGGCGGGATCGGCGCAATACGACCACCCGGGACGCGGACGACCTCGCCGAAATGATCTCGTGGTACTCGTCGGGCGCCTACTTCGACCGTCTTTATGAAGAACCCGAAGTGCTGGAAAAGAACGAATACGACCCGGCGCTTGCCGGTGCCTGGCTGCTCGGGTCGCAGATGACTGCACTGCTCGACGGAGAAGGCCGCCGGGTACTGCTACAGATCGCTGAGGACGAGGACACGTTGAGACTGCTGGCCGCCGACGCGCGGGCGCCCCGGGCGCCGCAACCGATGCTTGCGCTGGGCGCGGGCATCCGAGACGCGGCCGGGAGCTGAGCGTCACGCCGAGTGGCCGCCGATGCGGGTGGTCAGCTCGGCGGCCGTGGCGGCCACTTCCGCCGCCAGGTCCGGCCAGGTCTCCGGGCACGGCTGCGCCGCGCAGTGGTGGCGAAGGGTCACGCTGATCGCGGCCAGCGGGCGGGCGCCGTGGTCGAAGACCGGGCTGGCCACCGAGGCGAAGCCGGCCGTGACGTGGCCGTCCTCGACCGACCAGCCGAGGCGGCGTTCCGCGGTCAGGGTGCGGCGCAGCTCGGCCAGCGTGCGCGGGCCGCGGCCGGTGCGGAGGACGAACGCCGCGGCCGACGGGAACAGCGCGCGGACGTGCGGGGGCGGCAGGTGGCGCAGGATCGCCCGGCCGGACGCGGTCAGCTGGCCCGGTAGCCGGACACCGACCTCCGTCACCAGCGTCTCGGGGCGGGCCGGGCGCTCCTTGATCAGGTACAGCGACTCGTTGCCGTGCAGGACGCCCAGGTGGGCCGTGTGCCCGACGCGGTCGACGAGCTTGCGCAGCAACGGCCCGGCCAGCCGCTCCAGCGGGTCGTGGCGCAGGTAGGCCGAGCCCAGTTCGAACGCCGCGATGCCCAGGCCGTAGCGGCGTTCCGCGGGCAGGTGGACGACGAACCCGGCGGCCTCGAGCTCGCTGAGCAGGTGGTAAGTGCTCGAGCGCGGGAGACCCGCTTCGCGCGCGATGGCGGCCGCGGTGACCGGGCCGGGCCTCGCGGCCAGGAGGCGCAGCACCGCCAGGCCGCGGCGCAGCGCGGGGACCTCACTGCTCTCGCCCATGCCCCCGAGCCTACGTCTGGGATTCCAGACAGAACCACTCCGTGGGGCATCCCACCAGCGGTTCCGAGGGGGTGCAATGAGCCCATGCCGGAAAAAGTGCTCCTGGGCCCGGAACCCCTGACCGCCGCCCAGGTCGTCGACGTCGTCCGCGGCCACGCGCTGGTCGGGCTCACGGACGCCGCCGAGAAGAACCTCGCCGCGACGCGCCAGCACATCGAGAACCTCGCGCACGCGGTCACGCCCACCTACGGCGTCTCGACCGGCTTCGGGGCGCTCGCCACCCGGCACATCCCGGTCGAGAGCCGGACCGCGCTGCAGCGCAGCCTGATCCGCTCGCACGCCGCCGGCGCCGGGCCCGCCGTCGAGGCCGAGGTCGTCCGCGCGCTGATGCTGCTGCGGCTGCGGACCCTCGCCAGCGGTTACACCGGCGTCCGCCCGGGCACCGCGCAAACGCTTGCGGCCCTGCTCAACGCCGACATCACCCCGATCGTCCACGAGTACGGCTCGCTCGGCTGCTCCGGCGATCTCGCGCCGCTGGCCGCCGTCGCGCTCGCGCTGATGGGCGAAGGCGAAGTCATCCACGCGGGTCAGCTGAAGCCCGCGGCGGAAGCGCTGAAGCACGCCGGGGTCGAGCCGGTCGTGCTCGCCGAGAAGGAGGGCCTCGCGCTCACCAACGGCACCGACGGCATGCTCGGCATGCTCCTGCTTGCCGCCGCCGACCTGCACCGGCTGTTCGATGTCGCGGACATCACCGCCGCGATGAGCGTCGAAGCTCTCCTGGGCACCGACCGCGCGTTCGCCGCCGACCTCCAGGCGCTGCGCCCGCACCCCGGGCAGGCGAAGTCCGCGGCCCGGATGTGGCAGGCGCTGCAGGGTTCGAAGATCGTCGAAAGCCACCGCGGCCCGGACTGCAACCGCGTCCAGGACGCCTACTCGCTGCGCTGTGCCCCGCAGGTGCACGGCGCCGCGCGCGACAGCCTCACCCACGCCGAGCTCGTCGGCGAGCGCGAGCTGATGTCCGCTGTGGACAATCCGGTCGTCCTCGCCGACGGCCGCGTCGAGTCCAACGGCAACTTCCACGGCGCGCCGGTCGCCTACGTGCTGGACTTCCTGGCCATCCCGATCGCCGATGTCGCCAGCATCGCCGAGCGCCGCACCGACCGGATGCTCGACAAGGCGCGTTCGCACGGCCTGCCGCCGTTCCTCGCCGACGACCCCGGCGTCGACTCCGGCCACATGATCGCCCAGTACACCCAGGCCGCCGTGGTCAGCGAGCTCAAGCGGCTCGCCGTGCCGGCGTCGGTCGACTCCATCCCGAGCAGCGCGATGCAGGAGGACCACGTCTCCATGGGCTGGTCGGCCGCGCGGAAGCTGCGCAAGGCCGTCGACGGCCTGACCACCGTCCTGGCCATCGAGCTGCTCACGGCTGCCCGTGCGCTGGACTTCCGCGCGCCGCTCGAGCCGTCGCCGGTCACCGGCGCGGTGCGTGACCTGCTCCGCACGAAGGTCGCGGGCCCCGGCCCCGACCGCCACCTGGCGCCCGAGATCGCGGCCGCCGAAGAACTCGTCCGCTCCGGCGCCGTCCTCGACGCCGCCCGTCTGGAGGTCTGATGTCCCGCGTCGTCCGTGCCGCCCGCGGCACCCAGCTCACCGCCAAGTCGTGGCAGACCGAAGCCGCGCTGCGGATGTTCCACAACAACCTCGACCCCGACGTCGCCGAGCGGCCCGAAGACCTGGTCGTCTACGGCGGCACCGGCAAGGCCGCCCGCAACTGGGCCAGCTTCGACGCGATCACCCGTGAACTGACCACTTTGGACGTCGACGAGACGCTGCTGGTGCAGTCGGGCAAGCCGGTCGGGGTGTTCCGGACGCACGAGTGGGCGCCGCGCGTGCTGATCGCGAACTCGAACCTGGTCGGCGACTGGGCGACCTGGCCGGAGTTCCGCCGCCTGGAACAGCAGGGCCTGACGATGTACGGCCAGATGACCGCGGGTTCGTGGATCTACATCGGCACCCAGGGCATCCTCCAGGGCACGTACGAGACGTTCGCCGCTGTCGCGAAGAAGAGGTTCGGCGGGTCTTTGAAAGGCACCTTGACCGTGACCGCGGGTCTCGGTGGCATGGGTGGCGCGCAGCCCCTCGCCGTGACCATGAACGACGGCGTCGCGCTGGTCATCGAGTGTGACCCGCAGCGCGCGCACCGCCGCGTCGAAACCCGCTACCTCGACGAGGTCGCCGACGACCTCGACGACGCCATCGCCCGCGTCACCAAGGCGAAGCAGGAGAAACGGCCGCTGTCGGTCGGTGTCGTCGGCAACGCCGCCGAGGTGCTGCCGGAGCTGCTGCGCCGCAACGTCGAGGTCGACATCGTCACCGACCAGACGTCGGCGCACGACCCGCTTTCCTACCTGCCCAAGGGGATCAGCGTCGACGACTGGCACGACTACGCGGCCAAGAAGCCCGACGAGTTCACCGACCGCTCGCGCGAGTCGATGGCCGACCACGTCGAGGCCATGCTCGGCTTCCTCGACCGCGGCGCCGAGGTCTTCGACTACGGCAACTCCCTGCGCGGCGAAGCCAAGCTCGGCGGCTGTGAGCGCGCGTTCGACTTCCCCGGCTTCGTGCCCGCCTACATCCGCCCGTTGTTCTGCGAGGGCAACGGCCCGTTCCGCTGGGCGGCGCTCTCCGGTGACCCCGAGGACATCGCCGCGACCGACCGCGCGATGCTGGACCTGTTCCCGGAAAACGAATCCCTCGCCCGCTGGATCCGCCTCGCCGGAGAACGTGTCGCCTTCCAGGGGCTTCCGGCGCGGATCTGCTGGCTCGGCTACGGCGAGCGGCACCTGGCCGGCCTGCGGTTCAACGAGATGGTGGCCAGCGGCGAGCTGAAGGCGCCGGTCGTCATCGGCCGCGACCACCTGGACTCCGGCAGCGTGGCTTCGCCGTACCGCGAGACCGAGGGCATGGCCGACGGCTCCGACGCCATCGCCGACTGGCCGCTGCTGAACGCGCTGGTCAACACGTCCTCGGGCGCGAGCTGGGTGTCGATCCACCACGGCGGCGGCGTCGGCATGGGCCGGTCCATCCACGCGGGCCAGGTCAGCGTGGCCGACGGGACGCCGCTGGCCGCGCAGAAGCTGGAGCGGGTGCTCACCAACGACCCGGGCATGGGGGTCATCCGGCACGTCGACGCCGGTTACGACCGCGCGGCCGACGTCGCCGCCGAGCGCGGTGTGCGGGTGCCCATGCGGGAGGCCGAGTGACCGCCTCCGGGCTCCTCGGCGAAATCGACGGCGTCGGGCGCGACCCGAAGCGCGGCGGCTACTCGCGGCACGCCTTCGACCGGCCCGAGCACGACCTGCGGGAGTGGTTCGTCGAGCGCGCGCTGGGGCTCGGGCTGGACGTCGAGACCGACCGCAACGGCAACATCTGGGCCTGGTGGGGGCCGCCGGGCCGCAACGCCGTGGTCACCGGCAGCCACCTCGACTCGGTGCCCGGCGGCGGCGCGTTCGACGGCCCGCTCGGCGTGGTGAGCGCGCTGGCCGCGGTCGAAGCCTTGCAGGGCAAGGGTTTCCGGCCCCGCCGTCCGCTCGCCGTCGTGGTGTTCGCCGAGGAGGAGGGCGGCCGGTTCGGCGTGCCCTGCCTGGGTTCGCGCCTGCTCACCGGCACCATTGACGCCGACAAAGCACGCGGCCTGCGGGACGCCGACGGCGTGACGTTCGCCGAGGCGGCCGCGAAGGCGGGGGTCGACCCGGCGCGGATGGGGCCGGACACCGAGCGGCTCGACCGGATCGGGCACTTCCTCGAACTGCACGTCGAGCAGGGCCGCGGGCTGATCGACCTCGGTTCGCCGGTGGCCGTCGGCAGCACCGTGATCGCGCACGGGCGGTGGCGGTTCTCCTTCGCGGGGCAGGGCAACCACGCCGGCGCGACGCTGCTGGCCGACCGCGCGGACCCGATGCTGCCTGCCGCGGCGACCGTCACCGCCGTCCGGCGGCTGGCCGCGAAGGTGCCGGATGCGCGGGCGACCGTCGGCCGGCTCGTGCCGACCCCCGGCGGGACCAACGTCATCGCGTCCACAGTGGACCTCTGGCTGGACGCGCGGGTGCCCGGCGAAGGCACCCCGGGACTGGTCGCCGAGATCAGCCGGGCCGCTTCGGAGGCGGCTGCGGAGGAAGGTTGCCGGGTCGAGGTGACCCGCGAGTCCTACTCCGGCGACGTCGTGTTCGACGACGCCCTGCGGCGCGACTTCGGCGGCTGGCTCGGCGCGCCGCCGGAGCTGCCGACCGGGGCCGGCCACGACGCGGCCATCCTCGCCGGGTTCGTCCCGGCCGGGATGCTCTACGTGCGCAACCCGACGGGAATCAGCCACTCGCCGGAGGAGTTCGCCGAGGCCGAGGACGTCGAAGCCGGTGCGGCAGCGCTGGCCACGGCCCTGGAACGGCTGGCGCAGTGACCCCCGGCCCGCGGGGGCGCCCCCCGTTTCCAGCCTATCGCGCGGCACCGACAGTTTTCTGGTGCGAACAGGCCTGGCTGCCCGGCGGGATCGCGGCCGGCGTGCGGATCGACGTCACCGACGGCCGGATCACCGGTGTGGCGCCGGGTTCGCCGCGCGGCGGCACCGTGCTCGCCGGGCTCACGCTGCCGGGCTTCGCGAACGGGCACTCGCACGCCTTCCACCGGGCGCTGCGGGGCCGGACGCACCACGAGCGCGGCACGTTCTGGACCTGGCGCGAGCGGATGTACGCGCTGGCGTCCCGGCTCGACCCGGACACCTACTACCGGCTGGCCCGCGGCGTCTACGCGGAGATGGTGCTCGGCGGGTACACGAGCGTGGGGGAGTTCCACTACCTGCACCACGCGCCCGGCGGGAAGCCCTACGCCGACCCGAACGCCATGGGGCACGCGCTGCGGCAGGCCGCGGCCGACGCCGGGATCCGGCTGACCCTGCTCGACACCTGCTACCTCGCCGGCGGCATCGGCGTCGCGCCCGACGAGGTCCAGCGGCGGTTCTCCGACGGCTCGGCCTCGGCGTGGGCCTCCCGAGTGGCCGGGCTGAAGGAAGACGAGCTGTTCCGGGTGGGCGCGGCCATCCACTCGGTGCGCGCGGTCCCGGCCGACCAGATGTCGCTTGTGGACAGTCCGCGAGTGGTGCACATCCACCTTTCGGAGCAGCGGGCCGAAAACGAGCAGTGCCGGGCCGCCTACGGCCGCACGCCCACCGAGCTCTTGGCCGATCACGGGGTGCTGACCGAGCGGCTGGTCGCCGTGCACGCCACGCACCTGACGACGTCGGACATCGACCGGCTCGGCGGCGCGCGGGCGTGCTTCTGCCCGACCACCGAACGCGACCTCGGCGACGGCATCGGCCCCGCCCGCGCGCTGCGGGACGCCGGGGTGCGGCTGAGCGTCGGCAGCGACAGCAACGCCGTCGTCGACGCCTTCGAGGAGACCCGCGCGCTGGAGCTGGACGACCGGCTGGCCAGCGAGCAACGCGGCCGGTTCAGCGCCGAAGAGCTGCTCGAAGCGGGCACGGACCACGCGGCGATCGGCTGGGACGAGGTCGGCGCGCTCGCCGAGGGGGCGGGCGCGGACTTCGTCACCGTGACCATGGATTCCGTGCGGACGGCCGGGATCGAGCCGTCCGGGGTGGTGTTCGCGGCGTCCGGCGCGGACGTCCGGCACGTCGTCGTGGCCGGCCGCGAGGTGGTACGCGACGGCGCGCACCGGCTCGTCGACCGGCCGGAAACCGTTCTGGCGAAGGAGATCGAGGCACTGTGGCGGTCCTGATCACGGGCATCGGCGAACTCACCACCCACGACCCGGCGCTGGGCCGTCTTTCCGACGCGGCCCTGGTGCTGGACGGCTCGCGCGTCGCCTGGGTGGGCCCCGCGGCGCGCGAGCCGGCGGCCGACGAGCGGGTCGACGTCGAAGGCCGCGCGGTGCTGCCCGGCTGGGTGGACAGCCACACCCACCTCGTCTTCGCCGGCGACCGCACCGCCGAGTTCGAGGCGCGGATGGCCGGGAAGCCCTACTCGGCGGGGGGCATCGCGACCACCGTCGGCGCGACGCGGGAGGCGTCCGACGAGCAACTGGCGGCGAACCTGCGCCGGCACGTCGACGAAGCGTCCCGGCAGGGGACGACCTGCCTGGAGACGAAGACGGGCTACGGGCTGACCGTCGCGGACGAAGCCCGGTCCGCCCGGATCGCCGGAGAGGTGGCCGACGAGGTGACGTTCCTCGGCGCGCACCTCGTCCCGCCCGGCGCCGACGCGGAGTCCTATGTGGACCTCGTCTGCGGCGAGATGCTCGACGCGGTGGCGGGCAGCGTGCGCTGGGCGGACGTGTTCTGCGAGACCGGCGCGTTCGACGAAGCCCAGTCGGCCCGGGTGCTGAAGGCCGCGGCCGAGCGCGGGCTGGGACTGCGTGTGCACGGCAACCAGCTGGGCGAAGGCCCCGGAGTCCGGCTGGCGGTGGAGCTGGGCGCGGCGAGCGTCGACCACTGCACCCACCTCTCGGACGCGGACGTCGAAGCCTTGGCGGCGTCCGAGACGGTCGCGACCCTGCTGCCCGCGTGCGATTTGTCGACCCGGCAGCCGCTCGCCCCGGCGCGCCGGCTGCTCGACGCGGGCGCGACGGTGGCGCTGGCCAGCAACGCCAACCCGGGCAGCTCGTACACGACGTCGATGGCCTTCTGCGTCGCGACCGCGGTGCTCCAGATGCGCATGACGGTCGAGGAAGCGGTCTGGGCCGCGACGGCGGGCGGGGCGAAAGCGCTGCGGCGCGAGGACGTGGGCGTCCTGCGGCCCGGTTCGCGGGCGGACGTCCACGTCCTCGACGCGCCTTCGGTGACCCACCTGGCCTACCGGCCGGGCGTGCCGCTGACCCGGGCGGTGTGGCGGGCCGGGGTCAGAGTGGCAGGGTGAACGGCGTGCACGTCGGCACGTAGGACGCGTCCAGTGCGTGCAGGATCAGCTCGGTGACGTTGGGGTCGACCGCCTGGCTCAGGTGGCCCGAGGCGTCCGAGGCGCAGAAGTCCTGCAGGACGACGTCCTTCGTGCCCGGCTCGGCGAGGATCCCGCTCGTGTACGGCGTCACCACCTCGTCGTACTTGCTCACGATGCTCGTGTACGCCGGCCCTGGCACGTGGACGCCGCCGCGGGCCAGGTCGTCCAGGAACGCCGACGGGGCCAGGTACTCCGAGCACGCGCCGCACGCCGTGCGCAGCACCGGGCCGAGGCCGGGGACCGTCGTCAGGAGGGCCTTGGCCAGCGCGTCGAGGCCGCCGAGCGTGGTGCCGCGGTAGTTCGCGCCGAAGCCGACGAAGTTCGCGACTTCGGCCGCGCCGCCGCCGTACTTGAGGTAGTACGCCGGCATCGTGCTGCCTTCGGAGTGACCGACGATGTCGACCTTGGCCGCGCCGGTCGCGGCCCGGACCTTGTCGACGAACCGGCCGAGCTGCGCCGCGCTGTCGCGCATGGACGCCAGCCCGCCGACGCCCGGCCCGAGGACGCCCGTGCCGTACGTCAGGGAGAAGACGCAGTAGCCCTGCTCGGCGATCTTCGGCGCGTGGAAGAACCAGTTGACGGTGTCGTTCGCGCCGAGGCCGTGCACCAGCACGACCGGCTCCGGGTGCGCGGCCGACGGGCGGCAGCCCCAGTCGTTCCAGCCGCCGTCCGGTGTCGCCTCCGCGGCCGGCGGCGCGACCGCGCCGAGGGTGAGCGCCGCGGCGAGCACGGCCAGGGTTCGCTTGACACCGCCGTTGGTGACCCGCATTCCGTTGCCTCCAGTTACCCGTCAGTACGTGACGGGAATCATGATCGGTCACATACCGCTGGAGGCCACCTGGGAAAACGCTCAGAGTTGCCCGGTGTTCGTTGTGACCGGTGACAACGACGGCCGACGAGCGGCGACCACCAGGCCGGTCAGCGCGACCAGTCCGCACAGCCACGCGAACCAGTCGCCGAAGCGCGCGTAGGGCGTCTTGCCGGGACCGATCGGGACGTCGGCGACGACCACCGTGAACGGACTGCCGCCGGTGTGGGCCTCGGCCAGCACGTGTCCTTGTGCGTCCGCCAGCATCGGCGTCCCGCGGGCCGCGCTCCACGCCACCGAGAAGCCGTTCTCGACGCCGCGGATCAGCGCCGTGCGGCTGTGCGCCCAGCCGTCGACGTCCTCGTCGGACGCCGGGACGAGGACCAAGCCCGTGCCCGCCTTGCCGTACTCACCGGCGGGGTCGGCGAAGTTGACGTCCATGCACACCATCAGCCCGATCCCGGCGAAGTGCGCGAGCTGCGTGCCGGAGCCGAGGTTCGGCGAATCCCCGTTGTGCCACTTGCGGTATTCCACCGGCGGACCCGACGGCGGGATCGCCAGTGCGGCGTTGAACCGGCCGTCCGGAGTCGTGTCGATGACACCGGTGACGACGTCGAGGTTGCGCGCCCGGGCGACCTCGGTGACGGTGTCGACGAGCCGCGGGCGGCTGGTCCGGTCCACCGCGAAGGCGGCTTCGGGGAGCACGACGGCTTGGACACCGCCGGGCAGCCGCTCGATTTCGTCCACATAGGCCTGGACGGTGGTCCGGCCCTCGAACGTGTCGACGTCGGCCGCCCACGGACCCTTGTCCATGGCGATCAGGGCGACCCGCACGGACGGCCCGGACGGCGGCGGCGTGGTCCAGACGACGAGCCCGGTCAGTGCTGCGGCCGTGGCGACCAGTCCGGCCACCCGCGCGAGGCCGCGAACCCGCGGGGCGAGCGCGGCGGCGACGGCGGCTGGGACGAACAGGACCAGGTATTCGACACCCCAGCCACCGGTGACCGCGGCGAGCCGCAGCACGGCCGGCCGGTCCGCCTGGGTCGTCATCAGAGTGTCCATGATCCCGGTCGGGTTGAGCAGCGAAACGCCGTACAGCACGGCCGTCCACAGCGCGGGCGCGGCGAGCGCTGCCGGCAAGCCGTGGCCGCGGCGGACCAGCACCCGGAACAGCCCGGCGGACAGGGCGAACAGCAGTGCGCTGCCGCCGAGGATCGCGATCGCCGCGGGCCGCGGAACGGCCAGGGAATGCCGGAAGTAGCTCCAGCTGCCCGCGCTGCCGGCCAGGTAGGCGGCGAACGCGCACGCCATCGCGGCGGCACCGGGGACCCGCGGCGCGAGCAGCAGGATCGGCAGCGGCGCCACCCAGGCGAGCTCGGGCACCGGATCCAGCCCGGTGCCGAAGAAGAACAACACCGCCGACGCCACCGTCGCGACGACCGCCCACCCCAGCTTGTTCACCACGGTCCCCTTTCGCCCGATTTCGAGTGTTGCGGGTGATGCGGGCGGGCGCACTGGGTTTCGCCCCCGGGGCCGGGGTGGGGTCTGCCCCACCCCGGTTCACGGAGAGTTCAGGAAGCCGTCACGCCGCCGGGATCGGAGCGGCCGCTGTCGATCAGTAGCGTTGCTGACGAACAGCAACGAGAGTGGGCCGTCCATGGACTTTTCGCTGATCGTGCTGGTGGTGATCGTCGCCGCGCTGGCCTTCGACTTCACCAACGGCTTCCACGACACCGCCAACGCGATGGCCACCTCCATCGCCACCGGCGCACTCAAACCGAAGGTCGCGGTCGCCGTCTCGGCCGTGCTGAACCTCGTCGGCGCGTTCCTTTCGGTCGAGGTCGCGAAGACGATCTCCGGCGGGATCGTCGACGACACCAAGGTGACCCCGGTGATCATCTTCGCCGGCCTCGTCGGCGCCATCGTGTGGAACCTGGTGACCTGGCTGATCGGGCTGCCGTCGAGCTCGTCGCACGCGCTGTTCGGCGGGCTGATCGGCGCCACCTGGATCGCCTCCGGCTCCGACGCCGTCCACTTCGGGAAGGTCGTCGAGAAGGTGCTGATCCCGGCGCTCGCCTCGCCGGTGGTCGCCGGGATCGTCGCGACGCTGGGCACCTTCCTCGTCTACCGGATCACCGCACGGGCGAAGCAGGACACGGTCGGGCGGACGTTCAAGGCAGGCCAGATCGCCTCGGCGTCCCTGGTTTCGCTCGCGCACGGCACGAATGACGCGCAGAAGACCATGGGCGTCATCACGCTGACGCTGATCGCCTCCGGCTCGCTCGCGCCGAACTCGGGTCCGCCGGTCTGGGTGATCCTGACCGCCGGCCTCGCCATCGCGCTCGGCACCTACCTCGGTGGCTGGCGGATCATCCAGACGATGGGCAAGAAGCTCACCGAAATCCAGACGCCGCAAGGGTTTGCGGCGGAAACGAGCGCCGCGGCGGTCATCCTCACCTCGGCGCACCTCGGGTTCGCGCTGTCCACCACGCACGTCTGCTCGGGCGGCATCATCGGCTCCGGGCTCGGGCGCAAGCTCGCCGAGGTCCGCTGGGGCGTCGCGGGCAAGATGGTCGTCGCCTGGGCGCTGACGCTGCCCGCCGCGGCGATCGTCGGCGCGCTCGCCGCCGAGGTCTCGACGCTCGGGACCTGGGGCACCGTGCTGGTCGGCCTCGCCGGGGTCGTCGTCGCGCTGGGCATCTACCTCGCGTCGAAGCGGAACCCGGTCAGCGCCAACTCCGTCAACGAGTCCGAGCCGGCCGCCCAGCCGGCCAACGCCTGAGGAGCGCCGTGCACATCGATTGGGGTTCCCTCGGTCTCGTCTTCCTCGTCGCGCTGGGCGCGGTCGTCGTGCTGACGAGCCTGTTCTCGTTCGGCGTGGTCGGGCTCTCCCAGCGCGACTCGGCCCGCGCCGCGGGCGGCTCGGGCTCCGGACCGCTGGCCGGCGCGGTCATCTGCTTCGCGCTCTGCGCGGCGATCGTCGGCTACGGGATCTACTTGATCGTCGCCTGAACGCGGTCCCGGAACCCTGCGGGCAGCCCGGACAGCATCGGTTTCAGCGTGGCGCGCCGCGCCTCGCCCAGGTGGGTCAGCAGGTCGAGCGCCGGCGTCCAGAGGTCCTCGTCGGCGCTCGCGGCGGTGACCAGCCGGCCGAGCCGGTGCGCCGGGAGCAGGCCCACGACGTGGTCGATGCGGCCCTTGTCGTCGAGCACGAAGGCGATCCGCAGCAGCGCCGGGTCGTCGATCCGCTCGAGTGCTTGCCGCACGGTGGGGTCGGGCAGGTGCCCGACGAACCGGCCGAGGGTGATCCAGTCCTCCTTGCGCGCCAGCTCGCCGGCGACCGCGAGGACGGTGTCCAGCGGGATCCGGCTGATGATCGCGCTCGCCCGCCGCGGATCGAGCTCGGCGGCGACCTCGGCGAGGAAGCGGGGACTGAGCCGCTTGGCAACGTCGACGCCGCGCGAGACGTCGACCAGCCCGGCGATCCGGGCGCACAGCAGCGGGCCGAACACCTTCTCGGCGATCTTGGCGAGCACCCCGACGGGCACAACCCGAGCGGCCAGCGCCATCCGCTGCAGGGCGGCCGCGTTGGCGTCGAAGAGGGTGTCGGTGACCTGTTCGCGGAAGGCCTGCAGATCGCCGGCGTCGACGCGGGCGAGGTACTCGAGCCGGGAGGGTGCGACGCCGAGGACGCGGGCCAGCTTGAGGATCTCGCCCTCGGCGGCGTAGTTGCCGGCTGTGGCGGGGCTTTGGGGTGTCACAGGCCCACTGCTTTCCGGACTGCGCCGCGGAGCAGGGCGGGGACGTATCGGAGGCCTTCTTCGCCGGCTTCGGCGAGCGCTTTCGCTTGCCGCCTGCGCGCGTCGCGGAGTGCGTTGGCGAGGTCCTGCCGCTCGTGCTCGTCGAGGGCCTCGATGCCTGCGGGGAGGTAGCCGCCCAGCTGGTCGGCGAGTGTGCGGTCGGCCATGGTGGATCATCATGCAACACGGCGGGCACGGCCGCGCGGAGATGGGCCTGCTTGGCCGGTGGTTTGGGGCGATGTGGAGCACTGCTCGCAGTTGTGAGCGGTGCTCTCGCTGATGATGGGGTCGGTGCTCCGATTCGAGAGCACTGCTCTCGTTCGGCCGCCCGGGCTTTCCCTGCTCCGCTCGGTCCCGCCTGGCCCTGCCCTGCCCGACCTGACCTTGTCCTGCTCGCCCGTCCCGCCGGGCGCGATGCTCTGAAACGAGAGCACTGCTCTCTTGTGTCTGGCATGGCGCTCCGAAACAAGAGCGGTGCTCTCTCGTTCTCGAGAGCGGCGTCCACATTGCAGAGCGGTGCTCTCGGAGGCTGCGAACCCGGTCTCGGAGCGCGCCGAAGGGTTGACTTTCGGCAGTGGTCGGCCCTCGTCACGGCTTGTAGCTTCGAATTCGTGCGGACAGTGACAAAGCGCAGGTGGCGCGTGGTGCTCGACGTGCTCCTGGGACTGTTCCTCGCCTACAGCGTCATCTCGGACACCGTGAACGCCCGGTCCTGGTGGGAAATCGCCGGCGGCCTCGCCGTCGTGGCGGGTTCGGTGGCCACGGCTCGGCGGTACCCCGTCGTCTCGCTGGGCATCGCGCTGGCCGGGGCGCTTGCGGTGACTTTCCCGTTCGGCGACCACGTGCCCGTCTGGGTGGTCTTCGTCCTGGTCGCGATGTCCTACCAGGCCGGGCTGCGGATGGAACGGGCCCGGCCGGGCGTGCTGATCGGGGTCGCCGTGACGATCGTCGGTCTGCCGCTTGCATTGCTGGTCGGACCGGACGGGCCGGGGGACTGGGCGGCGATGGTGGCGATTCTCGTCTTCGCCGGGTTGTCGCCGTGGCTGCTCGGGCGGTACGTGCGGGTTCGCGGCGAGCTCGCCCGCACGGGCTGGCGCCGGGCCGAGGAAATGGAAAGCCGGCAGCAGCTGGTCGCCGAGCAGGCGCGGCTGCGTGAGCGCGCCCGCATCGCCAGCGATATGCACGACTCGCTGGGGCACGAGCTGAGCCTGATCGCCGTCCGCGCCGCCGCGCTGGAGGTCGCCAGCGGCCTCGGCGACGCCCAGCGCGACGCGGCCGCGCAGCTGAGGACCAGCGCCGCGACGGCGACCGAGCGGCTGCGCGAGATCATCGGCGTGCTGCGCGAGGACGCCGCGCCGGTCGAGCCGGTGCAGGGCGACCTCGGCGAGCTGATCGGCCGGGCGCGCGCGTCGGGCCTGCTCATCGAGTCCACTGTGGACATAGACGGCGCACCGCCGATGGTGGCCCGCGCCGCTTACCGCGTGGTGCAGGAGGCCCTGACCAACGTGGCGAAGCACGCGCCGGGCGCCGCCGTGACGGTCCGGGTGACCAGCGCCGGTGCGCAGACCGATGTCAGCGTGGTCAACGCGCCGCCGCCTGCCGGGCCGTTGCCCGGGGCCGCGGCCGGGCACGTCGGGCTGATCGGCCTGCGGGAGCGCGTGCGGCTCGTCGGCGGGACGTTGCGGGCCGGTCCGCGGGCCGGTGGGTTCGCCGTCACCGCGACACTGCCGCACGGCGCCGCGCCGGGTGAGCCGGCCGCTTCGGATGTCCCGGATGACGAGGTCGAGTTGTCGACGTCGGCCAAGGCTCTCGAGCTGGCCCGGCGTGACGTGCGGCGCAGCTTGATCCAGGCCGTCGCCGTCCCGGTCGGCCTGTTCGCCGTGGTGCTCGCGGTCGCCGGGATCGTGTTCCTCTACCAGTGGAACTCCTCGGAGCTGCCCGCCGGCGTCTACGAACAGCTGCGGATCGGGCAGTCGCGGGCAGAGGTGGCGTCGCAGCTGCCGTCGAACCAGCGCAGCGCCCGGCCGCGGCGAACCGAGCCGCCGCAGCCGGCCGTGCCCGGGGTCGCGTGCGAGTACTACGGCACCGGCCGATCGTGGCTCGTCGACGACTATGCCGCGTACCGGCTGTGTTTCGCCGGTGGGAAACTGGTGGCCAAGGACCGGTTCACCGAGGGGGCGCCGTGATCAGGGTCGTGCTGGCCGACGACGAAGCGATGATGCGGGCGGGGGTGGCGGCGATCCTCGCCGCCGATGCGGAAATCGAGGTCGTCGCCGAAGCGGGCGACGGCCGTTCGGCGGTCTCGCAGGTCCTCGCCACGCATCCCGATGTCGTGCTGCTGGACATCCGCATGCCGGTTCTGGACGGCCTGGGCGCGGCCGCCGAGATCCGCCGGCTGCTGCCCGCCACCGGCGTCATCATGCTGACCACATTCGGCGAAGACGACTACATCGAGCGCGCGCTGAGCCTCGGCGCGGGTGGGTTCCTGCTGAAGTCGGGTGATCCGCGTGAGCTGCTGGCCGGTGTCCACGCCGTCGCCGATGGGGCCGCGTTCCTCTCGCCGAAGGTGGCGCAGCGGGTGATCGCGCGGCTGTCCGGCGGGCAGCTGGCGCGGGCGGCCGCGGCCCGCGAGCGGATCGCCGTGCTGACCCCGCGCGAGCGGGAAGTGCTGACACTGCTGGGTTCCGGACTGTCCAATGCGGACATCGCGGCGAAGATGTTCGTCGTCGAGGGGACGGTGAAGGCGCACGTGAGCACCATCCTGACCCGGCTCGGCGCGAAGAACCGGGTCCAGGCGGCGATCACGGCGTACGAGGCGGGGCTGGTCGGGGGAGACGCGGCGGCGTCCACCCCGTGATCCCCGCGCCCACGCGGGCCGTCACCGTTCCGGGCAGGCACTTCAGCACGGCTGTGCGCAGGGCCGTCGCGACCGGGTTGGCCAGCTGCGGGCCGAGCTTGCCCATCCGGACGGACTCGCGGACGACGCGCTGGCTGCGTGGCCGCCGGGTCCGGTCGTACCTTTCGAGCGCGTTCTCCATGTCCTGTGTGGACACCGCGTGGGCGAGCACGACGGCGTCTTCGATGGCCTGGCAGCCGCCCTGGCCGAGGAACGGCGGCATGGCGTGGGCGGCGTCGCCGAGCAGCGCGATCCGGCCGCGGGTGTAGCCGGGCAGCGGGGTGCCGAGGTAGTAGAGGTCGTGGTGCAGCACGGCTTCCGGCGGGGTGGCAGCCATGAGGGCCGGGATCGGGTCGTGCCAGTTCGCGAAGGCCGGCTCGAGGTCGGCTTTGCCGGTGCCCGGCTTCGCGAGGGTCGAGAGCCACCAGTAGACGTCGCCGCCGGAGAGCGGCAGGACGCCCACCTCGGTGCCGCGGTCGAAGCTCGTGCTCAGCGGGGTGCCGGGAAGGTGCGCGACGCCGCGGAACGCCGTGCTGCCCGAGTACACCGGCTCCGGGTGGTCGGGGAAGAGGGCGTGACGCACCCGGCTGTGGATGCCGTCGGCCGCGACGACGAGGTCGGCGCGCAGTTCTTCGCTGCCTACGCGGACCGTGCCGTCTTCGCGGACTTCGGTGACTTCGGCGCCGGTCCGGAGGCTGCCGGCCGGGACGGCGTCCCGCAGGGCGGCGACGAGGTCACGCCGGTGGATCGCGCCGAGCGACCGCCCGTGCCGCCGGGCGAACTCGGCGCCGTCGAAGCGGGTGATCCGGCGGCCGCGCCGGTCGCGGAAGCCGCCGTCCCGCTGCGGGGCCAGCCGCTCGCCGAGGTCGACGCCGAGTTCGTCGAGGGCGCGCAGGGCGTTCGGCCAGAGCGAGATCCCGGCGCCGACGTCGCCGAATTCGGGGGCTTTCTCGAGGACGGTGACCGTCCAGCCGACCCGGTGCAGCCCCAAGGCCGCCGCCAGGCCGCCGATGCCGCCGCCGACCACTATCGCGTGCATGGCGCCTCCTCTACAGGTGTAGAGAACTCTACACCTGTAGAGTGCGGCGTCGTGGATCGGTTGGATGTGATTGCCGACGCAGCGATCGAGGTGATCGCGGCGGAGGGCATGCGCGGCTTGACGCACCGGGCGGTGGACCGCGCGGCGGGCCTGCCGGTGGGATCGACGTCGTACTACGCGCGCACGCGGGCGGCGCTGCTGGAGCTGACGATCGCGCGGATCGTGGCGCTGGACCAGCCTTCGGCGCGGCCGGCCGGGTCGTTGGCGGAGTTCATCGCGGGATACGCGTTCGAGGCAATCACGGCGGGGCGGACGCGGATGCTGGCGCGGTACGAGTTCGCGCTGGAGGCCACGCGGCGGCCGGAGCTGCGCGCGGTGTACGACGAGGGCGGGTTGCAGATCCGCAGGCTCGCGACTTCGGCACTGGAGGCGGCGGGGTCTTCGTCCGCCGAGAGGCACGCGCGGGTGGTGGTGGACTGGATGGAGGGGACGATCTTCGGGGCTTTGGCGGGGACGGGGTCGCTGGCGCCGCCTTCGTTGGAGTCGCTGGTGGAGAGTGCGCGGGAGATCCTGGCGGGGCTTGGGGTGGAGTGACCTCGGGCCGGTTGTCCACATTCTTGCGTGGGTGTGGACAACCGGCCTCGGGCCGCGGCTTTTGGCGGGTTTTGTCGGGTGGGGCCGATAGACTGGACTTGGGGTGGCCCCCTTGGGAGGGCGGGTTTCTGTAGGGGGCGGGGCTGGGTGGTTGCCGCACCCATGCCGCGAACTGGACCGCAACCAGTGGCCTGGCGAGACCGGTCAGCCACCCGCGGCCCTCGATCGGGCCATTGCCGGGTGGGCTCGGCCCTCGATCGGGCCGTCCCCGGCGGCCTCGGTCCGCAAGTGGCAAGCTGGTCGCGGATTCGGTGCTGCAGGCGGCCAGGGCGTGAGGTCGCCGGGTTGCTGCGCATCGGTCGGATCGTCTGGCAGGGGAATGCCGAGTCAGGCGTCCCGGCGGCGCAAAACCGCCGTGCCCGCCAGCAAGGCCGCTCCCGCCCACACCGCGTCGATCGCCAGCCCCACCCACGGTGCGTACGGTGCCACCGCCATCGTCACCGGATTGGGCTTTCCCGACTCCACCATCGCGTTGATCCCCGCTATCCCCGGGAAATACGGCATCGCCTCCGGCAGGCCCAGCGACGCCACGATCAGCGGCAGCGGCACCAGCAACACGATCACCGACACCAACGTCCCCGCCGCGCTGCGCAACGCCCAGCCGATCCCCGTGCACAGCAACCCCAGCAACGCGAAGTACCCGCCCATCCCCGCCGCCGTCGTGAAGGCCGCCGAAGCCGAGGTGGGCAGGCCGTGGCCCGCCATCAGCGCCCTCTCCAGGGCCATCGACGCCCCCGACAACAGCACTCCGTACACGAACAGCACCGGCAGCAGCACCGCCGCCTTTGCCAGCGCCACCCTGGCGCGTACCGGGGTCCACAGCAACGTCGAGCGGATTCCGCCGCCCGCGTACTCGCTCGTCACGAACAGCGTCGCCAGCGCTATCACCGCGAACTGGGTCAAGTACACCGCGCCGCCCAGGGTGATGGTGTTTGCGCTCTGCGGGTCCGTCTCGTAGTGCTGGGCGATGGCCGACAACGTTCCGTAGCCCAGCATCAACGCCGTCCCCGCCGCCAGGCACCACCACGTTGCCCGGACCGACCAGAGCTTCGTCCACTCCGCTGCCACCGCTCCCGGCAGCCCGCCGCCGTGCAGCGCGACCGGTGAAGTCATGCCGACACCCCGTATTCCACCGAAGAAGCCGTCAACTCCATGTACGCCTGCTCGAGCGATGCCGTCCGCTCCGCCAGCCCGTGCACGCGGATCCCCAGCTCGTGCGCCAAATCACCGACGCGGGTGACGTCGATGCCCTCCACCAGCAGCGCGCCCGGCTCTCCCGGATGCGTCAACCCGCCTTCGGCGCGCAACCGGGCGTCCAAAGTGGAGCGCTCGGCTTCGGCCGGGATGCGGACGGAAACCATGGTGCGGGAATGGCCCTTGATGAACTCCGGCACCGGGGCGTCGGCCAGCAGCCTGCCCTTGCCGATCACCACCAGGTGGTCCGCCGTCAGCTGCATCTCACTCATCAGGTGGCTGGACACGAACACCGTCCGCCCCTCGGCCGCCAGTGCGCGCATGAGCTGCCTGACCCAGCGGACGCCGTCCGGGTCGAGGCCGTTGACCGGCTCGTCGAACAGCAGCACCCCCGGGTCGCCGAGCAGCGCGCCCGCGATGCCCAGCCGCTGGCCCATGCCCAGCGAGAACTGCCCGGCCCGCTTGCCGGCGACGTCGGACAGCCCGACCGTCGCCAGCACCTCCTCCACGCGGCTCGCCGCGATGCCGTTGCTGCGCGCCATGGCCAGCAGGTGCTTCCCGGCGCTGCGGCCGGGGTGCAGGGCCTTGGCGTCGAGCAGCGCGCCGACCTCGCGCAGCGGGTGCCGCAGCTCGGCGTAGCGCCGGCCGCCGACCAGGACCTCGCCCTCCTGCGGGTGGTCGAGCCCGACCGTCATCCGCATGGTCGTCGACTTTCCCGCGCCGTTCGGGCCGAGGAACCCGGTCACCTGGCCCGGCGCGACGTCGCAGGTGAGGGCATCGACGACGGTTTTCTCCCCGTAGCGCTTCGTGAGTCCCCGAAGTTTGATCATGCTTCGAAGTCTGCGATCCGCGGGTGAGCGCCGACATCGGACGACGGTCGCGAGCCGCCCCCGACTTTCGTCAGGTGCGGCGGCGGGTGTGGCGGGTCGGGACCGCGGCCGCCGGGTCCTCCGGCCACGGGTGCTTCGGGTAGCGGCCGCGCAGGTCGGCGCGCACGGCCGGGTAGCCGGACGTCCAGAACGACGCGAGGTCGGCGGTGATCGCGGCCGGGCGGCCGGCCGGGGAGAGCAGGTGCAGCACCACCGGGACGCCGGCGAGCACCGGGGTTTCGGTCCAGCCGAACGTCTCCTGCAGCTTGACGGCCAGCACCGGCTGGTCACCGCGGTAGTCGACGCGGATGTGCGAGCCCGACGGCACTTCGAGCCGGTCCGGGGCGAGGTCGTCCAGCTTCGCCGCCTCCGGCCAGGGGAGCAGCGCCTTCAGCGCGGTGCCGGCGTTGATGTTCGCCAGGTCGGCCTTCCGGCGCGCGGTGCCGAGGTCCAGCCAGCTGTCCACATCGGACAGCAGCGCGGCGTCGTCCACCGGCGGCCACGGCGGCCCGAGGACGCGGTGCAGGAACGCCATCCGCTCCCGCAGCCGGGTCGCGTCCTGGCTCCACTTGAGGAGGCCGAGGCCCTCGGTGCGCAACCCGGTGACGAGGGCATCGTGCACGTCCGCGTTCTTGAGCGGCTTCTCGGACAGGACGATGGCGCCGAGCCTGCGCACCCGCCGGGCGACGACGTCGCCGTCCCAGCTCACTTCATCCACTTCGGACACCGAGCCGGCCTTGACGGCGAGGGCTTCGTCGGCGGCCGCGGCGAGGCGGATGGTGCCGTGGACGCGGCCGGGGTCGCGGGTGGCTTCGGCGACGGCCAGCCACTCGGCGTCGAGGCCGCTGCCGGGCGGGAGTTCGGCGGCGGTGCCGCCGGCCATCAGGTAGACGGGCGCGCCACCGGGCCGCCGCCGGGCGAGCCGCTCGGGGTGCGCGAGGGCGACGACCAGCGCGGGATCGGGGCGGTGGCCGCCGGACGCGGGAACGGAACTCGCGTGGTCGGAGCCGGATCTCTTGTGATCAGGGGCGGAACTCGCGTGATCGGAGCCGGAAGTCGTGTGGTCGAGGGCGGAGCTCGCGTGATCGGGTGCGGATCTCGCGTGGCCGAGGGCGGATCTCGCGTGATCGGGGGCGGAACTGCCGGTGGACGGGGAGCGGGTGGTCCGGTTGCGGGACACCAGACCCTCCAGTCGCTGGACCTCGCGCTTCCAGCGCCGCGAACCCTCGTCCGCCGCCGAGCGGAGGCGGCGCAGCTCCGCGGCCACGTCCGTCAGCGTCGCGCCCGCGTCCAGCAGCGCCACTACCTCCGCCGCGTTGCGGGCGCCGACCTCCGAAGAACCGTCCAGCAGTGCGCGGGCCAGGCGCGGGTGTAGGCCGAGCTCCGCCATCCGCCGTCCGCGCGGGGTGACCGTGCCGTCCGCGGCCGTCGCGCCCAGCGTCACCAGCAACGCCCGGCCGGCCGCCAGCGCGCCTTCGCCCGGCGGGTCCCACCAGGCCAGCCCGCTGCCGTCCGGGGTCGACCAGCACGCCAGTTCCAGTGCCAGCCGGGCGAGCTCGGCCGTGCGGATCTCCGGCTCGGGGTACGCCGGCAGCGTCGCCTGCTCGTGCTCGGCCCAGCAGCGGTACGCCCGCCCCGGCGCCTCCCGGCCCGCGCGGCCGGACCGCTGCGCGGCCACCGCCGCCGAAACGCGCACCGTCGCCAGGCCCGGCAGCCCGCGCCGGTGGTCGACGCGCGGCACGCGCGCCAGGCCCGAGTCCACCACCGCGCGCACCCCCGGCACCGTCAGGCTCGACTCCGCCACGGCCGTCGCCAGCACCACCCGCCGCCGCGAACGCGGCCGCAGCGCGTCGTCCTGGTGCGCCGCCGACAACCGGCCGTGCAACGGGAGGACGTCCACATCGGACAGACGCAGCAATCCCGAAGTGCGGGCGATCTCGCCCGCGCCGGGGAGGAAGGCCAGCACGTCGCCGTCGCCCGAAGACAACGCCGTCCGCACCGCCCGCGCGACACACGCCTCGACGCGCTCGCCGCGGGCCGGCGGGACGTAGGAGAACTCGACCGGGAAGGTCCGCGCCGTCGCCGTCACCACCGGGGCGTCGCCGAGCAGGGCCGCCAGGCGTCCGGACGCGACCGTCGCCGACGTCGCCAGCAGCCGCAGGTCCTCGCGCAGCCCGGCGCGGACGTCCAGGAGCAGCGCCAGCAGCAGGTCGGCGTCCAGGTGCCGCTCGTGGCACTCGTCGAGCAGCACCGTCGAGACGCCCGGCAGCTCGGGGTCGCCCTGCACGCGCCGCACCAGCAGCCCGGACGTCACCACCTCGATGCGGGTTCGCGCGGACACCTTCCGGTCGCCGCGCACGGCGTACCCGACGGTCTCGCCGACCGGTTCCCCGAGGATCGCCGCCATCCGCGCGGCCGCCGCGCGCGCCGCCAGCCGCCGCGGCTCGGCGACCACCACCCGGCCCTCGGCCGCCGACGCCAGGGCGAGCGGGACCAGCGTCGTCTTCCCCGTGCCGGGCGGCGCGACGAGCACCGCGGCGCCGCGCCTCTCCAGCGCGGCGACGACGTCGGGCAGCACGGACCGGACCGGCAGGTCGGGCAGCTTCACTTCTCGGTGACCTCGGGGGGTGGGGGCAGCTGGTAGCCGGACGGGCCGATGTTCGCGTTGAGCGAGCGCAGCCATTCGCCCGAGGAGATCATCTTCCGGATCGCGTCGTCGACCGCGGCGACGCCCTGGGTGTCGCCCTTGCGCAGGCCGACGCCGTAGTTCTCCTTCGAGAACGGCTTCCCGACGATCTTCAGCAGCTCCGGGTCGCGGGCGACGTAGCCGGCCAGGATCGCCGCGTCCGTGGTCACCGCGTCGATCTGCCCGGCGAGCAGCGCGGTCACGCAGTCGGAGTACCGCGGGTACTCGACCAGCTGGACGGCCTGGGCGAACTTGTCCTTCACCTGCTGCGCCGGCGTCGACCCGGTGACCGAGCACAGCCGCCGCCCGTTGAGCGCCTCCGGCCCGGAGATGTCGGCCGACGTCTTCCGCACCAGCAGGTCCTGCCCGGTGGTGAAGTACGGGCCGGCGAACGCCACGACCTCCTTGCGCTTGCCGGTGATCGAATAGCTCGCCACGACCAGGTCGACGGCGCCGGAGGTGAGGTCCGTCTCCCGCGTGGCCGACGTCGTCTCGCGCCACGTGATGTCCTTCGCCGCGACGCCGAGCTCGCTCGCGACGAAAGTCGCGACATCGACGTCGAACCCGACGAACCGGCCGTCGATCGTGTGTTCCGAGAGCCCCGGTGCGTCGAACCGGATGCCGATGGTCAGGTGATCCGCGGCACTCGCCCGGGTGACGAGCGAGTCGGTGGGCGACACCCGCGCCGGACCGCACGCCGACACCGTGACCAGCAGCAACGCCGAGCCGAGGAGCATGCGCCACCGCATCCGGCCGCTCCCTCCGCCTCACGTTGTTCTCAGGTCCCCCCGTTAGCCTAAGTGCGTGGTGCGACCGTCCCAACCCGTGCTGAACACCGTCGGCACGCTCGCCCGGCTCGGGCTGGCGGCCGTCTGGCTCGTTTCCGGTGCGCTCAAGCTGGCGGATCCCGGCCAGACGCTGATCGCCGTGCAGGCGTACCAGGTGCTGCCGGACGCACTCGCGAACGTGGTGGCCATCGCGCTGCCGCTCGTGGAACTCGTGCTCGGCCTGCTGCTGCTCGCGGGCCTGGCGACCCGGTGGGCCGCGGCGGCCGCGCTGGGGCTGCTCGTGGTGCTCATCGCGGGGATCGCCCAGTCGTGGGCCCGCGGGCTGAGCATCGACTGCGGGTGTTTCGGCGGCGGCGGTCAGGTGGCGGCGGGGCAGACCGAGTACCCGCAGGAGATCCTCCGCGACACGGGGTTCGCGCTGCTCGCCGTCTGGCTGGTGGTGCGGCCGCGCACGTGGCTGTCGCTCGACGGCTGGCTGGCGCGAGGTCGCGGGAACTCGGGCGAACCCGAACCCGACTACTCGGGTATCGCGGAAGGGAACTGATACACAGTGGGTGGAGCTGAACGGACCGCGCGGAAGCGCCGTCAGGCGGCGCAGGCCGGTTCGAACGTGGTCGCGCAGGCCAGGGGAGCCTCCGGCGACCGGCGCAAGTGGATCATCGGGATCGGTGCCGTGGTCGTCGTGGCCGCGCTCGTGATCGGCGGCGTGATCTGGACGATCGCCGACCGGAACAGCACCGAGGGCCAGATCATCGACGCCGGCAAGACGAGCTCGCTGGCGGGCGACGTCACGCAGAAGCGCGACGGCGTCGTCGTCACCGTGGGCAAGGCGGGTGCCAAGGCGTCGATCGACGTCTACGCCGACTTCCTCTGCCCGATCTGCGGCGAGTTCGAGAAGCAGTACAAGAGCCAGATCGAGCAGGCGATCAACGACGGCAAGCTGCAGGTGCGCTACCACATGGTGCCGCTGCTCAACCAGCGCTCCAGCCCGCCGGGCTACTCGCTCGACTCGGCGAACGCGGCGCTCGCCGCGGCCGACGCGGGCAAGTTCCTGCAGTTCCACGACGCGCTGTTCGCCAACCAGCCCGAGGAGGGCAAGCGCGGCTACGACAAGGCGCAGCTGATCGAGCTCGGCAAGAACGTCGGCATCACCGACCCGGCGTTCGCCCGGACGGTCAACGCCGGCACCTACGACGAGCAGCTGAACTCGGCGTTCCAGCAGATCGAGAACGACCCGAAGCTGGCGCAGGACTTCGGTGGCGGGCAGTCCGGGTTCGGCACGCCGACGGTCACCGCGAACGGGGCGATCGTGTCCTGGCAGGACCCGAGCTGGCTCGCGAAGGTGACCGGCTGACTCCCGGCAATTCGCCCACCCGGGTACGGACCGTCGACTAGGCTGGATCCCTGAGCAGGGGAACCGGGGGTGTAGCGCGCACGTCGCACCTGTCGGTGACAGGGAGGACCAGTGGACGGTTCGGGGTTTCACGTCGATGAGGGCGCGTACACGCGGTATGCGCGCGAAGTCGACCCGCTCGGCGAAGACGTCAAAGGCGCGGCCGAGAAGCACGTCGGCCCGCACGTGACGCTCGGCGGCCACGGCTTCTCGGAGATGGGCGGCGAGTCCGGCTTCTCCGGGGCCTACAGCGGCCGGATGCGCGCGCTGCAGGAGAAGATGCACCGCGTCGGCGGCAGCTGGCGGCAGGTCGGCGAAGCCGCCCGGCAGACCGACCGCAACTACGCGGCGGTCGAGGGCGAGCACGGCGACGTCATCCGGCGGCTGGGCGGCGATTCGTGACCGAGCACACCGACCAGCTCGTCCGCCACCACCTGGACACGACGAACCAGTTCGCGCAGAAGCTGCGCCACGACCCGGTCGCCATCAGCGGCGCGCGGGACGCGCACGTCGCCCTGCAGACGTCGGTGGGGCGCACCCGCGACGTCGCGTCGGAGCAGCGCGTCAACCTCGCTTCGGCCAGCTCGGGCTCGACGACCGACCGCGCCACGGCGACGTCGCAGAGCCTCGAACAGGAGGTCCAGGACCTCCTCGACGAAAGCGCCGAGATCGAGACGGCCGTCGCGGAGGCGGCCGAGACGCTGCACGTCGGCGAGATCAAGAACGACCAGGTCCGCGACCAGATCATCAAGGAGATCGCGGCGTCGATGAAGGCACTGGAAGCGGTGAAGACCATCCAGCCGCCGGAGAGCCGCGGCGCCGCTTCGCGCGACATCCTGATGAAGCTGCAGACGAAGATCAGCCAGCTCACCGGCCAGGCGGCCACGTTCAGCGAGCAGACGATCAACGACCTGACCGCGATCGGCACCCGGCTCGGCGGCGAAGAGCAGTCGACGTCGGCCTCTTCGGCCTCGCCCTCGACCAAGGTCGGGTCGTCGTTCAACAGCAACAGCGGGTACTCCGGCGGTTCGGACGGCGGCGGCGGAGGGGGCGGCGGTGGCGGGGGAGGCGGCGGCGGGGGCGCGGTGCACAAGCCGCGGCTGCCGGTCGCGATCCCGCCGCAGCCCGGCTCCGGCGTCGCGATCAACCTCCCCGGCGGCAAGCAGGTCATGGCGCCGAACGAGACGGCGGCCAAGGCGGTGCGCAACGCGCTCGCGCAGCTCGGCGTGCCGTACGTGTGGGGCGGCACCGCCCGCGGCGTCGGCCTCGACTGCAGCGGGCTGACCATGACCTCCTACCAGGACGCCGGCCTGCAGCTGCCGCGGACGGCGGCGCAGCAGACGGTCGGGGCCGAGGTGCCGTCGATCGACCAGCTGCTGCCGGGCGACCTCGTCGTGTGGTCCGGCCACGTGGCGATGGTGATCGGCGACGGCCAGATGATCGAGGCGGGCGACCCGGTGCAGATCAGCAAGATCCGCACCACCAACGCGGGACAGTCGTTCATCGGTTTCTACCGGCCCACGGGGTGATTTGCTGTGTCTGACTTCGACGTCGACCTGGCGGCGGCGCGGATCGCCGAGCAGGCATCGCGGGCGGGCGAGGAGGTGTCCGCGCGCCTGGCCCGCTCGGGTCCAGTGGTGGGCAAGGCTTCGTCCGACGGCATCGAGGTCCAGGTGGCGCCGGGCGGGCTGCTGACCGGGCTGACGATCCACCGCTCGGTGCTGCGGCAGGGCTCGGCCGTGCTCGCCGACCGGATCTTCGAGCTGGCCCAGCGCGCGACCCGGCGGGCGGGCGACCGGATGTACCACGCCCTGTCGTCCGCGGTTCCCCCGGAACAGCTGGAAACGCTGGGCTACGAGCCGATCCCGGACGACGACCCGGACGCCGAGACGTATTCGTACGAAGGGGGGCGGCGGTGATCACGACGCGCGAGCTGATCGCGCAGGCCCGGGCCCGCGAAGAGGCCATGGCGCGAGTGGAGGAGCTGCTGGCGTCGGCGTCGGGGACAGCTCACGACCGGGACGGCCAGGTCGAAGTGACGGTCGATGCCCGCGGGAAGCTGCTGCGGTTGTGGCTGGCGCCGTCGGCGGTGGAGCTGGGCGAGGGGCTGGGGCCGCTGGTGGTGGAGATCGCCCAGGCGGCCATGCGCGAGGCGACGCAGGACGGGTACAACAAGGTGGCCTTGCTGGTGGGCGAGGACATGACCGCCATGATCGAGCGGATGACCGGGATGCCGGCGCCGGCCCGGGCGGAGGACGACGACCCGGGGATGACGGTCGAGGAGTTCCAGCGGTTGCGGGAGGAACGGCTGGGGGCTTCGCCCGCTGCTGCTTCTCCTGCCCCGAGCGTTGAGGACGAGGACGCTTATTGGGAGAGTTTCGACCCGGCTTCGCTGCGCTCGGATCGCTGAGCAGCCCCCGTTTTCCACGCTACCGGAGGGGGCCGACGATTTGAGCGCGAGCAGGGTGGTGTCCTGGCCGGGTTTCCACAACACCCGGGACCTCGGCGGGCTGCCGGCGACGTCCGGGAAGACGACCCGGTTCGGTGCCTTCTTCCGGGCGGCGGACCTGCGGTTCGTCACCGAGGCGGGGTGGGCGCAGGCGCGTGCCGCGGGGGTCCGCACCGTCGTCGACCTCCGGAACGCCGACGAGATCCGGCCCGCGGCCGAACCCCGGACCGCGCAGGCGGGTTCGGCGCAGTTCACCGCGGACACCGCCGGGCCGGCCACCCCGGCCGGGATCGAACGGCTCGAAGTCCCGCTCGACGACGTCGACGACCTCGCGTTCTGGCAGCACATCAACGGCGCCGGGCTCAACGGCACGCCGCTCTACTACCCGGTCTTCCTCCGGCGGAAGGCCGGCCGCTGCGCCGCGGTCGTCAAGGCGATGGCCCACGCCGATTCCGGCGTGCTGTTCCACTGCGGCATGGGCCGGGACCGCACGGGCCTGGTGGCGCTCCTGCTGCTCGCACTGGCCGGCGTCGAGCCCCGGGCGATCGCCGCCGACTACGCCCTGTCGGCCGAAGCCCTCGGGGATCTTGTCGCCGCGATGGGCGCCGACGACCAGGGGCCGGTCATCCGGGCCGCGCTCGCGAAGCACCGCACCACGGCCGAAGGGGCGGTGCTGGCGACGCTCGAGGAGTTCGACGTCGAGCGGTACCTGCTGGCCGCCGGCGTCACCGGCGGCGAACTGCGGGCCGTTCGCGCCCGGCTGGTGGGGTAGCGCGGTCCGGGCGGTCCCGGTGAGCGGTAACCGAGTTCGTTGAGAGGTCTGGACCAGCCGCGTATCGCTGTGTCTTAATCCAAGGCGTGAATTTTGGTCTCTCGACGAGGAGGACCCGGATGCGCCTCGGACGCAGGCTGGGCATCGGCGCGCTGGCCGTCGGGTTGCTGCTCGGCTCGGAAACCCCCGCGCTCGCCGGGAACGGCCCGGCCTACAAGGACTCCTGGCGCCCCGTCAAGGTGCGGGTGGCCGATCTGCTCTCGCGGATGTCGCTCGACGACAAGCTCGGCCAGATGATGCAGGCCGAACGGCTCGGGGTCGAAAGCCCGGCCGACGTCACCACCGGGCGGCTCGGCTCGCTGCTCTCCGGCGGCAGCTCGCAGCCCACCCCGAACACGCCCGTCACCTGGGCCGACATGTACGACGGCTTCCAGAAGGCCGCGCTCGCCACGCCTCTGGGCATTCCGCTCATCTACGGCGTCGACGCCGTCCACGGGCACAACGGCCTCTACGGTGCCACAGTCTTCCCGCACAACATCGGCCTCGGCGCGACCCGCGACCCGGAACTCGTGCAACGCATCGGCCGCGCCACCGCCGAAGAGGTCTCCGGCACCGGGATCGACTGGGACTTCGCGCCCTGCCTGTGCGTCGCGCGCAACGATCGCTGGGGCCGGACCTACGAGTCCTTCGGCGAGGTCCCGCAGCTCGCCACGCAGATGACGTCGATCATCACCGGGCTGCAGGGCACCAAGCTCGACCGGCCCGGCTCAGTGCTCGCCACCGCCAAGCACTACGTCGGCGACGGCGGCACCACCGGCGGCGTCAACGAAGGCAACACCGAAATCAGCGAGCAGGAACTGCGCGCGATCCACCTGCCGCCGTTCCGGGCCGCCGTCCGGCGCGGGGTCGGGTCGGTGATGATCTCCTACAGCAGCTGGAACGGCGTCAAGATGCACGCCGGCTCGTACCTGATCAACGACGTCCTCAAGAAGGAGCTCGGCTTCACCGGGATCGTCGTCTCCGACTACAACGGCGTCGACAAGATCGACGGCAAGAGCGGGTTCACCCCCGACGAGGTCGAGGCCGCCATCAACGCCGGTATCGACATGGTGATGGTGCCCTTCGAGTGGCAGAAGTTCATCGACACGCTGCGGACGCTCGTCGAGCAGGGCCGCGTGCCGCTGAGCCGGATCGACGACGCCAACCGGCGCATCCTGACCAAGAAGTTCGAGCTCGGCCTGTTCGAGCACCCGCTGACCGACCGGCGGTTCCTGGCCACCATCGGCAGCAAGCCGCACCGCGACCTCGCCCGGCAGGCCGTGTGCGAATCCCAGGTGCTGCTCAAGAACGAGAATCACGTGCTGCCGCTTTCGCGGCGCAGCAAGATCTTCGTGGCCGGCAAGAGCGCGGACGACATCGGCAACCAGTCCGGCGGCTGGACCGTCGGCTGGCAGGGCACCAGCGGGCCCGTCATCCCCGGCACCACCATCCTGCAGGGCATCCGGAACAGCTCGGGCCAGGTGACCTACGCTAAGGACGGCACCGGGATCGACCGCAGCTACGACGTCGCCGTCGCGGTCGTGGGGGAGACGCCGTACGCCGAAGGCAAGGGCGACCGGCCGCAGGGGATGGGGCTGGACGCCACCGACCTCGCCACGCTGCAGAAGCTCAAGGACTCCGGCGTGCCGACCGTGGTCGTGCTCGTCTCCGGACGCCCGCTCGACATCGCCGCGCAGCTGCCGGACTGGGCCGGGCTCGTCGAGTCGTGGCTGCCGGGCAGCGAAGGGCAGGGCGTCGCCGATGTGCTCTTCGGCGACTACAACCCGACCGGCAAGCTGCCGGTGACCTGGATGCGCAGCGCCGACCAGCAGCCGATCAACGCCGGTGACGGCAAGCCCGCACTGTTCCCGTTCGGGTTCGGCCTGCGGTACCCGCACCGCCCCTGGTGATTTCCGTCCCCCACCGGAAAGGTCCGCCCATGAGATCCCGCCGTCCGCTGATCCGGATCCTGGCGTTCTTCGCCGCCTGCCTGGGGCTTTCGCTCGGTGCCCCGGCGGTGCAGGCCGCGACGCCGTTCAAGGTCCTGGCCTTCTACAGCGGCACCTACGACGCCGCGCACATCAGTTTCGAAAAGGAGGCCAACGTCTGGTTCCCCCAGCAGGCGTCGGCCAACGGCTTCACCTACACCGCGACGACCGACTGGAACCGGCTTACGAGCCTGACGAAGTCCACGGCCGACGTCGTGCTGTTCCTCGACGACCAGCCGCAGTCGGCTGCCCAGTTCCAGGGTTTCCAGAACTACATGGCCGGCGGCGGCGGGTTCTTCGGCTTCCACGTCACCGCCTACAACGACAGCTCGACGCCGTCGTATGCGAACTGGTTCCACAACGACTTCCTCGGCACCGGCCGGTTCACCTCGAACACGTGGGGCCCGACGCCGGAGACGCTGAAGATCGAGAACCGCACGCACCCGTCGACGGTGAACCTGCCGGCGACGATCCGGTCGTCGACGTCGGAGTGGTACGCCTGGCAGAACGACCTGCGCCAGAACGCCAACATCTCGATCCTGGCGTCGATGGACTCCTCGACGTTCCCGATCGGCACCGACCCGAACCAGACCTGGTACAGCGGCTACTACCCGATCGCGTGGACGAACAAGAACTACAAGATGCTCTACGCCAACTTCGGCCACAACGCGATGAACTACGACACGAACACCGCGCTGTCGTCGACGTTCGAGAGCGCCGACCAGAACCGGTTCGTGCTCGACGGCCTGAAGTGGCTCGGCGGCGGTTCGACCGGGCCGACCGACCCGGGCACGATCGACCCTGCGGCCTGGTACGCGGTGACGAACAAGGCGTCCGGCAAGTGCGTCGACGCCCGCGCGGCGGGCAGTGCGAACGGCACGGTGATCCAGCAGTACACGTGCAACGGCACCACGGCCCAGCAGTACCAGTTCGCCCCGACCAGCGGCGGCTACGACCGGATCAACAACCGGACGAACGCCGCCCAGGTCATCGACGTGACCGACGTGTCGACGGCCGACAACGCCGGCCTGCAGCTGTGGTCCTACAGCGGCGGGAACAACCAGCAGTGGCAGCCGGTGTCGGAAGGCAGCGGTTACTACCACTTCGTCGTCCGCCACACGGGCAAGTGCCTGACCGTGCCGGGCTCGTCCACCGCGGACAGCGTCCAGCTGGTCCAGGCGGCCTGCAACGGCAGCGCCGCTCAGTCGTTCAAGGTCGCCTAGCGGGAACCGTGAGGGGCCACCTCCCGGGTGGCCCCTCACGGATCTCAGTCGCGCTCGATGAGGTGGCCCACCACGTCCGGGCCCGGGTGGGCGTGGCCCGAGCCGTCGCGGCGGACGTCGATCTCCGGGAGCTCCACCGGGTCGCCGTTGCGGGCCGCGCCTGCCGGGCGGGGGCCGATCCAGGCCACTCGCAACGCCGTCTCACCCTTGAGGAACCTCTGGGCCCGCACGCCGCCCGTCGCGCGGCCCTTGGCCGGGTACTCGCTGAACGGGGTCACCTTCACGCTCTGGCCCGTCGCCGTGATCACCAGGGGCTCGCCGTGCTCGTCGTCGTCCGTGCGGACCGCTCCGAAGAACACCACCGAGCCCGCGCCCACGTTCATGCCCGCCATGCCGCCGCCCTTGAGGCCCTGGGGGCGGACCAGCGAGGCCGCGTACTTCAGCAGTGACGCCTCCGACGACACGAACGCCAGCGTCTCCGAGCCGTCCGTCAGCCACGTGGCGCCGACGACCTCGTCGCCGTCCTTCAGCGAGATCACTTCGAACTCGTCCGAGCGGACCGGCCACTCCGGCGAACAGATCTTCACGACACCCGCCCGGGTGCCCAGCGCCAGGCCCGGGGAGCCCGCCGCCTGCTCGCCCAGCGGGGCGATGCCGATCACCGTCTCGCCCTTCTCCAACGGCACCAGCTCGCGAGCCGCCATCCCGCCGCGCAGCGAGACCGTGCCCGCCTGCTCGGGCAGCACCGGCAGCGGCAGCACGTCCGTCTTGAATGCGCGGCCGCGGCTGGTCACCAGCAGCACCTGCCCGCGCGCGGTCGTGTGGACCACGGCGGCCACGGCGTCGTGCTTCACGCGGCCGTTGCGGCGGCGCGTCTCGGTCGCCTCTTCGGACTCGGCAGCGGTGCGCGCCACCAGCCCGGTCGCCGAGAGGATCACCTGGCAGGGGTCGTCCGCGACTTCGAGGGGCCCGGACGGCTTCGACGCGGCCAGGACCTCCTTCAGGTCGCCGTCGATCAGGGCGGTGCGGCGCTCGGTCGGGAAGTCCTTCGCGATCTTCGCCAGCTCCGCAGAAACGAGCTTCTTCAGCACCGACTCGTCGTCGAGGATCTTGGACAGCTCCGCGATCTCCTCGCGCAGCCGCTCCTGCTCCGACTCGAGTTCGAGGCGGTCGTACTTCGTGAGCCGGCGCAGCGGGGTGTCGAGGATGTAGGTCGCCTGGATTTCCGAGAGCTTGAAGCGCGTCATCAGGCCGTCCTTCGCCGCCTGCGCGTTCTCGCTTTCGCGGATCAGCCGGATCACCTTGTCGATGTTCAGCAGGGCGATCAGCAGGCCGTCGACCAGGTGCAGCCGCTCCTCGCGCTTGCGGCGGCGGTACTTCGTGCGCCGGGTGACGACGTCGTAGCGGTGCCGGAGGAAGACCTCGAGGAGTTCCTTCAGGCCCAGGGTCTGCGGCTGGCCGTCGACGAGGACCAGGTTGTTGATGCCGAACGACTGCTCCAGCGGCGTCAGCCGGTAGAGGTCGGCCAGCAGGGCCTGCGGGTTGACGCCGACCTTGCACTCGATGACCAGCCGGGTGCCGTTCTCGCGGTCGGTGAGGTCCTTGACGTCGGCGATGCCGGTGAGCCGCTTGGACTTGTTGACCTCGTCGGTGATCTTCTCGATCACCTTCTCCGGGCCGACGCCGTAGGGCAGCTCGGTGACGGTGATCGCCTGCCGCCCGCGGCTGCCTTCCAGGGGCCCGGTTTCGACGTTCGCGCGCATCCGGACCACGCCGCGGCCGGTCTCGTAGGCGCGGCGGACCTCGTCCAGGCCCAGCAGCTTGCCGCCGGTGGGCAGATCCGGGCCGGGGACGAACTCCATCAGCTTGTCGAGCGTCGCCGACGGGTGCGTGATCAGCCACCGCGCCGCGGCGATGACCTCGCCGAGGTTGTGCGGGATCATGTTCGTCGCCATCCCGACCGCGATCCCGGACGTGCCGTTGACCAGCAGGTTCGGGAACGCGGCGGGCAGCACGGACGGCTCTTCGAGCGAGCCGTCGTAGTTGGGCCGGAAGTCGACGGTGTCTTCGCCGAGCTCGCCGACCAGCTGCATCGCCTCGGGCGACATGCGCGCTTCGGTGTTGTGGTTGACGAACCCGCCGGCCAGGAACGAGTGGTCATCCGTCGTGACGCGCACGGAATAGACCTCGGCCGGAGCCGCGGCCACCGCCTCGGTGACCTCTTCGAACCGGTACCCCGAGTCCATGATCGGCAGGATCGTGGCCAAGACCTCGGTGTCCTTGATCCGGTCGATGATCCGCAGCCGCTCGGTTTCCCAGCGCTCGATGCGATCGAAGTTGTGCTGGGTCAGCCACTTGCGCCCGCTGCCCCGTTTGTCGAACTCGAGCGCTCCGCGGACGTAGTCGGCCACGAACGGGACGTGATCCGAGCTGAGTCGGTGAGGGCGGCGGACCGACCGCTGGACGAGCTCCTGCAGCCTCGCCTGCTTGGTCTTCAGGAACCCGACCCGCTCGGCGAACGCGCGCACGTTGCGCAAGCCGGAGACGACCAGCCGGTGTTCCACCGAGCCGCTCGCCCGCGTGTAGCGCCGGTGAACTGCGATGACGCCGAACTCCGAGAGCAGTTCCTGCAGCTCCGCGGCCAGCCGCTCGCTGTAGGTGGTGTAGTCAACCGTGTAGGTCTCGCCATTCTTGCGACAACAGCCGTCACCTTCGAACGCTGCCATCAGGAAGGCGCGCTTGACCCCTGCGCCGCTGTTCCACACACACGCGGGAACGAACTTCTCGCGTGCTTGGTGACCGATCAACTCGGCCAGGGGGCTCGTGCGGAAGGCTTCCATGCGGGCTGGGCCCTGAACGGCGAGCTCGAAGATACGCTTCCGGTTCGGCTGAGAGGGCCGGGTGCGGACATACCGTTCACCGCGCACGACCTTGTCGTAGGCGTGCAGCACCTCTCCGAAGAAGTGCTCGTCCGAGTTTGCGAAGCCTGCGGAGTTCTCACTGGCGAAGCCCTCGGACGCCCAGGCGCCAGCAAGGACGCCGAGGTTGTACTCCCGGGCCGTCGGGATCACGTTCTTCCACGCGTTGCGGGCGAGGCACACGATCGTGCCCGGCTTCACCTCGTCCAGCTGCTTCCACTGGAACATCGGCACACCCATCGGCGCCTCGAGGCACAGCACAGGGTGGTTCTCGCTGCCTCGGATCGAGAAGCCCGATTTCGTGGTGACCCGGACCGTCGGGTGCACACCCGAGTTGAAGACCTTGTCGACCCGGACGGCCTTGCCGTCCTTGTCGAGGACCTCGAAGTCGGCGTCCGCCTCCGAATCGGCGGGCAGGTTGACGACATCGGCGATACGCGGGCTCGAGCCGTCGGCCAGGCGGATCCGGGTGTCGCCGGTCACACAGTAGCGACTGGCAGCCGGGCCGTCGTCGGGTGAACCGAAGTTGCCGTGGCCGTCGATCAGCGGGACGTTCAGCGAGAAGTCCTGGGCCAGCCGGACCATCGCGTCGTAGATCGCGACGTCACCGTGCGGGTGGTACTTGCCCATCACGTCACCGACCACGCGGGACGACTTCACGTACGCGTGCGTCGGGCGGTAGCCGTTCTCGTTCATCGAGTACAGGATCCGGCGGTGGACCGGCTTCAGCCCGTCCCGCGCGTCCGGGAGGGCGCGCGAGTGGATGACCGAGTACGCGTACTCCAGGTAGGAGTCTTCGATCTCGGTCTTCAGCGAGTTGTCGAAGACGTGCGCACCCGGGGAGTCGAACGCGCTGGGATCGACCTTGGTGGTGGTGCCCTTGCGGCGTGCCACGGCAGAACTCCTTGGTAGCTGAGAAAATTAAGCGTCGATGGCTTCGCGGTCGATCCGGTCCGATGAGGCGACCAGCCAGTTGCGCCGGGGCTCGACCTTCTCGCCCATCAGCAGCTCCAGCGCGCCTTCGGCGGCTTCGACGTCGTCCATGGTGATCCGGCGGACCGAGCGGGTGGCCGGGTTCATCGTGGTCTCCCACAGCTCGTCGGCGTCCATCTCGCCGAGACCCTTGAACCGCGGCACCGGGGTGACGATGCTCTTGCCCGCCCGCTCCAGCTCGGCGAACTTCGTCTCCATCTCCTGCTGGGTGTACGTGAAGTGCGTTTCCGGGTTGCGGCCCTTCGTGACGAGCTTGTGCAACGGCGGCATGGCCGCATACAGCCTGCCGTCCTCGATCACCGGGCGCATGTACTTCGCGAACAGCGTGATCAGCAGGGTGCGGATGTGCGAACCGTCGACATCGGCGTCGGCCATCAGGATCACCCGGCCGTAGCGCATGGTCGACAGGTCGAACGTGCGGCCGGTGCCCGCGCCGAGGACCTGCACGATCGACGCGATCTCGGCGTTCTTCAGCGTGTCGCCCAGCGACGCCTTCTGCACGTTCAGGATCTTGCCGCGCAGCGGCAGCAGCGCCTGGTACTCCGACACGCGCGCCATCCGCGCCGACCCCAGCGCGCTGTCGCCCTCGACCAGGAACAGCTCGGAACGGGAGACGCCGGTGGTGCGGCAGTCGACCAGCTTCGGCGGCATCGCCGCGCCCTCCAGCGCGGTCTTGCGCCGGGCGGCGTCCTTCTGCTGCTTCTGGGTGAGCCGCACGCGCGAGGCGTCGACGACCTTCTGCAGCACGACCTTGGCCTCGGACTTCGTCTTGCGATCCTCGGTCCAGGCCTTGACGTGCTTGTCGACGATGCCCTGCAGCACGCGGGTGATCCCGGCGGTGGACAGCTCGTCCTTGGTCTGCGAGGTGAACTGCGGCTCCGGCAGCCGGACGTGGATCACGGCTGTCATGCCCTCGAGGACGTCCTCCAGGGTCGGCATGTCCTCCTTGGGCTTGAGCAGCCCGCGGGTCTTGGAGATGGCCTCCTGCAACGCCTTCGTCACCGCGCGGTCGAAGCCGCGGCGGTGGGTGCCGCCGTGCACGTTGCGGATCGTGTTGGTGAAGCACTCGACCGTGCGCTCGTAGCCGGTGCCCCAGCGCAGCGCCACCTCGACCTCGGCGTGCCGCTCCACATTGGACTGCATGACGCCCGCGGCGTCGGCCGCGTTCTCCTTGTACGTGCCTTCGCCGGTGATCAGCAGCGTGCCGCAGACCGGCTTCTCGCCCGACGGGGTGAGGAAGTCGACCATGTCGGCCAGGCCGTGCGGGAAGTGGAACGTCTCTTCGTTGATCGTGTCTTCGATCGCCGTGCGCAGCACGTACGTGACGCCTGGGACGAGGAACGCGGTGTTGCGCAGCTTCGTGCGCACGCCTTCGACGTCGAGCGCCGCGCCGGACTCGAAGTAGCGCGCGTCGTACCAGTAGCGGATCGACGTGCCGCTGCGCTCGCCGCGCTTCATCTTGCCGGCGACGTTCAGCCCGGACCGGCGGGTGAACTTCGCCTTCGGGCCCGGCGCGTCGAACGTGCCCGGCACGCCGTGCTTGAACGACATCTGGTGGACCTTGCCGTCCTGCTTCACCGTGACGTCGAAGCGGTGCGACAGCGCGTTGACCGCCGAAGCGCCGACGCCGTGCAGGCCGCCGGAGGTCTTGTAGCCGGAGCCGCCGAACTTGCCGCCGGCGTGCAGCCGGGTCAGCACCAGCTCGACGCCGGACAAACCGGACTTGGCGTGGGTGCCGGTCGGGATGCCGCGGCCGTCGTCGTCGACCTGGACGCTGCCGTCGGCGTGCAGTGTGACGACGATCTTGGTCGCGTAGCCCGCGACCCCCTCGTCCGTGGAGTTGTCCACCACCTCGGAGAAGAGGTGGTTGATGCCCCGGCTGTCGGTGGAGCCGATGTACATCCCGGGTCGTTTGCGGACGGCTTCGAGACCCTCGAGATGCGTCAGGTCGTCGGCCCCGTACAAGGTCTCGGCAGTCACAGGGTCGTTCTCCCGGATCGTGGCTCGCGAAAGTGCTGGTGGTGGTGCGGACTCGCCTGCACCGTAGTGCAGGATATCCGCCGACCCCGACAACTTTCGCGCGCTGCCCTCCCCGGAGTGGCGGGCGCCGCCTCCTAGCGGGGGTCGTAGCCCAGGTCGGGCCACAGGCCCAGCAGGGCTTCGATCTTCCGCGGGACCTGGAAGCTGTTCCGGAAGTTCGGCTTCTCGCCGATCGCGGCGAGGGCCTTGCGGAGGTCGCCGAAGGCCGGCCTGGCGCCCGACTGCCGGGTCAGGACGTAGCAGTACGTGCGCCGCGGGTAGGCGAACTCGTCGATGTGCGCCTGCAGGACGAGACCGGGTGCCTCGATGCGGGACCCGACGAGGGGACGGCCCTGCTTCTGGCTGTAGACGGGGATCACGTGCACGCCCGCGCGGAGCGTGCGCGGCGGGTCTTGGCCCTGGCCGTCGTCGGCCCAGAGCAGCTCGACCCGGAACGGCGATTCGCCGTTTTCGCCGGGGTGGTTGTACTCGCGCTGCAGCTCTTCGAGCCGGTACTCGGCCTCGGCGGACGGCTCGCCGCCTTCGACGAGGCTGACCAGGTACAGCTCGGCCGGGCGCGGCCAGGCCGGCCGCGGCACGTCGGTGGCCTCGGGAGCTTCGGGGGCCGCGGCTTCGGGCGCGGCCGCAACCGGTTCCGCCGCCGCGGGCTCGGTGGTGGCCGGGGTTTCGGGCCGCGCCGCGGGCGAGCCGGCTTCGGCGGCCGCGTGCTCCGCGCCCGGCTGCGCCGGGCGGGCGGGGTCGGCGGGCGATGGCACCGGGGAACCGGTTGCGGAGGTGCCCGGCGCGGTGGTGGCGCCCGCGGCGGGGGTGCCGGGCACACCGGGGCGGACCGGTGAAGCGGGCGGGGTGGCCGGGCGCACCGGCGAGGGCGGCGGCGTCGCGGCCACGGGCCGGACCGGCGTCGCCGGGCGGCTGGTCACCACCGGCCGGGCGGGCGCGGCGGCGGACCGGGTGGGCGTCGCCGGGCGGGCCGTGACCGGCTTGCCGGCGCCGTACTGCTCCAGGAGCGGCTCCAGGTCACCGGCGGTCAGCGACGGGCCGGCGAGGTCGCACCACTCGAGCCAGGCCTCCTGGGCCTCCTCGACGGTGTGCCGCTCGTGGGAGAGGGTGACGGCCTCGAACAGCTGCCGCGGGCCGGCCGCGGTGACGTCGGCCGAGCCGACCACCACGAAGGACGGGTCGTCCTCCGCGATCACCAGCTTGGCGTTCAGCCCCCGCAGCGAGTGCACGATCACACCCGCCTTGACCCAGTGCAGCAGCGCGTGCGGGCTCGTCGCGCCGGACAGCACGGTGTCCAGGCTGGCGTCCGTGATCAGCGTGTCGCCGGGTTGCAAGGGCAGCAGGGCCGCCGCGCCGGGCCCGACGTGACCGAAGGCGGCCACCAGGTTCCGGCGCGGGGCGAGCAAGGGGGTGATCGAGGCCCAGATGTCGCGACCGGCGAGTAGTCGTACCGAACGTTCTGCCAAACCCAGCCGAGCGAGCTCCGCGTCCATGTCCTTGACCTTAGCCGGTGCCCCCAGTGCGCTTGTCGGCCGGAATATCTCTTGCTTGGAAGTAGTTGAACGCGCATGTAAGATGGTGCTCGCGAAGGGAGCAGGTCATGCAGTTCGGAATCTTCACGGTGGGCGACGTCACGACCGATCCCACGAACGGAACCACGCCGACGGAACACGAGCGGATCAAGGCGATGGTCCGCATCGCGCTCAAGGCGGAGGAGGTCGGCCTCGACGTCTTCGCGACCGGTGAGCACCACAACCCGCCGTTCGTCCCGTCGTCCCCGACGACGATGCTCGGCTACATCGCGGCGCAGACGTCCAAGCTCGTCCTGTCCACGTCGACGACCCTGATCACCACGAACGACCCGGTGAAGATCGCCGAGGACTTCGCGATGCTGCAGCACCTCGCCGACGGCCGCGTCGACCTGATGATGGGCCGCGGCAACACCGGCCCGGTCTACCCGTGGTTCGGCCAGGACATCCGCCAGGGCATCCCGCTGGCCATCGAGAACTACGCGCTGCTGCGCAAGCTGTGGCGCGAGGACGTCGTCGACTGGCAGGGCAAGTTCCGCACCCCGCTGCAGGGCTTCACCTCGACCCCGCGGCCGCTGGACGACGTCCCGCCGTTCGTCTGGCACGGCTCGATCCGCAGCCCGGAGATCGCCGAGCAGGCCGCCTACTACGGTGACGGCTTCTTCGCCAACCACATCTTCTGGCCGAAGGAGCACTTCCAGCAGCTGATCGCCTTCTACCGCCAGCGGTTCGAGCACTACGGCCACGGCTCGGCGGACCAGGCGATCGTCGGCCTCGGCGGCCAGGCGTTCATCCGGCCCAAGTCCCAGGACGCGTGGAACGAGTTCCGGCCGTACTTCGACAACGCCCCGGTGTACGGGCACGGCCCGTCGCTGGAGGAGTTCACCGACCAGACCCCGCTGACCGTCGGCAGCCCGCAGGAGGTCATCGACAAGACGCTGACCTTCCGCGAGCACTTCGGCGACTACCAGCGCCAGCTGTTCCTGCTGGACCACGCCGGCCTGCCGCTGAAGACCGTGCTGGAGCAGCTCGACCTGCTCGGCGAGCAGGTGGTCCCGGTGCTGCGCAAGGAACTGGACGCGATGCGCCCGGCGCACGTCCCGGACGCGCCGACGCACGAATCCCTGAAGGCGGCGGCTTCGGCCGCAGTGGAGGCGACAGTATGAAGCTCGCAGTGGTGACGGCGGGGCTTTCGGTGCCCTCGTCGACCCGCCTGCTGGCGGACCGCCTGGCCGCGGCGACGGTCGCCGCGGCCGGGTCCCCGGTCGAGGTTTCCGTGGTGGAGCTGCGGGACATCGCACTCGACATCACGAAGAACCTGCTGACCGGCTTCCCGAGCCCGGAACTGCGCACGGCCATCGAGACGGTGACCGGCGCGGACGCGGTGATCGCGGTGACACCCGTGTTCACGGCCGGCTACAGCGGCCTGTTCAAGTCGTTCTTCGACGTGCTGGACACCGATTCCCTGGTGGGCACGCCGGTGCTGCTCGCGGCGACCGGTGGCACGGAACGGCATTCGCTGGTGCTCGACTACCAGCTGCGGCCGCTGTTCGGTTACCTGAAAGCGGATCCGGTCGCGACGGGCGTGTACGCGGCTTCGTCCGACTGGGGCGGTGGCGAGGCTTCGGGGGCGTTGCAACGGCGGATCGAGAAGGCGGGCGCGGAGCTGGCTTCGGCCGCCGAGGGGCGGGTGGCCGCTCCGAAGGAGCCGGACTTCGTTCCGTTCGAACAGCTCTTGGCGCAGTAGCCGCCCGTCAGCGGTGGTGGACGCGGTACCGCAGGTGGGTGACGCCGGCCCCGGCCACCATCTCGGTCCGCTCCAGGTCGAACTTCCCGGTGCCGGGATCCCCGAAGTAGCGCACGCCTTCGCCGAGCAGCACCGGCACCAGGTCGATCCGCAGCTCGTCGAGCAGCCCGAGGCGCAGGCACTGCTGGGCGATCGACGGCCCGGACACGCCGACCGTCCCGTCGCCGGCCGCCTTGGCACGGTCGATCGCGCTCTCGACGTCCGCGCAGAACGTGAAGGCCGCCAAGTGGTCCGCGGGCCAGCCGGTGGGCGGCGGTCGGTGCGTCACGACGAACGCCGCGCCGCCGCCCGGCGGCCTGCCGCCCCAGCCGTGGGTGTACTCGAAGACGCGGCGGCCGCAGACGAACGCGCTGTGGCGCATCGAATCGAGGAAGTCGCTCAGGTATTCCGCGCTGGCGGGGGCCACGCGGAACGTCATCGGGTAGCCGATCATCGGCACCTCGACGTCCCCGGCCCGGTACCAGTCGAAGAGCGGTCCGACGCTGTCGTCGGGCCGCGCCGCGAACCCGTCCAGCGACATGCAGAAGCTCGCCACCACTCCCGGCATGAGCCGCACCTCTCTTGCAACCGTCTGGTTTATCAACCTTCGAGTTTAATATAGGCCGCCTGTCAAGACGGGTGCCGAAAGTAGGGGGCGGTGCCCGCCCTCCGGCAGGAGCCGCTGGGGGTGGCCCGCGCCTACTTTTCCCGTCATGATCAGGCTTCTCCTCGTCCTCGCGGCCCTCCTGCCTGCCACTCCGGCCCCGGCGCACGCGGCGGCCCCGCCGGATATCGACGGGTACGTCCGCGCCCACCTCGACCACACCGGCCTCCCGGGCGCCGCGGTAGCGATCACCCACAACGGTGACGTCGTCCGCGTCGCCGGCTACGGCCACGACGCGGCGGGCGCCCCGATCACCGCGTCGACCCGGCTCCCGATCGCGTCGCTGAGCAAGTCCATGACCGCCTTCGCGGCCCTGCAGCTGGCCGAAACCCACCGGCTCGACCTCGACGAACCGGTGACGCGGTACCTCCCGGACTTCCGGCTCGCCGACCCCCGCGGCGCGAAGATCACCGTCCGGATGCTGCTGGACCAGACGTCCGGGATGGCCGACTCGGCGTTCCCCGACCTGAGGCTGCCGCAGCCGCACAGCCTCACCGAGGCCGTCACCCGGCTGAAGGACGCGCGGCTGGCCAGCGAGCCGGGCGCGGAGTTCCGCTACCACAACCCGAACTACGAGGTGGCCGCGCGGATCGTCGAGGTCGTGGCCGGGCAGCCGTTCGCGGAGTACCTGAAGACGCGGCTGTTCGCCCCGCTCGGGATGACGGCGAGCACCACGGTGGACACCCCGCCCGCCGGGGCCGAGGGGTACGTGCGGGCCTTCGGGATCGAGCTGCCGGTGTCCGAACCGGACTGGTTCACCGGGGGCAGCCACGGCGTGCTCACCACCGCGGAGGACCTGGCGAAGTGGCTGCGCGCGCAGCAGGACGGCGGCGGGGTGCTGAGCCCGGCGTCGGTCCGGAGCGCCCACACGCCCGCGCCCGGCCGCGACTACGCGCTCGGCTGGCGCGTCCGGGACGGGCGGGCGTCCCACACCGGCGACTGGTTCTCCCACACCGCGGCGCAGGTGCTGCTGCCCGGCGGGTACGCCGTCGCCGTGGTGGCGAACACCGGCCTGTCCTTGGACAACGAAGCGGAACTGCTGGCCCAGGACCTGGCGAGCGTCCTGGAAGGCGGGTCTCCGGAGCCTTCGCTGCCCGCCGGGGTCGTGGCCGACCGGGTACTCGGCGCGCCGGCACTGGCCGCGGTGGGCCTGGCGGTGCTCGGCGTGCGCCGGGCCCGGAAGCGGCATTGGTGGCGGCTCGTGCCGCCGCTGCTGCCGCTCGTCCCGCTGGTGTTCCTGCCCGAGCTGCTCGGATGGGTATTCGCCGGACGGCGGGGTACCTACGCCCAGGTGCTCTACGTCTGGCCGGGGCTCGTGGTCTCGCTCGGCGTCGTCGCGCTGGCGGGCCTGATCGTGGCCGTGGCCAGGGCGCGGGCCCTCGTGAGTGGCACGCGAGGCCGGGACCAGGAAGAATCGGGTGAAACGAGGGGAGACGCCCAGTGGGCATCGGCAAGCAGGCGAAGCGGATCCTGATCACGGTGGCGGGTGTGATCCTGCTGGTGGTCGGGGTGGTGCTGCTCGTCCTCCCCGGCCCGGGGCTGCTGTTGGTGCTCGCCGGGCTCCTGCTGCTGGCCTCGGAGTTCCCGGCGCTCGAGCGGTACGTCGACCCGGTCCGCGACCGCGCGATGAAGGCGGCCGAGGACAGCGTGTCCTCACCGCTGCGGATCGCCGGCTCGGTGCTGGCCGGCCTGGTCCTGCTGGCGGCGGGGATCGTGTGGGGCACGGTGAAGTCGCTGCCCTTCAGCGGCTGGAGCACCGGGTCGAGCTTGATCCTGTCGTCGGTGATCCTGTTCGCGCTGCTGATCTGGAGCTACCGGCGGGTGAAGGGACGGCGGGAGGCCGCCAGTCACAGCTGAGAACCGTGACGTCGATCGCCTGCTGCAGCGCCGGTCCGGCGTCCCGGTCGAGGTAGTCCGACGGGCAGACGTCGAGACTGCCCGGCCCGGCCGGCTTGGTCGGCTCGCGGGGCTGGTCCTCCGGCCGTGGTCGGCTGTCGCGCCATTGGGCGCGTCGCCGGCCGGGTCGGCAAAGCTCTTCTTCGGCTGCGCCGAGTCGACCTACGACCACGACTTCGGCTGGATCGACGTGAGCTGCGTGGCCGAGGCCGGCACCGCCGTCCCGGCCGGCAGCAGCGCCGCGGTGGCGGCGAGAACGCCCGCTCTGGCGGGCAAAACCGATCTTCGAGAGCCCGCGAGGCTCACCCCCGGCAAACGTGGGGCCCGGGGACCGCGATCGCGGTCCCCGGGCCGAGCACGCACCGGCGAGGTTCCCGGTTGCCCTACTTCCCGCTGGAGTACAGCGCGCTCACGTCCGCGTCGGACAGTGCCCGGTCGTAGACGTGGACCTGGTCGACCGCGCCGTTGAGGAAGTCGACCGGGCCGCCGCCGTACTTGCCGCGGCCGATCACCGTGTGGCCCGTCGAGGCGTCACCGAGGCAGACGCTCTTCGTCGCCACCGGCTGGCCGTCGACGTACAGCTTGAGTGTGCCCGCGGCCGCGTCGCGGACGCCGACCACGTGGTACCAGCGGTTCGCCTCCGGGGCGGTGGGCGCCAGGGCCCGCGTGCCGACGAAGCTCATCGCCAGCCGGTGGTCCTGGCCCGAGTACTGCAGGAAGAACGCGCTGTTGCTGTCGCCGTCCTGGCTGACGATCGTCTGGAAGCCGTCGCCGACCGCGTTGAACTTGACCCACGCGGCCGCGCTGTAGCTGCCTTCGGTGTTCACCAGTGCGGCGCCGGTGTCGGCGAACTGGCCGGAACCGTTGGTGGCCAACGCCGAACCGCTCTTGCCCGCGGTCCAGGACGCGCCGCCGACGAGCGTGGCGTCGTGGCTGCCGGCGACGTCCTTCGCCACCGTGCCCGCGTTCTCGTCGAACGGGTACGCGGCGATCCCGTCGATCCCGGGTGTTCCGGCGGGAACGGACGGCCCGGGAACCGGGGTGCCGGTGGCGCCCTTGATCACCGCGAGGTTCGCCGCGCGGACCGCCGCGAAGTCCATCTTCTTCACCTGCCGGTCGTAGGTGAAGAAGCCGTTGACCTCCTTCTCGACGTCGGTGGTCTGCGTGTAGACACCCGCGGACACCCCGCACCGCTGGGCGACCAGCAGCAGGCGCTGCTGCAGTTCGCCGTAGCGCCGGGTCAGGGTCGCGCTGTCGGGCTCCATCTCGTAGGCGAAGCTGCCCGCCGCGTCGAACTCGTGGCCGGCGACCTTGAGGCCGAGGCCGCCGTACTCGCCGTCGACCGCCGCGCGGGTCCCGGACTGCGCCGGCGTCCCGGGGCCGGTGTAGGTGTGGTCGTCGTAGATGTCACCGCGGCCGCTGTCCGGTTCGGACCGGCAGCAGTTGACGCCGGATTCCGCGTTCACCAGCCGCGAGGGGTCCCACGACTTGACCTCGTCGGCGATACGGCCGACCTCGTAGTCGCCCCAGCCCTCGTTGAACGGCACCCACGTGACGATCGACGGGAAGCTGCGGTGCTGGTCGATCATCCGCTTCATCTCGGACTCGTAGTTGACCCGCGACGCCGCGGACGGCTCGACGTCGTCCTTCATCGCCGGCATGTCCTGCCAGACCAGGAGCCCGAGCTTGTCGGCGTAGTAGTACCAGCGGTCCGGCTCGACCTTGATGTGCTTGCGCACCATGTTGAAGCCGAGCGCCTTCTCCTGCTCGAGGTCGAACTTCAGGGCCGCGTCGGTCGGCGCGGTGTAGATGCCGTCCGGCCAGAAGCCCTGGTCGAGCGGGCCGACCTGCATGACGAACTTGCCGTTGAGCAGCATCCGCTGCTTGCCGTCGGCGGTCTTGCCGAGGCCGATCGTGCGCAGCCCGAAGTACGAGCCGACCTCGTCGCCCGACGGGACGAGCTTGACCCGCAGGTCGTAGAGGAACGGGTCGTCCGGCGACCACAGGTGCGGCCGGTCCACCTTGAGCTTCAACGGCTGGTTGGCGTCACCGCTCACCCGCCCGACCGGGCGGCCGTGGTCGTAGGCGACCGCTTCGACGCGCTGCTTCACCGGCCCGCCGACCACCGCGGTCACCGTCACCGAACCGAGGTCCGGCGTGACGTCCAGCCGGTCGATGCGCGCGGACGCCACCGGTTCCATCCAGACGGTCTGCCAGATGCCCGAAGACGGTGTGTAGAAGATGCCGTCCCCGGGTTGGCGCTGCTTGCCGATCGGCTGCCCGCCCTGGTCGTTCGGGTCGGCGACGCCGACCACGACCTCCTGGGTCTTCGCGGTGGTCAGTGCGTCGGTGACGTCGACGGACCAGGCGTCGTAGCCGCCGGTGTGGCGGCCGACGGTCTTGCCGTTGACGATCACGGTGGCGTCGTAGTCGACGGCCTGGAAGTGCAGCAGCAGCCGCTGGCCGCTCTTGCCGACCTGCCAGGTCTTCGGCACCTCGAAGGTGCGGCGGTACCACATGTTCGTTTCGTGGCGCATGATCCCGGACAGCGCGGACTCGACCGGGTAGGGCACGAGGATGCGCTCTCCCAGCGTCTTGCCGACGGGCGCGGCTTCACCCGGGGTCGCCTTGGCGAACTCCCAGACGCCGTTGAGGTTCTGCCACTTCTCGCGGGTCAGCTGCGGTCTCGGGTAGTCCGGTAGGGCGTTGGCGGGGGAGACGTCGTTCGTCCACGGGGTGGACAGCGGCGGGGTGAGCCGCTGCCACTGGGGCGGGGATGCGGCGTGCGCGGCGGGGACCGCGAGTCCGGTCACGGCCAGTGCCAGCACGGCGGCCAGGCGGGCAGGGCGGAACATCGTCGAACCTCCTGGTAGGGGACAGGGGTCAGCGGGTGCGGGAGCGCGCGAGCAGGCGCTGGATGACCACGACGACGAGCAGGAAGGCGCCGCTCACCACGGTCTGGTAGTTGGAGTCGAGGGTGCCGATCTGGTTGATGACGTTCTGGATCAGCGTGCGCAGCAGCACGCCGACGAGCGTGCCGATGACGGTGCCGGCCCCGCCGGTGAGCAGCGTGCCGCCGATGACGACGACCGAGATCGCGTCGAGTTCGGTGCCGACGCCGATCACCGTGACGCCGGACTGCAGGTACGCGGCGGTGAGGATGCCCGCGAAGCCGGCGAGGGCGCCGCTGAGCGTGTAGAGGCTGATCTTGGTGCGGGCCACCGGGAGGCCCATCAGCACGGCCGACTGCTCGGCACCGCCGATGGCGAACACGGACTGGCCGAAGCGGGTGCGCCGCAGCAGCAGGCCGCCGAGGGCGAACAGGACGAGCGTCAGGTACACCGGGACACCGACACCGAAGATAGTGCCCTGGCCCAGCCAGAGGAACGCCGAGCCGGGGTCCACTTTGTACGTCGTCGCGCCCTCGGAGGTCAGGGCCAGCAGCAGTCCCCTGGCGAACAGCAGCGACGCCAGCGTGACGATGAACGGCGCCATCCCGGTGCGGGCGATGAGCAGGCCGTTGACGAACCCGATCAGCGAGCACACCGCCAGCGGCAGCAGGATCGCGACGACCAGCCCGTACTGGGCGCCGTACGCGGCGAGGACACCGCCGAGCGCGTAGTTGGAGCCGACCGAGAGGTCGATGCCGCCGGAGATGATCACGAACGTCATGCCGAGCGCGATCACGGCGAGGAACGAGCCCTGCAACACCAGGTTGCGCAGGTTGTCCGCGGTACCGAAGTGCGGGAACGCGAACCACGCCACGGCCATGCCGAGGACGAGCACGACGGCCGCGCCCTGGCGTTGCAGGACCCCGGCGAAGGCGGCGCGCGAGGCCTGGGTCTGGGTCGCGGTCATTTGCTGCTCCGCTCACGTGCGACGTAGACCGCGACGACGATGATGGCCGCCTGGACCATCTGCGCGGTCGAGTCGGGCAGGTTGTGCTTGATCAGGGTGGCCTGGACGAGCTGCATGAGCAGCGCGCCGAACACGGTGCCGAGGACGCGGACCCGGCCGCCGGTCAGCGGGGTGCCGCCGACGACGACCGCGGTGATCGCCGACAGCTCCATCAGCAGGCCGACGTCGCTCGGGTCGCTGGCGGCCAGCCGCGAAGTCGCCAGCACGCCGGCGATCGCCGCCAGTGCCCCGGAGATCACGTAGACGCTGACGAGCACGCGTTTCACGGGCAGTCCGGCCAGGGTGCTCGCGGCGCGGTTGCCGCCGATGGCGACCAGGTGCCGCCCGAACGTCGTGCGCTGCACGACGAGCCCGGCGAGCACGGACAGCACGCCCGCGACGATGACCATGATCGGCACGCCGAAGAGGTCGCCGGTGCCCAGCTCCAGGAAGTCCCGGTTGTGCAGCTGGACGAGCTGGCCGTGGGCGATCACGAGCGCGAGCCCGCGGCCGCCGACCAGCAAGGCCAAGGTCGCGATGATCGGCTGGATCCCCAGGTAGGCCACCAGGTAGCCGCTGAACAGGCCGGAGACGATCCCGGCGATGACGGCGACGATGACCGCCATCAGCGGGCCGGCGCCGAGGTAGAGCGGGATGAGCGCGGCGGCGATCGACATCACCGAGCCGACCGACAGGTCGATGCCCTCGGTGCCGATCACCAGCGCCATGCCGAGCGCGACGATGCAGACCGGCGCCGCCTGCACCAGCTGGGTGCGGAAGTTGGCCGCGGACAGGAAGTTCTCGGTGAAGGCCACGTTGAACAGCAGCAGCACGACGACGGCCAGGTAGACGCCGTAGTTCTGCAGCCACGCGGTGACCTTCGCGCGGTCGGGGGTTCTGGTCAGGGTGGCGCTAGACATCGTTGTCACCCTCGGTGGCGATCGCGGTCAGGACGTTCTCCTCGGTGATCCGGTCGCCGGTCAGCTCGCCGACGACCGAGCCGTCGCGCAGCACGACCACGCGGTCGGAGCCGTCGATCAGCTCTTCGAGTTCGGACGAGATAAGCAGCACGCCGAGCCCTTCCTGCGCCAGTTCGTCGATCAGCGCCTGCACCTCGGCCTTCGCGCCGACGTCGATGCCGCGGGTCGGCTCGTCCAGCAGCAGGATCTTCGGGCCGGTGGCGAGCCAGCGGGCCAGCAGCACCTTCTGCTGGTTGCCGCCGGAGAGCTCCGACACCTTCTGCTCGGGACTGGCCGCCTTGATCCGCAGGCGCTCCATGAAGATCTTGACGATCTTGTCCTGTTTGGCCTTGCTGACCAGGCCGAACGGCGAGAGCGTCGGCAGCGCGGCGAGCACGATGTTCTCGCGGACCGACAGGTTCGGGATGATCCCGTCGGTCTTGCGGTCCTCGGCCAGCAGCGCGATCCCGGCCCGCATGGCGGCCTTGATCTTGCCCTTCTTGAGCGGTTTCCCGGCCAGCAGCACGCTGCCGCCGTCGAGCGGGAACGCGCCGACGATGGCCCGCGCGGTCTCGCTGCGGCCGGAGCCGAGGAGGCCGGCCAGTCCGACGACCTCGCCGGGCCGGATGCTCACCGAGACGTCGTGCAGCTTCCGCAGGCCACTGAGGTGCTCCGCCTTGAGCAGCGGCTCGCGCTCGACGTCGTGCTCCTCGCCGAACGCCGTGACACCTTCCTCGCGGATCTGCCTGATCTCCCGGCCGAGCATCAGCGAGACGAGCTCGATGCGCGGCAGCGGCTTCAGCGGTCCACTGTGGACGACCCGGCCGTCGCGCAGCACGGTGACGCTGTCGCACACCCGGTACAGCTCGTCCATCCGGTGGCTGACGTAGACGATCGCGATGCCCTGCGCGTGCAGCCGGTTCAGCACCTCGAAGAGCGTCTCGACCTCGCGCGGCTCGAGCGACGACGTCGGTTCGTCCATGATGACGACCTTGGCGTCGGTCGAGACCGCGCGGGCGAGGGCGACCATCTGCTGCGCGCCGACACCGAGGGTGTGCAGCGGCCGCTTGACGTCGTCGTCGATGCCGTAGCCCTTGAGCAGCTCGCGGGCGTCGGCGTACATCTTCGACCAGTCCACCAGGCCCGCGCGGGTGCGCGGCTCGCGGCCGAGGAAGACGTTGCCGGCGATGCTCATCAGCGGGACGAGGTTGACCTCCTGGTAGATCGTGGAGATCCCGGCCCGCTGCGCGTCGATCGGCCGCTTGAACGCCACCGGCTCGCCGAGGTGGCGCACCTCGCCCTCGTCGGGCTGGTAGACGCCGGTGAGCACCTTGATCAGGGTGGACTTGCCGGCGCCGTTCTCGCCGACCAGGGCGTGCACCTCGCCCGGCGCCAGCGCGAAGCTGACGTCGTCGAGCGCGAGGGTGCCGGGGAACCGCTTGGTCACCCCGGCCACCTCGAGCACCGGTGCGGTCCTCACTTCGGTGGTGGCCGTCACTGGTAGGAGTTCCCCACCTTCTGGGCCGCGTTGGTCTCGTCGTACTGGTCGTCGGTGATGACGATGCTCGCCGGGATCGGCTCGCCGTTCTCGAACTTCTGCAGCGTCTGGAAGGCCAGCGGGCCGAAGCGCGGGTTCGACTCGATCACGGCGTTGTAGCTGCCGTCGACGATGAGCTGCACGGCGTTGCGGGTGCCGTCGATGGAGACGATCTTGACGTCCTTGCCCGGCGTCTTGCCCGCCGTCTTGAGGGCGTTGACCGCGCCGACGCCCATCTCGTCGTTTTCGGCGTAGACGGCGGTGATGTCCGGGTGGCTCTGGATCAGCTGCTCCATCACGGCCTGGCCCTTGGACCGGTCGAACTCGCCGGTCTGCTCGGCGACCACGGACAGGCCGGGCGTCTTCGCGAGCTCGTCCTTGAAGCCCTTGGTCCGGTCGGTGGTCACGTTGTTGCCCGACGAGCCGAGCAGGATCGCGACCTTGCCGGTGCCACCGGTGGACTTCACCATCGCCTGCGCCGCGCGCTTGCCCTGTTCGACGAAGTTCGAGCCGATGAAGGTCAGGTAGTCGCTGCACGGCTGCGACGTCACCTTGCGGTCGATGGTGACGACGGGGACCTTCTTGGCCTTCGCCGCGTCGAGGGCGGGCTGGAGGCCGTCGGAGTTCAGCGGCGCGACGATCAGCAGCTGGGCACCGCGGTCGAGCATCGACTTGATGTCGCTGATCTGCCGGTTGAGGTCGCTCTGGGCGTTGGTGACGAGCAGCTTGTCGCTCGCGATACCGAGCTTGGCGGCTTCGTCGCGGATGGACTGCGTCTCGGTGATCCGGAAGGGGTTGGCCTCCTTTTCGGACTGGGAGAAACCCACCACCGCGGTCTTCAGGTCGACCTTGGGGTAACCGGTCTTCTCGAGCGTGCAGCCGTCGGCGGACGGCGCGGCGGACTGGGCGGAGGCGGCAGGCCCGGCGCCACTGGCGGGGGCCGCGGGGGTTTCTTCCCTGCTCGTGCAGGAGGTGAGGGTCAGCGCGGCGGCGGCTGCGGTGACCAAGACCAGTCGGGGGCGGGAGGACAAGAGCACGGTGACTCCTCGGGCAGCGTCGTCGGTGGCCCGCTCGCCGGGGTGATCGGAGTCACCACGGGAGCCTTGGGGTACTTTTTACATCGTTGGAACAACGTTGTAAACCGGCAGCGGCTCGCTACACTTCGTGCTCACTCTCTGAAGGGACCGCCCGTGACCGTGACGCTCAAGGACGTCGCCACGCTTGCCGGAGTGTCGGTGAAGACGGTGTCGAACGTCGTGAACGGCTACGCCTTCGTCAAGCCGGAAAACCGGCGGCGCGTCGAGGAAGCCCTGGCGGCGACCGGGTACCGGCCGAACGTCGGGGCCCGCAACCTCCGCCGCGGCCGGACCGGGTTCCTGGCGCTGATGGTGCCGGAGCTGTCGATCCCGTACTTCGGCGAGCTGGCCGGCCTGGTCATCACGGCGGCCCAGAAGCGCGGCTGGAGCGTCCTGATCGAACAGACCCAGGGCACGCGGTCACGGGAGCGGGAGACGCTTTCGTCGCTGGGGCCGCACCTGGTCGACGGCGCGCTGGTGCACCCGGAAGCCTTGGAGGCGGCGGACTTCCCGGCCGACCCGGGCGGGATCCCACTGGTCATGCTGGGCGAGCACGCGGTGGACGTGCCGATCGACCACGTGGCGATCGACAACGTCCTGGCGGCGCGCACGGCGGTGTCGCACCTGGCCTCGCTGGGCCGCACCCGCGTCGCGGCGATCGGGCGGAACCCGTCCCGCGGGACGTCGTCCCAGCGGCTGGCCGGTTACCGGGCCGCGCTGGACGCGGCCGGTTTGTCCTATTCGGACGCTCTGGTGGCCCCGGCGGAGAAGTGGCACCGCTCGGTGGGCGCGGCGGCGATGAAGTCGTTGCTGGCCCTGCCTTCGCCGCCGGACGCGGTGTTCTGCTTCAACGACCTGCTGGCCATCGGCGCCCTGCGCGCGGTGGCCGAACTCGGGCTGCGCGTGCCGGAGGACGTGGCGATCGTCGGGTTCGACAACAACGAAGAGAGCGCATTCTCACTGCCCTCGCTGACGACGATCGCGCCGGACAAGACGGCGCTGGCGGAGGCCGCGGTGGACCTCGTGCACCGGCGGATCACCGGGGACAAGACGTCCCCGCCGCAGGACATCCAGACCCCGTTCGCCTTGGAGATCCGCGAAAGCACCCGCGGCCGCTGACCCCACCGGACGACACGCGTACCCAGCCAGACGACTCGCGTACCCAGCCGGACGACTCGCGTACCTGGACGGTCGGCCTGCGTACCTGGACGGTCGGCTCGTGGTCCGACTCCCCAGGTACGCGGGCCGACCCTTCGGGTACGCGGGCCGACTCTCCGGGTACGCGGGGCGGCCCTTCGGGTTCGCGGGGCGGCGTTCCGGGCGGGCTAGCGGGAGGGCCAGTGCCAGGAGGGGCGGTCGAGGCGGCCCTGGCCGGTCACCTTCGTCTCGCCGTACTCCTTCTCCAGCTCCACCGTGCCCACGTCCGTCACCGCCGCCAGTGCGCGGATCAGGGGCTGGGCGTGGGACACCACCACCAGCTGGGTCTCCTTCGCCGCCGTCGCGATCAGCGATGCCAGTGCCGGGAGGAGGTCCGGGTGGAGGCTCGTCTCGGGCTCGTTCAGCACCAGCAGCTCCGGCGGGCGCGGGGTCAGCAGGGCCGCCACCCACAGCAGGAACCGGAGTGTCCCGTCCGAGAGCTCCGCCGCCGAGAGCGGCCGCAGCAGGCCGTGCTGGCGGAACTCGACCGACAGCAGGCCGTCCTCGGAGCGCCGCACCTCCACCGTCGAGTCCGGGAAGGCCGCGTCGACCACTTCCGCCAGCTCCGCGGCCCGGCCCACCTCGATGATCGTCTGCAGCGCCGCCGCCAGGTCGGCGCCGTCGTGGGCCAGCACCGGGGTGCGGGTGCCGATGCGGGACTGGCGGGCCGGGGCGTCGATGTCGGTGCGGAAGTGGTCGTAGAACCGCCACGACCGGATGCGTTCGCGCAGCACCAGCAGTTCCGGGCAGGCCCGTGGATCGGCGAACTCGCTCAACATGCTGTCGGTCAGCCGGATCTTGAACCGCTCGTCGCCCCACGACCCGGAGGCCACGCGGGTGCGCACCGACGGGCCGGCCCGGTCCGCCAGCAACGCCGACGGCCGCAGGACCGGCCCCGACCACACCGCTTCCCGCTTGAACTCCGGGTCGAGGTTGAACAGCGTCGCGCCCGGCACCGGCAGCCCGAGGTCGAGCGCGTAGCCGAACTCGTCGCCCGCGAAGCCGAGCCGGAGCCCGACGGCCTTCGTGTGCACCTTGCCCTGTACCCGCGTGGTGCCCCGCCGGACGCCGTTCTCCGGGCCGGCCCACAGCGTCGAGGGCAGGCCGCCCTCCCGCGCCAGTGCCGCCACGGCACCGTTGCGGGAGGCGTCCGCCAGCAGCCGCAGCGCCCGGTACAGGCTCGATTTGCCGCTGCCGTTCGGCCCGGTGACGACGGTCAGCCCGGACAGCGGCAGGACCAGGTCACGCAGTGAGCGGTAGTTCGCGACGGCGAGCGTGGTGAGCATGCCGCCGAACCTATCCGGTTCGGCGGCGCCCGAGCGGGTCCGGCCACCGGCGTCGGCCGGTGGTCGGCCCGCTGCGGTGACCGGACGTGCTACCGGACCGGCATCGTCACTTCGTAGACGCGGGTCGCGGCCTTGCGGGCGCCGGTGAAGCCGTTGGCCCACAGGGATTCCACCTGTGACGCCTCGGTCGCGTTCGGATTGGCGTTGGTGCACGACGGGCCGGGGCCACCACCCGACATCAGCTCCGAGCACGGGCCTTCGTAGTGGTCCGGCAGGCCGAGCGCGTGGCCGGTTTCGTGGGCCGCGATGCGGGTCTGGTCGTACTGCCCGGCCTGGGTGTAGTCGATGAAGATGGTGCCGCTGCCGTGGCCGTCGGTCTGCGCGTACGAGCCGCGCGGGTCGTTGCCCTCGGTGTAGTGCAGCGAAGCGCCCGAGGAGCTCTCCTGGAGCTTGACGTTCGACACCGCCGCGTTCCAGTTGGCCGCGCCCGCGTTGATCACCGCGCGGAAGCTGGGGGCGTCCGAGGTGTCGTAGTAGACGATCGTGGCCGCCTTCGGGGCCGCGGAGGCCGGGCCGGCCGTCAGCGGGGTCGCGATCATGGCCAGAGCGACGGCGGCACCGGGCAGCAGGTACTTCCTGGACATCGGGACGACTCCTTGCCGTGGGGAATTTACCGGGTCTGCGCGCGCTGGGTGTCGAACTTACGGAATCGCCCGGCGTTTGTGACCCGACTTTCGTACGGCTTGGGGCCGTTCGGCTCAGCCGACCGGCTCGGCCAGCGGGACGTCGTCCTCGCCGAGCCACGATCCGCGCCACGCCAGATCGGTCGCGGCCAGCGGTTTCCCGCAGCTGTCGCACTTCGGGCCCGGCCGGGTGGGCTGCCCGCAGCGGGAGTGGACCAACGTCGTCGGCCCGGCGTCCGAAGAGGTGTGGGTGTGTCCCCACGTGCCGAGCGCGTGCAGCACCGGCAGGGCGTCCAAGCCGGCCTGCGTCAGGCGGTACTCGTGGCGGGTCCGGCCGCCGTCGCGGTAGGGGAGCCTGGTCAGCAGGCCGCGGTCGACGAGCTTCGCCAGCCGGGTGGTCAGCACGTTGTCGGCGATGCCGAGCTGGCTGCGGAAGTCCTCGAACCGGGTGGTGCCGGCGGTGGCGTCGCGCAGGATCAGCAGCGTCCACGGCTCGCCGAGGACGTCGGCGGCGCGGGCGATCGGGCAGGCGGCGTCCGCCCAGGTGATGCGACGGCTCATCGTGTGATCCCTTCGAGCTGACTTGCTTGGAGCAAGTTTACGCCGTACTGTCGGCTTCAGCTAGCTTGCAATGAGCAAGCCAGGTGCGAGAGGAGTTCGTCATGGACATCACGGGTGCGGTCGCGCTGGTCACCGGGGCCAACCGGGGCCTCGGCCGCCGGTTCGCCGCGGAGCTGCTGGAGCGCGGCGCGGCCAAGGTGTACGCCGCCGCGCGGAACCCCGAGTCGATCGACCTGCCGGGCGTGGTCCCGCTGCGGCTCGACGTGACCGACCCGGAGTCGATCCGGGAAGCCGCGAAGACCGCCGGCGACGTCACGCTGCTGGTGAACAACGCCGGTTCGTCGACCGGGGCGTCGCTGCTCGGCGGGTCCCTCGAGGACATCCGGCTGGAGATGGACACGCACTACTTCGGCACCCTGGCCGTGACGCGTGAGTTCGCGCCGGTCCTCGAGCGCAACGGCGGCGGCGCGGTGCTCAACGTGCTCTCGGTGCTTTCCTGGTTCACCGCGCCCCAGGTCGCGGCGTATTCCGCGGCGAAGTCGGCGGCCTGGTCGCTGACCAACGCGCTGCGGCTGGAGCTCGCGCCGCAGAAGACGCAGGTGACGGCGCTGCACGTCGGGTACATGGACACCGACATGGCCAAGCACGTCGACGGCCCGAAGGTCGACCCGGCCCTGGTGGCGAAGCTGGCGCTGGACGGCGTCGAAGAAGGCCGCTTCGAGGTGCTCGCCGACGACGTGAGCCGGAACGTGCGGGCCGGGCTCGCCGGCGATCTCCCCGCGCTGTACCCCGCGCTGGTTTCCTGAACGGTTTTCCGGACCCCGGAATACCGGCCCTTCCGTCGCGGGCGTATGAATAGGCGGGTGGCGGAACGCGTCGAAGCGGGAATGGGCCGGAGACGAAATCGCTGGGGCGAAGGCGAACGGTTGCGCGGCGAGATCCTGGCCGCCGCCGGACGGCTCCTCGCCGAGCTCGGCGGCGAGGACGGGCTGACGATCCGCGGCGTCGCCCGGGCCGTCGGCATCGCCCCGGCGAGCATCTACCAGCATTTTTCCGATCGTGCGGAATTGGTCCGCGGATTGCTCGACCACGAATACGCCCGGCTGCGTGATTCGATGCGCGCGGCGGAGCAGTCACGGCCCGAATCCGACGTCGTCGGCCGGATTCGGGCCCAGATTCACGCCTACTGCGCCTTCGCGATGCAGAATCCGGGGCATTACCGGCTGATGCTCGCGAACGGTGCGTCCGACCTGGAGCCCGGCACCCGCCCGACCGGCCCGCTCCTGGACGTGATCGACCGGCTGACGGCGGGCTTCGAACGCTGCGTCGAGGCGGGGCACGAGCTGCGCGTGACGCCGGGCCGCGCGGCGGCGGTGGTGTTCGTCGGCGCGCACGGCCGGGTCGCGTTGTTCCACAGCGCGCTGAACCGGACCGGGGCCGAGCTGGTGGAGCCGTTCGTGGACGAACTGGTGTCCCTGGTGTTCGCCTGATCGGACGGTGGCGCGGCCCGCCGGAGGATGCTTAGCATAGCTATGTAAATCTCCGGCGGCTCCGGGAGGTATCCGGTGGACGGCGTGCCCGCGTTTCCGATGACCCGGCGGTGTCCCTTCGACCCGCCCGCCGAACTCGGCGAACTGCCCCCGGTTTCCCGGGTGCGCCTGTGGAACGGCAGCACGCCGTGGCTGGTGACGCGCTACGACGACGTCCGCGCGGTGCTGCGGGATTCCCGGGTCAGCGCCGACTCCGACCACCCGGGCTACCCGCACCAGAGCGCGGCGTCGGCGGCCCGCCGCCACCGCGCGAAGTCGTTCATCACCATGGACGGCGCCGCGCACGCCGCCCAGCGCAAGCTGCTGACCGGCGACTTCCTGGTCAAGAAGATGGAGGCGCTGCGCCCGGCGATCCAGCGCATCGTCGACGACCTGGTCGACGGGCTGCTGGCCGGCCCGAAGCCGGTCGACCTGGTGACGGCGTTCGCGCTGCCGGTGCCGTCGCTGGTGATCTGCGAACTGCTCGGCGTCCCGTACGAGGATCGCGAGCTGTTCCAGGACATCACGAAGGTGATGGTGTCCCGCACGGCGACGCCGGCGGAAGCGGTGCAGGCCACCGAAGAGCTGCTGGCCTACTTGGGCGGGCTGGTGACGCGGAAGGCGGCCGACCCGGGCGACGACGTGCTGAGCAAGCTGGCGGTCACGCAGTACGCGACCGGGAAGCTGACCGCCGAAGAGGTCGCTTCGATGGGCCAGCTGCTCCTGGTGGCCGGCCACGAGACGACGGCGAACATGATCGCGCTGGGCACGGTGGCGTTGCTGGAGCACCCCTCGCAACTGGCGCTGGTGCGCACCGGCGACGCGGACCTGCTGCGCCGCGCGGTCGAAGAGCTGTTGCGCTACTTGAACATCACGCACACCGGCCGCCGCCGCGTGGCCACGGCGGACATCGAACTCGGCGGCGAGACGATCCGCGCGGGCGAAGGAATCATCGCGGCGGGCGACGCGGCCAACCGCGACGCGGCGGTGTTCGAGAACCCGGACCGCCTCGACGTGACCCGCGAGGCCCGCCACCACGTGGCGTTCGGGTACGGCGTGCACCAGTGCCTCGGCCAGACACTGGCCCGGGTGGAGCTGCAGGTGGTGTACGGGACGCTGTACCGCCGCATCCCGGGGCTGCGGCTCGCGGTACCGGTGGGGGAACTGGCGTTCAAGGACGACATGCTGGTGTACGGGGTGCACAGCCTGCCGGTCACGTGGTGATCAGATCGCCCGCTGGGCCGCGTCCAGGTTCTCCGCCAGCCACGTGGAGACGAACCGCTGCCGGTCCGCGTTCGTGTCCTGCCTCGGCACCATCTCCACCAGCATGATCAACCCCAGGTACACCCGGTACAACGTCAGCCGACGGCGGGCGGGGGCGTCGAAGGCCGCCCGGCCGTAGCCCTCCAGCAGCGGTTCGTCCAGGTCGTGGAACAACGTCAGCGAGACGAACTCCGCCACCGGGTCGCCCCAGAACGCGCGCTCCGCGTCGATGATGCCCGACACTCGGCCGCCGTCGACCAGGATGTTGCCCTGCCACAGGTCGAAGTGGACCAGAACCGGTGTCGTGACCTGCTCCAGCAGCGGCTCGTGGCGACGGACCAGGTGCGCGATCTCCGCCGCCGGGCGGGGCAGGCGGACGCCGTAGGTCGCCGCGTCCGCCAGGATTGCGTCCACCATCGCCCGGAACGCCGAAAACCACGTCGGGTGCAACGGGTCCTGGAGGTAACCGAACCCGTCGCCGGTCGTCGAGTGCAGGGCCGCCACGATCTTGCCCAGCTCCGCGCGCAGGTGCGGGCCGGTGCCGGGCGCTCGGTTCCACGGCTCGCCCGGCACCTCCGTCATCAGCAGGAACCCCGGCCCTTCGCCCACTACCGACGGCAGCGGCCCGGCCGCCAGGCGGTAGTACGCCGCCTCCGTGGCCAGCAGGTCGTGTTCGTAGGTCAGACCGGGGCCGGACGGCGCGATCTTGAGCACCAGCCGCCGTCCGTCCGCCAGCCGCAACCGCACCGCCCGGTTGTACGTCCCGCCGCCGATGTCCTCGGCCGACACCACCGCCGCCGGGTCGATGCCCGAGGCCGTCAGCTGCCCTTCCACGAGGCCGAGTCTTCCAGCTTTTCCGCCGCGTCGGCCAGGTCCTCCGGCGTCGGGGCGTCGTCCTGGGTCAGCGTCCGCCGCCAGTAGCCGGTGAACTCGATGGCGCTCTTCGCCAGCCCCCGCCCGACGAGGTGGCGGCGCACCGCCCGGACCGTCGACGCCTCCCCGGCCAGCCACGCCGCTTCCGGGAGGGCCGTCCCGCGCACCGCCTCCAGAAGACGGCTGCCGTGCTCGGCGCCGTTCCGGTGCAGCCACCGGACGCCGGGCAGCGGCTGCTCCTCCGCCGCGTCCGCGACCTCGACGAACGCCACCACATCGTCCACTTCGGACAAGATCGAAGCGATGGCGGGGATGGCCGTCTCGTCGCCCGCGCACAGCAGTGTGTCTGCTGTGGACAGTGGACGCCGGTACGCCGGATCCGGTCCGTACCGGCCGAGGACGTCACCCGGTGCCGCTCGGAACGCCCAGGCGGTGGCCGGTCCCGCCGCGCCGGCGTGCAGCACGAAGTCGATGTCGATCGTGTCGCCGTCCCGCGCGCGCACGGTGTAACTGCGCATCACCGGACGCTCCTCGGCCGGGATCGCCAGGTACGCCTGGTACCACCGCAGCACGTCGTCGCCGTCCGACGGCAGCCGCACCGGGCGGCCCGGCGGCGGGAACAGGAGCTTGAGCTGCTGGTCCGGCCACGCTTCCAGCTCGGCCAGGCCGTCGCCGGTGAAGGTGACGCGCACGACGCGCGGCGTCACCCGCCGCACCGCCGTCACTTCGAGCAGACCGGCCGGCTTCACGGCTTCCCCAGGTATTCGCGCAGGTGGCGGGCGGTCAACGTCGAGGCGTCCGCGACGAGCGCGGCCGGGGTGCCTTCGAAGACCACCCGGCCGCCGTCGTGGCCTGCCCCGGGGCCGAGGTCGATCAGCCAGTCGGCGTGGGCCATCACCGCCTGGTGGTGCTCGATGACGATCACCGTGTTGCCCGCGTCGACGATCCGGTCGAGCAGCGCCAGCAGCTGGTCGACGTCGGCCAGGTGCAGCCCGGTCGTCGGCTCGTCGAGGATGTAGGTCGACCCGCGTTCGGCCATCCGGATCGCCAGCTTGAGCCGCTGCCGCTCGCCGCCGGACAGCGTGGTCAGCGGCTGCCCGAGCGTGAGGTAGCCGAGGCCGACGTCGGCGAGGCGGTCCAGCACCGTCCGCGCGGTGCCGCCCGCGAAGAACTCGCGGGCCTCGGCGACGGACATCGCCAGCACCTCGCCGATGTTCTTGCCGCGCAGCTCGTAGGTGAGCACCTTGGGCGTGAACCGCCGGCCTTCGCACTCCTCGCAGACCGACGCGACCCCGGCCATCATCGCCAGGTCCGTGTAGATCACGCCGAGGCCCTTGCACTTCGGGCAGGCGCCTTCGGAGTTGGCGCTGAACAGGCTCGCCTTGACCCCGTTGGCCTTGGCGAACGCCGCCCGGATCGGGTCGAGCAGGCCGGTGTAGGTCGCCGGGTTGGACCGCCGGGACCCGCGGATCGCCGACTGGTCGACCACGACGACGTCGTCCCGGCGGGCCAGCGAGCCGTGGATCAGCGACGACTTCCCGGACCCGGCCACCCCGGTGACCACGGTCAGCACGCCGAGCGGGACGTCGACGCTGACGTCCTTCAGGTTGTGGAGGCGTGCGCCGGTGATCGAGAGGCGCCCGGTGGGCTGCCGGACCTCGGAGCGGAGGGTGACCCGGTGGTCGAGGTGGCGGCCGGTGAGCGTGCCGGACGCGCGCAGGCCGTCGACGCTGCCGGTGTAGCAGAGCCGGCCGCCGTCGGTGCCCGCGCCGGGGCCGAGGTCGACGACGTGGTCGGCGATCCGGATCGTCTCCGGCTTGTGCTCGACGACCAGGATCGTGTTCCCCTTGTCCCGCAGGCACAGCAGCAGGTTGTTCATCCGCTCGATGTCGTGCGGGTGCAGCCCGACGGTCGGCTCGTCGAAGACGTAGGTGACGTCGGTGAGGCTGGAACCCAGGTGCCGCACCATCTTCACGCGCTGCGCTTCGCCGCCGGAGAGCGTCGCGGATTCGCGGTCGAGTGAAAGGTAGCCGAGGCCGATCTCGACCAGCGAGTCCAGGGTGTCGCGCAGGTTGGCCAGCAGCGGCCGGATCGAGGGCGCGTCGAGGTTCCGCACGAACTCGGCGAGGTCGCTGATCTGCAGGGCGGCGCAGTCGGCGATGTTCTTGCCGTCGATCTTGGCCGACAGCGCGGCCTGGTTGAGCCGCGCGCCGCCGCACTCGCCGCAGGTGGCGAACGTGGCGGCCTTCTCGATGAACGCCCGCAGTTTCGGCTGCAGCGACTCGACGTCCTTGTGCAGGTAGAGCCGCCGGACCTTCACCGCGAGGCCCTCGTACGTGACGTTGGTCTTCCCGACCTTGACCTTGCAGGAATCCTTGTGCAGCAGGGCGTCGAGCTGCTCCGGCGTGAAGTCGCGGATCTTCGCGTCGGGGTCGTAGAAGCCGGAGGAGAGGTAGGTCTGCACGTACCAGGTGTCCGGCGTGAAGCCCGGCACCCGGATCGCGCCTTCGTTGAGGGAGAGGTCGAAGTCGAGCAGGGCGTCGACGTCGAGGTCCGAGACGCGGCCGAGGCCCTCGCAGGCCGGGCACATGCCTTCGGGCAGGTTGAAGCTGAACGCGCCGCTGGTGCCGACGTACGGCTCGCCGAGCCGCGAGAAGGCGATCCGCAGCATGGCGTACGCGTCGGTCGCGGTGCCGACCGTGGAGCGCGAGTTGGCCCCCATCCGCTCCTGGTCGACGACGATGGCCGCGCTCAGGTTCTCCAGCAGGTCGACGTCCGGGCGCGACAGGCTCGGCATGAACGACTGGAGGAAGGCGCTGTAGGTCTCGTTGATCAGCCGCTGGGACTCGGCCGCGATGGTGCCGAAGACCAGGGACGACTTGCCGGAGCCGGAGACACCCGTGAACACCGTGAGCCGTCGCTTCGGGATGTCCAGGTCGATGCCGGTCAGGTTGTTCTCCCGGGCCCCCCGGACCTCGATCACGTCGTGGGTGTCGGCGGCCCGCCTGGGTGAAGTCATACCGTCCTTCTCGATACTTTAGGCTGTAAAGTGATCTGCCAGCGTACAATACTTTAGGGTGTAAGGAGTCGGCAAGGTGGTCGTCTTCGCGGGTCAGGGCGACGCCCGGCGGTCCATGGAGCTGCTGTGGGGGCCGCGGGTGGTGGCGCCGCGCACCGGCCCGGGACCCAAGCCGGGCCTGTCGGTCGAGGCGATCGTCGCGGCGGCGATCGAGATCGCGGACGCCGAGGGCATGGCGGCGCTGTCGATGCGCTCGGTCGGGGAGCGCCTCGGCCGCACGGCGATGGCGCTCTACACGTACGTCCCGGGCAAGACCGAGCTGGTCGACCTGATGTACGACCGCACGCTGGGGGAGCTCCCGGCGTCGTTCCAGGAGTCGGCGGGGTGGCGCGCGGACGCGCTGGCCCTGGCCGACGCGCTGTGGGACCTGCACTTGCGGCACCCGTGGCTGCTGCAGGTCTCGCCGGCGCGCCCGGTGCTCGGGCCGGGGGAGTTCCACGTGCAGGAGACGCTGCTGTCGGTCCTGGCGTCGACCGGCCTGCCGCTGTCCCGGGTGCGCTGGGTGGTGGCGGCGCTGCTCAACATCGTCCGCGGCTCGGTCCAGGCGGCGGCGGAGTCCCGCCAGGCCGCCCGCGAGACCGGACAGTCCGAAGAGGACTGGTGGGGTGCGCGCTCGGCACTGCTCGGCGAGCTGGCGCCGGACCTCGCGGCCCGGTTCCCGACGGTGGCCAAGCTCGGCGAGGAGGGGGAGTACGAAGCCTCCGATTCCGAGGAGCCTTATCTGGAGCGGGAGGCCCGGCTGTCGTTCGAGGCGGGCCTGGAACTGCTCCTGGACGGCGTCGAAACGGCGATCGTCAAGGCTTCCGGGCCTCGATGAGGAACCTCGTCGTGTGGGCGACGAACGGGCCGTCGCGCTCGATCTTCTCGTGCAGCTCCCGCAGCTTGTCCCGGTACTGCCCGACCGTGAAGCCCGGGACCATCCAGATCACCTTGCGCAGGAAGTAGACCACCGCGCCGATGTCGAAGAACTCGGTGCGCAGCGACTCCGAGCGCAGGTCCGTCACTTCGAGGCCGGCCTCGGCGGCCGCCCGCACGGCGTGGTCCGGGTGCCGGCTGGTGCGGGTGTCCTCCGGCTGCGGGCCGAGGAAGAACTCGACCAGCTCGAACACACTCGCCGGGCCGACCTGCTGCGAGAAGTACGTTCCGCCGGGACGCAGGACACGGGCGATCTCGGACCAGTCGGTTGTCACCGGGTGGCGGCTGCTGACGAGGTCGAACACGTTGTCCCGGAAGGGGAAACCGGCGGTGGCCACGATGGTGACCCCGCGCGGCCGGAGCCGGGCCGACGCCTTCGCGATGTTCGGCGGCCACGACTCGGTTGCGACCATCAGCGGCGGCAGGGCCGGGCAGCCGTCGAGGACTTCGCCGCCGCCGGTCTCCAGGTCGAGCGCCGCCTGCACGCCCCGGAGACGGGAGCCCAGGAGGCGTTGGTAGCCCCACGAAGGGCGGGCCTCGGTGGCGCGGCCGTCCAGCCAGGAGAAGTCCCAGCCGTCGACGGACACCGCCGCGGCTTCGGCCACCAACGCGTCGAACTTCGTTTTCCGGACTGGCGGCGGGGGCACCGGCTTGGCCAGCGCGACGGCGTCGAACGCGACCACGACCGGGCCACGTCGGGTCTCGATCGTGCAGGAGACGTCGTTGCGGGCCACCAGATCGCCGAGCGCGTCGGTGAAGCCGCCCTCGATGCGGTAGCGCACCACGACCCGCGTGCCCAACGGCAGCTCCCGCAGCAGTTTCACGCCACCACCTCCGGAACCGAGGCCCCGGCACCGGCCGGCTCGGGGTGGCCCAACTCTGTCAGCCAGCCGCGGAACACCCGGTGCAGGGCCTCCGCCCCGACGACCTCCTCCGGGAACGCCAGCTCGCGCGGGTGCACGACGAACCCGCGCTGCTGCGGCCCGCCCAGCCCGCCGTGCGAGCCCACGTGCGTCTCGAACGGCGACGCCTGGTCCGAGTCCGGGTCGTAGCGGCTGTTGATCATCACGTCCGCGCAGTGCGGGAACGTGTCCACCCGGCGGATCAGGTCCGCCGCGTGCTCGCCGTACGGCAGCAGCGGGTCCTCGCCGATCACCACCCCGGACGCGAGCCGGTGCAGGCCGTCGCGGCCCAGCACCACCGGGCCGAACTCGCGGCTGCGGACCAGCAGGAACCCGACGCCCGGGTGGTCCACCAGCGACGGCAGCAGGTCCGGGAACTCGCGCTCGATCGTCTCCAGCTCGACGCGGCCGTCGTGCTCGGTGAACGAAACCATCGCGAGGTGTCCCGACACGACCACCACCACGCCGGGTGCCACCCGGGTGACCGCGCCCGGCGAGCCGGACGTCGTGCGCGGGCGGTCCTCGGCGCACTCCGCGTCCTCCACCCGGGCGCGCAGGCGGCGCGCGATCAGGCCGCCGCCCTTCGTCGCCTCGGCCAGGGCCGCGTTGATCTGCCAGCTCTCGGCCTGCCGCCGCTTGCCGGCGTCCGGCGACGGCGAACCCCCGCACAGCCGGCCGACGTACGCCTCGATGGTCTCGCCGAACCGCTGCGAGAACGCCTGGCCCTGAGTCTGGCCGTGGTCCGACAGCGCGACGACGTGGTAGCGGCGCGGTGCTAGCCGCGAAGCCCGGTGCAGCCGCGCGATCTGCTGGTCGATCGAGCGCAGCACGGACAGGGTGTCGAACCGCTCGATGCCGGAGTGGTGCGCGACCTCGTCGTAGCCGAGGAAGTCCGCGTACACCGCGGGCCGTCCGGCGAGCATGTCGCCGAGGATCGCGGAGACGACGACGTCCCGCGCGATCACCGTCGTGCCCGGCCGGGCCAGGGGGTACCAGCCGCCGCGCGGGATCCGCGGGACGACGCCGGCGCGGCGCTGGCGCACCGACGCGCTGATCTCGCGGAAGACGTCGACGAGCGCGACGGCGAACGTGCGCAGCGCGTTGACCGGGTTCGCGAAGTAGGCGTAGTAGCCCGCGCCGACGCGGTCGCGGTGCCGTCGCTGGAGCTTCTTCGGCACCAGCACCGGGATCGAGCTCATGGTGAGGCTGACGTGGGCGGCGTCGCCGGAGAAGAGGTTGCCGCGGCTCGCGCCGTCGCCGGCCAAGAGGCCGCGGCCGTCGGAATGCCGCCGCTCGATCTCGGCCGCGTCCGCCGGGTGCGCGCACGCCATCACGTGGTCGCGGTCCTTTTCGTACCAGCGGAAGCCGAGGATGTCGTGGTTGGAGCCGTGCAGGATGCCGCACACGCTCGCGCCGGTCTGCGAGCTCCAGTCGGTGTGCCAGCGCTCCAGCGTGTGGCTGCCCTCGGCGAGCCAGGCGGCGAACGTCGGCATGTCGCCGTCGCGGATCGCGCGGCGGACGGTGTCGTACCCGAGGCCGTCGATCTGCAGGAACAGCACGCCGGGCGGCGGGTCCGCGGTCGCGTCGGCCGGGGTGTGGCGACGGCGGCGGCGAGCGGCCCGGCGGAAGAAGATCTCGTCTTCGTCGATCGCGAGCAGGCTGGAAATCAGGGCCCCGACAGCGGCCATGCCGAGCGTGACGATGACCGCGGTCCGGAAGCCGGCCACCTCGACGCCGGGCACGGTCCGGAAGACCGCGAGGGTGCCGGCCCCGAGCAGCAGGAACCCGAAGCCGCCGAAGGTGAAGAACGCCAGCGGGTAGGCGATCCGCATGACCAGCGGCCAGACGACCGCGGTGAGCAGCCCGAGCAGCAGCGCGCAGACCGTCGGCTGCCACCAGTGCGTCATCCGGAAGCCGGGCAGCAGCACGTCGAGCAGGCGCAGCGCGCCGGTCACCGCGATCCACACGCCCACCGCGCGGGCCACGGCCCGGCCACCGCGCAGCAGCCGGCCGTTGGGCGCGGTCGTCGTCACACCGGCTCCTTCGTCTTGCGCCGCCACCGGGCGATCAGGTTGGCCAGCACGGTGACCAGCAGGACCAGCACCGTGGCGAGCAGCGTCGCGACCACGGGTGAGTCGAAGATGCCGCCGCTGACGATGCCGAGCACGGCGTACGCGCAGGCCCACAGCACGCACGCGACCAGTGCGGCGGGCAGCAGGCGCCGCCACGGGTAGCTCAGCGCGGCCGCGGCGAGCAGCACCGGGATGCGCCCGGCCGGGACGAGCCTGCCGATCACCACGAGCTGCCAGCCGCGGCGGGCGAACTGCTCGCGCGCCTTCTCGAGCCGCTCGGCGGGCTGGCGGCGGCTGATCCAGCGGAACGCGGCTTCGCTGCCCAGGCGCGGGATCCCGAACGTCACGACGTCACCGACGTACGCGCCGAGGGTGGCGAGGACGATCACCAGCGGCAGCGACAGGTGCCCGGTGGTCGTCGCGACCGCGGCCGCGGCCCCGACCACCGCGCCGGTCGGCACGACCGGGACGATCGAGCCGAGCAGCACGCCGCCGAAGACCGCGGGGTACCCGATGGCGGCGGGGTCGGTCCAGTTCACGGGCGGTCCTTCGGCGCGGGCAGGGTCACGTCGGCGCCGGGTTCGGTGAAGAGCACGTCGGTGTGGCCGTTGGCTTCGGCGGCGAACACGCGCGGCGGGTCGGCGAGCAGCCGCCGCATCCGGGCCGTGCGCCGGACGCCGGGGAGGGCGAGCGTGCCCCAGTGCACCGGGACGGCCGCGCGGGCCCGGACCAGCGCGGCGGCCTGCGCGGCGCGCGCGGGATCGAGGTGGCCGGGCCCGAGGTTCGGCCCCCAGCCCCAGACGGGCAGCAGGGCGACGTCGACCGGGCCGAGCTCGCGCATGCCGTCGAACAGGTCGGTGTCGCCGGCGTTGTAGATCGTCGTGCCGTCGCTTTTGATCAGGTGCCCGAGCGCGGGGCTCTGCGGCCCGTGGGTCAGGCGCGGTCCCCACCGGTGTCCGGAGTGGACGGCCTCGGTGGCGGTGACGGTCAGGTCGCCGTCGGTGAGCGTCTCGCCGGGCGCGATCTCCTCGACGCGCTGGAAGCCCTTCTTGCGCAGCCACGTCCCGGCCCCGCGGGGGACGACGATCCGGGTGCCGCGGCCGAGCAGCTGGAGCGACGGCAGGTGCAGGTGGTCGCCGTGGAGGTGGGAGAGCAGGACGAGGTCGACGCCGGCGTAGCTTTCGGGCGGCGGCACGGGCACGACCCGGACGAGCCCGCCGACCCGCGCGGTGAGCACGGGATCGGTCAGCACCACCCGGCCGCCGATGTCCAGGCGGACGGTCGAATGGCCGAGGAACCGCAGGCTGAAGCCGCTCACGCCCCCGAGTATCGCCTCCGCCGCCGGGGAATGCCCGGCGGAGTGGCCAGGGCAACGCCGTTCAGCGACCCCGAGGGTCGGCCTGCGTACCGGAACGGTCGGTTCGCGTACCTGGAGGGTCGGCTTGCGTACCTGGAGGGTCGGCTTGCGTACTCAGGGGGTCGGGAGCAGGGCGGAGATGCGCAGGGAGGACGTTCCGATGCCGGTCGGGCCGCCGAAGGGCGCGCCGGGCAGGGGGACCGGGGCCGGGTGGTAGCCCAGCTCCGGGTCCGTGTAGCGGGCCGAGTTCTCGTGCCAGTGCACGATTCCCGCCATCCAGTCGCGCAGCTCCTGGACGAACCCGAGTAGCGTCGCCTCGGTCGTGTCGTCGCGGTACAGGGCGGGCAGCTCGGTCGCCGCCGAGTGCTCGAACTCCGCCAGGCGGGCGTGGATCAGGTCCGTCACCACTCCGGCCGCGCGCTCCTCCGTGCAGTCCAGGAAGTTCCGCACCACCAGCACCGCGTTGTGCAGCTCGCCTTCGTGCTCGATCTCCTTCCGGTAGGAGTACAGGTCGTTGGCCAGGCACGCCACGTCCGCCGCCGCGTGCTCCAGCGTCTGCACCGGCCGCGTGCGAGCCAGCTCGGGCGGCACCGCGTGGCGCCGCGAGAGGCTCATCGTGAGGTCCGCGCCGAACGTCCGGCGCCGCATCTCGACGTAGTCGATCGGGTCCGGGATGCGGTTCTGGGCCTGGTTCGCCAGCTCCCAGAGCCAGCTCGACGTCATCGCCTCGACCGCCGCGCGCACGGTGGGCCGTCGCTCCGCCGGGGTCCGCGGCCAGAGGTCGGCCAGGCCCGCTTCCAGCGGGTTCGCCGGCGTGGGCATTGGTGCGCCGTCCGCCGGCATGAACGCCGGCAGGCGGAAGTTGGCCGCCTTCGCGCCGGCGAGGTCGCGGGTCGCGCCGAACACCAGCGGGTAGTGGTCGTCGGCGTAGGTGCGCCAGGTCAGCCAGTCGCTGGTGAGGTCGAGGGCGTCGGCCGTCGCGTCCGGGAGGATGCCCGCCGCGCACCGCGGCAGGTCGGCGGCCCGCAGCTTGCGCTCGTCCCAGACCACGCCGTCGAGGAGGCCGGTGCGCCGCGCCCAGTCGACGTTCCGGACGCGGGCCTCGGCGAGGTGCGGGCTGAGCCGCAGCGGCAACGGCAGGTCGAGCGACGGCCGCGGCAGGCCGGCCGCGGAAAACGGTGTCGAACCGTAGGCCCGCAGCCGTTGCGGCGCCGTGGCGAGCGCCGAGGAGAAGATGCGGGCCGCGGACGTGCCGAGGTCGGTGCCGCCGTGGCCGGCCAGGGCGCCTTCGTTCATGTACCGGCTGGACCGCAGGTGCCATTCGTGCCCGCCGGCCTGCCAGTCCTGCAGGCCCTTGACGTAGGCGAACGTCGCGGCGCGGGCGGCCGGGTCGACGCAGTGGTCGTCGAGCAGGGCGGGTACCTCGGTGAGCGCGGTGTGCTCGAACTGGTGCAGCCGGGAGGTGATCAGGTCGTTGACCGCGTCCGCCGCCTGCTGGGTGCCCAGCCCGAGGAACTTCTCGAACACGAGCACGCCGTTGGACAGCTCGCCCTCGTCCTGCACCTCGCGCTGGTAGGAGAACAGGTCGTTGCGGAGGTGGACGCTGTCGGCGAAGCAGTCTCGCAGGACTTCCATCGGCCGGGACGCGGCGATCGCGTCCGGCACTTCGGCGTGCACCGAGTGCTCGATCAGGTTCGCCGACCACGGCGCGCCGCCGACCTTCCGCCGCATCTCGACGTACTCGATCGGGTTGGCGAGACGGCCCTCGTTGATGTTGGCCAGCTCCCACAGCGACTCGTCGAGCAGCGCCTTCGTGCTGGCGACGAACCGGCGCCGCCAGCCGGCCGTCCGGTGCGGGACCGTCCGCCGCCACAGGTCGGTGAGGCCGCGCTCGACCGGGTTCTCCGGTGTCGCGGTGATTTCGCGTTCGGCGGGCATGAACAGCTCGAGCCGGTCGAGGTAGCCGCGCGCGCTCTCGATGTCCCCGGTGCGCTTGTACAGCTCGAGGAAGTGGTCGTCGAAGTAGAACACCCAGACGTACCAGTCGGTGATCAGGTCGAGCTCGTCGGCGCCGGCGTCGGGGTGGGTGTAGGCGCACAGCAGGGCGTAGTCGTGGGCGTCGAGGTCGTGCTCGGTCCAGATCACGGTGCCGTGCTGCGGCACGTCGATCATGTCGAGCTCGCGAGCCCACGCCTTGCTGTGCTCGCGCGCCTGTTCCAGGTGCGGGTTCAGGCGCGCCGGGTACGGGAGGTAGAACTCGGGGAGGACGAACGGCTGATCGGGCACCCCGCGAGGCAACCAGCCCTCCGCGGTGTCCGCCAAGGGGAACAGCCGCGAAGCACACGAACGGGACGAGCGCTTCCCCCGGGCGGCCCAGCGCACCGCCGGGCCCGATCGGCACGCGGTGGCGGGCCGTCGCACGATGGGGGTCGTCCCCGAGCGAGGAGAGCAGATGACCGACGAAAACCGGGTGGTCGACAACCCGGAGGAGAACCGCTACGAGCTGTGGGCCGGCGAGAAGCTGGCCGGCATCGCGCAGTACGACCGCCGCGGCGACCTCACCGTCTTCACCCACACCGAGATCGACGACGCCTTCTCCGGGCAGGGCCTTGGCAAGGTGCTGGCCTCGGGCGCGCTCGACGACGTCGTCGCCCGCGGCGGCACGATCGTGCCGGTCTGCCCGTTCATCGCCGGGTACCTGCGGAAGCACCCGGGGTACGAGGACCACGTCCGCTGGCCCCGCGAGTAGGCCGGACGGGGCGGCCGGTTACGCCGTTCGGGGTGGTCTGCGCGGTATGTCCGGTTCCCTTGGTTATTAACCAACCTTCGTCGGTGGTGCGTTGGTTGCCGGGCAACGAAAGTGTCGGCACCGGCTTCGAACGGCAAACCTGGAGGAAGTTGATGACTCCCCGGAAGACCGCCCTCAAGACCTTCGCCGTCCTGTCAGCGGCCGCGCTGACCAGCGGCGTTTGCGCTTCGGCTGCCACCGCGTCCCCACTGGCCCTCGCCGAGCTGCAGGCCCACGCGATCACCAGCGCCACCCAGGTGGCGAACGCGCTCGGTGCCGCATCCGGCGGCGTCTACCTCGAAAACGGCAAGGCCGTGGTGAACGTCGTCGACGACGCCGGGCTGCAGCGGGTGCAGGCCGCCGGCCTGACCGCGAAGAAGGTCAAGCACACCTTCGCCGCGCTCACCGGCGTCAAGAACCAGATGGACGCGGTGAAGAACGTGCCGCAGACCGCGTGGGGCATCGACACGAAGACCAACCAGGTCGTGGTGAAGGTGTACGACGCGGCCAGCAAGGAGACCGCGGACAAGGTGTCCGCGGCCGCCGCGAAGTACGGCGACAGCGTCCGCGTCGAGCACCGCACCGGCAAGCTGTCGCTGTACATCGCCGACGGCGACGCGATCCAGAACAGCCAGGGCCGCTGTTCGCTGGGCTTCAACGTGACGCGCGGCGGTTCGCCGTTCCTGCTGACCGCGGGCCACTGCACCAACCTCGGCGGCACCTGGTCCGGTGGTGACGTCTCCGGTGCGCAGGTCGTCGAAAGCGACTGCCCCGGCGCCGACTCCGGCCTGCTGACCCGCCCGAACGGCTCCGGCCCCGGTGAGATCAACACCGGCCAGCCGATCACGTCGGCTGCCGCCCCGACCGTCGGGGAACAGATCCAGAAGCAGGGCTCGACCACCGGCGGCGGCAGCGGTGAAGTGACCTCGGTCGACGAGTCGGTCAACTTCGACGTCGGCGTGCTCAACCACGAGTTCGGCACCACCGCGCACACCGACCACGGCGACTCCGGCGGCCCGGCCTACGACGGCTCCACGGGCCTCGGCACGCTGTCCGGCGGCGACACCGTGACCAGCTACTTCTACCCGCTCACCCTCGAGCTGCAGGCCTACGGCCTCGAGCTCGCCTGAGTCCCGGCGAAGGCCCGCTCACCGCCGTCGGGGGAGGTGAGCGGGCCATCGCGGGTCACGCTTCGAGCCGGCGCGCGCGGTAGACGGCGTCGGTGTGGTGGCCTTCGCCGCGCGTCTCGCACGTCTCGACCACCCACTGCCACGGGTCGCCGAGGTAGCCGGTGATCTCCTCCGGCTCGAAGAACAGCTCCTCCGGCGGCTTCTCGCCGTCGAACTGCCGCATGGCCTTCGGCGAGTGCCCGACGACCAGCAGCGTGCCGCCCGGCCGGATCGCCGCCGCGGCCGCCGTGAAGACGTCGCGGCGCAGGTCCGGCGGGAGGTGCATGTACTGCGCCGACACCAGGTCGTACTGCGCTTCCGGCCGCCACTCGAGGATGTTGCGGTGCAGCCAGTTCACCGTCACCCCCGCCTCGGCGCCGGCTTCCGCGGCGCGGGCGAGCGCGGTGGTCGAGATGTCGACACCGTCGACCGTCCAGCCGTGCTTGGCCAGCCAGATCGCGTCGCCGCCCTCGCCGCTGCCGAGGTCGAGCGCGTGCCCGGGTTTCAGGCCTTCGACCTCGGTGCGCAGGTTGGCGTTGACGTTCCCGCTCCAGATCCGGTGCTCGTCACGCTGGTACAGCGCTTCCCAGAAGTCCTGCTTGAGCATGGCGTCGACGGTCATCGGGTGGTCGTGGGGCATGGTTCCTCCTCGGGGACGTCCTCCGAGCATGCGGACGACGTCCCCGGGAAGGCAAACTTCGTTGCCGGTTCGGCAACTAGTTCCCGTACACCTGGAGCTCGTAGAGCGAGTAGCCGTACGACGTGCCGCGCGTGACCCCGTTCATCCGGACGTACCGGCCGCTGCCGGTCAGGCCGGTGAGGTCGTCGGTGCCGCCGTTGCCGGTGGTGGTGCTGTAGATCGTCGTCCAGGCCGTGCCGTCGGCCGAGATCTGGACGCTGTACGCCTTCCCGTACGCGGCTTCCCAGATCAGTTTGACGTGCGAGACGGACTTCGTGGCGCCGAGGTCGACGCGCAGCCACTCCGCGTTGCTCCCCTCCTTCGACGCCCAGCGGGTGCCGGTCAGGTTGCCGTCGAAGGCCGCGCCCGCCGGGTACGACGACGACTCGGTGGAGGACGCCGTCGCGGGCTTTCCCTGTGAGAGCAGGGTTTCCGAGCCGCCGCCACCGGTCACCGTGACGCCGAGGGACGCCGTCTTCGTCCCGCCGGTGACGGTGATCGTCGCCGAGCCGGGGGACGCGGTCGTGGCGGCGGCGACCGTGACGGTCGAGGACCCGCCGGCCGGCACCGACGCGGGGGAGAAGGACACGGTCACGCCCGCGGGGGCGCCGCTCGCGCTCGGCGTGACCGCGTCCGTGCTGGTCACGGTGGCCGTGGCCGAAGCGCCCGGCGCGACCGAGATCGACGACGGCGTCACGCTGAGGCTCGAGGAGGTGCCGGCCGCGGTGAACGTCCAGCGGGCGGCGGTACCGGAGCAGCTGCCCGCGGTGAGCGTGGTGCCCGAGGCGCGGAAGCACTTCTTGCTGGTCTGGATGTCGGAGATGGTGCCGTCCGGGTTGATCGACCACTGCTGGGCCGGCCCGCCGGTGCAGGTCTGCAGCACGATGGAACTGCCGGAGATGCCCGCGCACTTGTCGTTGATCACCAGGAAGGCGCCGTGGAAGGTGAACCGCTGCTCGGCGGTCCCGGTGCAGGTGGCCACCTTCAGCGTGGTGCCGCTGCCCGGGGCGGCCAGGCAGGTGCCGGTGGAGGTGTTCCGGTACTGGCCGACCGTCGTGTTCGGCTTGGCGCCGCCCCAGCACTCGCCGGTGCCGGTGTTGAAGATCGGCGTGGCGTCGTACGGTTCGTCCGACGGCGGGTCGACGACGACCGGTTCCATCACCGGCGTGTTGTCGGGGTTGTAGTGCGTGAGCGCGTCTTCGCAGTCGATCGCGTCGAAGGCGCTGCCGCCCTTGCCGCCGAGCCAGAGGTCGATGTGGCGCAGGCCGGGGCCGCCGTTCGGGCCGTGGCCGCTCCAGTCGTCGGAACACTCGTCGCAGCCGTCCTCCATGATGAAGTACTTCTTCACCCGCGGGACCCAGACCTTGGTGCCCGGCTTGAGTTCGTCGCTGCTGGTGGCGAAGGTGATCGGGTCGGCGTAGCTGCCCTTGCCGCCCGCGGTGTCGTGGATCTGCGGGTAGGAGATGTCCCCGCCCGGCGGGGTGTTGTCCCACCAGCCGTAGAAGGTGAGGAAGGTCGGCTGCGTGGTGGCCGCGCTCGCGGTGGCGGCGCCGGAAAGCGCGGCGGCCACGGCGAGGAACAGGGTCACGACGAGCACGAGCGCGCGCCGGGTCATGCTGCCTCCGGGAGGACTGGGCGGACGGTGACTGCGGCGTGGCTCCAGGTTCGCCGGGCGGGTGCCGGTCCGTCAAGACCTATTCGTAAAGTTTCCTAACAAACGCGGTTTCGTGTCCCGCTCGGCGGGAAAATCCGGTGGCCGCCGGGGTTCCTCGGCGAAGATGGCGGCATGAGCGAACAGCGGGAAATCGTGGTCACCGGGGGCGGCACCGGCATCGGGCTGGCGATCGCCGCCCGGTTCGCGGCGGCGGGCGAGCGGGTGACGGTGACCGGACGGCGCAAGGACGTCCTCGAAGCGGCGGCGGAAAAGATCGGCGCGCGGGCGGTGGCCTTCGACGCGAGCGACCCGGCGGCGGTGCAGGCCGCGCTGGCGGACCTGCCTCCGCGGGTCGACGTCCTGGTCAACAACGCCGGCGGCAACACCGACCGGGTGCGGGTGGCGCCCGCACCCGGTGACCTGAAGGGCCTCGCCGACGCGTGGCAGGCGAACTTCGACGCGAACGTGCTCTCCGCGGTGCTCGTCACGGCGGCGCTGAAGCCGCGGTTTCCGGACAACGTGCGGGTGGTGACGCTGGGATCCATCGCGGCGAAGCAGGGTTCAGGCTCCTACGGCGCGGCGAAGGCGGCGATCGAGGCGTGGAACACAGACCTCGCGCGGCAGCTGGGCGCCGGGGGAACGGCCAACGTCGTCGCGCCGGGCGTCGTCCTCGACACGGAGTTCTTCCACGGCACGCTGACCGACGAGTGGCTGGAGCCGCGGATTTCCCTGGCGTTCAACAAGCGGGCCGGCCGTCCGGAGGAAATCGCCGACACGGTGCGGTTCCTGGCCGCCCCGGAAGCGGCGCACCTGACGGGCCAGGTGGTGCACGTCAACGGCGGGGCGTACGGCGCCCGCTAGGCCATCCGGGTCGAAGGGGCGGCGCGCGGCCGCCGTTCTCTCCATGGTGGAAGGGTGGGAACCACCGGAAGAGAGAGGTGATCCGCCGTGACGGCCGCTCCCGAAACCCCGGCCCTCCCGACGACCCGGCCGGACGGCTGCCCGTACGACCCGCCAGGGGAGTACGCCGACCGCCGGGAAACGGCACCGACGTCGAAGGTGCGGTGCCCGGCCGGCATGGACGCGTGGCTGGTGACCCGCTACGCCGACGTCCGCGCGGTGCTCGCCGACCGCACGCTGAGCTCGCGCGGCGCGTCTTCGGTGCACGTCAACCCGAACGCCGACCTCGACGAGGAGGTCAGCCCGGGGTCGATCATCCAGCTCGACGGCGCCGCCCACGCGCGGCTGCGGAAGAAGGTGATCGCGGAGTTCACCGTGCGGCGGATGAAGGCGCTGCGCGGATACGTGCGTTCACTGGTGGACAGCCACCTGGACGCGATGCTCGCGCAGGGGGCGCCGGCGGATCTGGTGCGGGACTTCGCGTTGCCGATCCCGTCGCTGGTGATCTGCGAACTGCTCGGGGTGCCGTACGCCGACCGGGCACGCTTCCAGCGGCAGAGCGCCACGATGGTGAGCACCGACGCGACCCGGGAGGACGGCGAGCGGGCGTACCACGAGCTTTCCGATTATTTGGCGGGGTTGTTCACCGAGAAGCGGCGGAATCCGCAGGACGATCTCTTCAGCAGGCTGATTTCCGACGGCGCGGACGACCCGCTGACGATGGAGGAGCTGGTGGTCCTCGGCCTCAGCCTCCTGGTGGCCGGCCACGAGACGACGGCCAACATGATCGCGATGAGCACGTTGGTGCTGCTGGAGAACCCGGACCTGCTGGCGCCCGCGCTGGCGGAACCGGAGCGCGCGGTGGAGGAACTGCTGCGGTACCTGTCGGTGGTTCAGTGGGGCGTGTTGCGCTACGCGACTTCGGACACCCAGGTCGGATCCCGATCGGTCCGGGAGGGGGAGTGGCTGGTGGCGGCGTTGAACTCGGCGAACCGCGACGAGTCGGTGTTCCCGGGGGCGGACAAGCTGGACTTCGCCCGCGAGTCGCCGCGGACGCACGTGGCGTTCGGCTTCGGGGCGCACCAGTGCGTGGGGCAGCAGCTGGCGCGGGTGGAGCTGCAGGAGGCGCTGACGGGGTTGTTCCGGCGGGTGCCGGATCTGCGGTTGGCTGTGGGGCGGGAGGAGTTGGCTTTCAAGCACAACACGCTCGTGTATGGGGTGCGGGAGCTGCCGGTGGCTTGGGGGTGAGGGGCGCGGGTTGCGCGCGCCGGTGCGCCATCGGTCTGGAACGCTGGACCGCGCGGCTGCTCGGCGCCGCGAACGTCCGGGACGTCACGCTCTTCCCGCGTGACCTGCACCGGCTGACCCCGTGAGGAGTGGCCATGACAGCTCGTCGCCTGTGGGCGGCCGTGGAACCGTTGCACGCCGCCGTCTACTTCGCGCCCGAGACGGCCGAAGCGGCGAAGGTGGCCGGGCTGCGTGGCTACTGGATGGGCTACTTCGCCGGGCGGCTGGCGCCGCTGGGCCCGGTCGGTCCCGAGCCCGCGGCCGCGATGCTCTTCGGCTTCGCGCCGGCGATGGTGGCGCGGGCGCTGCCGGACGCGTGGTCGTTCGCCGCGCCCGGGGCCGTCGTCGGGTCGCGGATCGAGGCCGTTGCGACGGCCCTGCGCCCGGTCGTCGGCGACGTCGCGGAACTCGACGAGCTGCTCTGGCGGGCGGTGGACGCGTGCGAGTTCGGCGGCCGCCCGCTCGCGGCGGCGTGGGCGGCCGTGCCGAAGCACGCGGACCCGGTGGCCCGGCTGTGGCTGGCGACGACCATCCTGCGCGAGCACCGCGGCGACGGCCACGTCCTCGCGGCGGTCCACGCCGGGCTGAGCGGGCTCGAGACCACGCTCACCCACATCGGTGACGGCGTGATCACCCGCGCGGACATCCAGCCCCACCGCGGCTGGTCGGACGCGCAGTGGGACGCGGCCGTGGACCGGCTGCGGGCCCGCGGGGTCCTCGACGCCGAAGGGCGACTGACCGAGGCGGGCCGCGAGCTGCGCCGCACGATCGAGGAGGACACGGACCGCTTGGCGGCCGCGCCGGTCGAGGCGCTGGGCGCCGACGTCGAGCGGCTGCTGACGCTGGCCGTGCCGCTGAGCCGGGCGGTGATCGACGCCGGTGTCGTCCCGGTGCCGAACCCGATGGGTGTCCCGCGGCCCTGACCGTCGATTCCGGGGCCGGCCGTTCGACGCAAGGGTAACCGGACACCCAGGAGGTCTTCATGACGTTGCTCGACGGCAAGAACGCGATCGTCTACGGTGCCGCGGGGCCGATTGGCACGGCCGTCGCCACCGCCTTCGCCGAGGAAGGTGCGCGGGTGTTCCTCGTGGGCCGGACCCGTGCCCGGCTGGACGAGGTGGCCGGCCGCATCCGCGCCGCCGGTGGCCGCGCCGAGACCGCGGAGGTCGACGCCCTCGACGAGCGCGCGGTGGACGAGCACGCCGCGGCCGTGGGCACCATCGACGTGTCGGTCAACCTCATCGGTCACGGCGACGTCCAGGGCACCCCGCTGGTGGACATGGCGCTCGCGGACTACGAGCGGCCGGTGCTGACGGCCGTGCGCACCCACTTCCTGACCGCCCGTGCGGCGGCCCGGCAGATGATCCCGCGGCGGTCGGGGGCGATCCTGTTCTTCGGGGGCGCGGGAGATCCGGTGCGGGAATTCGCGGTCGGCGGGCTGCAGGTGGCGTTCCACGCGCTCGAGGCGATGCGCCGCCAGCTCGCGGCGGAGCTCGGCCCGCACGGGATCCGCACGGTGACGCTCCGGACGGGCGGCATCCCGGAGACGATCCCGGCGGACTTCCCCGGCCGCGCCGACCTGGAGGAGAACATCGCGGGCAAGACCATGCTCGGCCGCGCGGCCACCCTGGCCGACGTGGGAGCGGTGGCGGCCTTCGTCGCCTCGGACCGGGCCGCCTCGATGACGGCGGCCACGGTCAACATCAGCTGCGGCGCCCTGGTCGACTAGCGAACCCACCGGGCGCCCGCGGCGGCTTGCGACCGAGGAGGCGCTCACGGCGAGCGGCCCAGTGCCACCGCCGCGAGCGTCGGCTCACTTGCGCCCGAAGCGTCGCCACCGAGGCGGCCGCGAACCCTCAGCGGGTCCCTTCGCGCTGCTCGACCACCAGTTTCTGGTGCCGGGCCGCGCGGACCCGGTCCCCGCAGGTTGTCGAGCACCAGCGGCGGCGGGCGTGCTCGCGGACGTAGTAGCGGATGCAGCCGTGCGCCTCGCACGGCCGCACCAGTGCGCCCAGCTCCCCGCTGACCACCTCGATCGCGTCCCGGGCCAACGCCCCCACCGCCGCGTCGAGGCTGCCCGGCCGGGCGCTGTCCCACGCGCGTGACGGCCCGTCGCCCCAGGTCAGCGCCAGTGCGGCCGCGTCCGCGCCGGCCGCCGCGTTCACCGCCGCCAGCGCCGCCGGTGCCGGGGCACGGCCCGCCGCCAGTGCCGCCAGCAGCTCCCGGACCGCGCCGCGCAACTCCGTCAACCGGCGAAGCGACGCCGCGTCGGGCACCGAAGCCGCCAGCCCGTGCGAGCCCAGCCACGAAACCGCCGAAGCGGGCGAAGCGAGGTCGTCCCCCGTCACGCGTTCGGTGTTGACCAGCGCCAACGCCGGTGCGCGGTCCTCGCCGGGTGCCGCCGTGACCATGTCCGCCTCCCGAAGTCCGTCCCCCGAAGTGTCCCCGACCGTTGACAGCCTACGCCGTCTCATGGATAAATGAGCAAATAAACATGAGAGGAGACCACCATGGTCGCCGTGCACCACCGCTTCGCCACCGTCGACGGGCACCGGCTCTTCTACCGGGAGGCCGGCCCCGCCGACGCCCCCACGATCGTGCTGCTCCACGGCTTCCCGACGAGCTCGCACATGTTCCGGCACCTGATCCCGGCGCTGGCCGACCGCTACCACGTCGTCGCGCCGGACTACCTGGGCGCCGGTGCCTCCGATGCCCCGTCCACCAGCGAGTTCACCTACACCTTCGACGCGCTCGCCGAACTCACCCTCGGTCTGCTCGACCAGCTCGGCCTAGGCCGCTTCGCGCTCTACATCCAGGACTTCGGCGCGCCGGTCGGCCTGCGCATCGCGACCGCCCACCCCGATCGGGTGACAGCGATCGTCACCCAGAACGGCAACGCCTACGTCGACGGCCTCGGCGCCGGGCTCCCGCAGAAGCTCGCCGCCGGCACGCTGACCGAGGATGACCTGCGCGGCATGGTCACCCTGGAAGCCACCAAAGCGCAGTACCTCGACGGCGTGCCCGACCCGGCGCTGGTCAGCCCGGACGTCTGGATCCACGACCAGGCGCTGCTGGACCGGCCCGGAGCCGCGGCCATCCAGCAGGCGCTGCTCGCCGACTACCACCACAACGTCGCCCTGTACCCGAAGTTCCACGAGTACTTCCGGACCAGCCGGGTGCCGCTGCTGGCCGTCTGGGGCGGCAACGACGAGATCTTCGTCGCCGACGGCGCCCGCGCCTACGCCCGCGACCTGCCCGACGCCGAGATCCACCTGCTCGATTCCGGCCATTTCGCCCTCGAGACGCACCTGGACGCGATCGCCGGGTACATCCGCGGCTTCCTCGGCCGGGTCCTGCCCGTTGACCGGGACGCCGGTTGACCACCGGCCCGGCCCGCTCGTAGGGTCGGGACGAACTCCGCCGTCGTCATCACCCATGGAGGACGGTATGAGTCGACTGATTCGGGCGGGGGCGATCGCGCTCGCGCTCGCCGCCGCGACGATCACCCCGGCGGCGGCCGCGGACCCGTTGCTGTCGCAGGGAAAACCGGTGACGGCCTCTTCGTCGGGCGGCTGCTGCCCGGCGGCGAACGCGGTGGACGGAAACTCCTCGACCCGGTGGGCCAGCGCGGCCGGTGTCGATCCACAGTGGATTTACGTCGACCTCGGCGCGGCCGTGCACGTCAGCCGGGTCCGGCTGCAGTGGGACGCCTCCTGCGCCACCGCCTACGAGATCGACACCTCGGCCGACCACGTCAGCTGGACGAAGATCTACGCGACGGACGCGGGCAAGGGCGGCGTCGAGGACCTGACGTCGCTGGACGGCACCGGCCGGTACGTCCGGGTGTACGGCACGAAACGCTGCCGCACCGACGCGTCGAAGGGCTACTCGCTGCAGGAGTTCGGCGTCTACGGCTCGGGCGGTGACGTCCAGCCGCCGTCACCGCCCGGCACGCCGACGCTCGTCGGGGTGACGCCGGCCAGCGCCACGATCGAGTGGACCGCCGCGACCGACAACGCCGGCGTCACCGGCTACGACGTCTACCGCGACGGCCAGCTCTGCGCGAGCACGACCGGCGCGCTGACCGCGACCTGCGGCAACCTCAGCCCGAACGGCAGCTACGGCTTCTACGTCAACGCCCGTGACGCGGCAGGCAACGTCTCGCAGGCCAGCGGCACGCTGACGGTGAAGACGCCGCCGTCCGACGACCACACACCGCCGTCCGCGCCGACGGGCGTGCACACCACCGCGGTGAACAGCACGTCGATCGGGCTCGCGTGGACGGCGTCGACCGACGAAGCCGGCGTCGCCGGCTACCGCATCTACAACGGCAGCACCCAGATCGGCACGTCGGACACCACCGGTACCACGCTCGGCGGCCTGACCCCGAACACGACCTACCACCTGCAGGTCCGGGCCTTCGACGCCAACGGCAACCTCAGCGACCCGAGCACGCCTGCCCTGGACGTCACCACCACCGGCGGGTCGACCTGCACGCCGTCGCAGGGTGTCTGCGGCGCCACCCAGGTCGGCACCGACGACGACGTCGTGTGGGGCCTGGTGACCCTGCCGGACGGCACCATCCTCTACAACCAGCGCGACGCGCACGACATCGTCCACCTGAACCCGAAGACCGGCGCCAAGAAGACGATCGGGACCGTGCCGAACGTGCAGAGCACCGACGGCGAAGGCGGCCTGACCGGGCTGGAGATCAACCCGGCGTCGTTCGCTTCGGACCACTGGCTCTACATCATGCACACTTCGGGCAGCGACAACCGGATCGTGCGGATCAAGTACGACCCGGCCGCCGACTCGCTGACCACCAGCACCGAGCAGGTCCTGCTGACCGGCATCGCGCGCAACAAGTTCCACAACGGCGGCCGGCTGCGGTTCAGCCCGGACGGGAAGTACCTGTTCGCGGGCACGGGTGACGCGCAGAACAGCGCCAACGCGCCGAACACCAGCAGCCTCAACGGAAAGGTGCTGCGGATCAACCCGGACGGCTCGATCCCGGCCGACAACCCGTTCCACAACGCGGTGTGGAGCTACGGCCACCGCAACGTCCAGGGCCTGGCGTTCGACTCCCAGGGCCGGTTGTGGGAGCAGGAGTTCGGCAACAGCATCATGGACGAGACGAACCTGATCGTGAAGGGCGGCAACTACGGCTGGCCGTCCTGCGAAGGGACGTCGGGTTCGTGCGACGGGTTCATCGCGCCGAAGAAGACGTACCCGGTGGCGCAGGGCTCCTGCAGCGGGATCACGATCATCCGTGACGCGCTGTACGTGGCCTGCCAGCGCGGGGCGCGGCTCTACCGCGCGGTGATCAGCGGCAGCTCGCTGACCAACTTCCAGACGTTCTTCAACGGCACGTACGGCAGGCTCCGCACGGTCGAGCCCGCGCCGGACGGCCAGATGTGGCTGGCGACCAGCGTGGACGGTGACAAGGACAGCACGCCGCACAACAGCCACAACAAGATCCTGCGGGTGTCGGTGGGCTAGGTCCGGCCGGCACGGTGGTCGGCGGAGCGTGGCACACTTCGTCGACCACTACGCCCGGCAGGGGAGCACCGCGCATGACCGATCGTCCGGCGAGGCGAACGCAGGAGCAACGACGCGCCGAGACCGAGCGGCGCGTGCTGGACGCGGCCATGGCGCTCATCGCGCGCAGCGGGTCACGCGCCGTCACCCTCGCCGAGGTCGGTGAGGCCGCCGGCTACAGCCGCGGCATCGTCTACCACCACTTCGGCAGCCGGGAACGGCTGCTGGAAGCCGTGCTCGACGCGGCGCAGCGGTTCGACGTCCCCGCCTACGACGGGGACGGCCTGGAGCACCTGGTGCGGATCGTCGAGGCGTACCTGCGCAACGTCGTGCGGCGGACGCCGTCCGCGCGTGCCTTCCTGCAGCTGTGGGGCGAGGCGATCGCGGCCGACCCCCTGCTGGCGCCGCTGTTCGCCCGCCGGGACGCCGACTTCCGGCAGCTGCTGGCGGACGTGGTCCGCCAGGGCGTCGCCGACGGGTCCGTCCGGTCCGACGTGCACCCGGCCGCGGCCGCCGTGCTGGTCGTCGCCCTGGTCCGGGGCACCGGGCTGCAGCTCATCGCCCAGCCCCCGGTGCGCAACGTCCCCACTCTCATCCGCGAGGCGACGCGCTCGGTGCGCGCGGCGTTCGCCGTCACGCCGTAGTTTCCGGCCGTGGCCGTCCGGCGCCGTCCGCTGCTACACTTACTTGCGTACATGCACGCAAGTTAGGAGTGGAGATGGCTGTTCCCCTGGTACTCGTGCACGGCAACCCGGAGAACTCAGGCGTGTGGGGACCGCTGATCGCCGCCCTCGGCCGGGACGACGCGGTGACGCTGTCCCCGCCCGGCTTCGGGGTGCCCGCGTCGGACGGCTTCTCCGCCACGGTGGCGGGCTACGGCGAGTGGCTCGCCGCGCGGCTGGAGCAGTTCAAGGAACCGGTCGACCTCGTCGGCCACGACTGGGGCGGCGCGCACGTCGCCCGGATCGCGATGACCCGCCCGGACCTGATCCGCAGCTGGGCCTCGGACGCGCTCGGCCTCTTCGCACCGGACTACGTCTGGCACGCGCGGGCGCAGGTGTGGCAGCAGGAAGGGGCGGGCGAGGCCTCGGTGAAGGAGATCTTCGGCGGCAGCTTCGAGCAGCGGCTGGCGGTCGTCACCGCGCTCGGGATGACCGGCCCGGTCGCGGAACGCGTGGCCGCCGGGATGGACGACGGCATGGGGCGCGCGGTGCTTTCACTGCTGCGGTCGGCCGCCCAGCCCACCATGGCCGAGGCGGGCCGCGACCTCGCGAAGGCGCGGCAGCGGCCCGGGCTGGCCCTGATCGCCCTCGCGGACGTCGACCAGGCCAGCGGAACGCCCGCGCAGCACCGGTTCGCGGGCGAGGCGGCCGGTGCCGAGCTCGCCGAGCTCCCCGGTACCGGGCACTGGTGGCCGGTGACGGACCCGCACCCGGTGGCGCGCGCCCTGACCGCGTTCTGGTCCCGTTTGGACGGTTAGCCGCCGAGCAGACGCGAGAGCGCATCCCGCGCTCTCGCGTCCTTCTCCGCCAACGCGGTGAGCTCCCGGGCGAGCGCCGTCAGCCAGTCGTCGACCGCGGTTTCCTTCCGGCTGATCACCACACCGCGCACCACCTGGTGGATCTCCGCCGCCACCCCGCCGTGCTTCCCGGCGCTCAGCACCAGCACCCGGTCCGGCGTCCGCACCCGCACCGCCGTCGCCTGCCCGTCCCGGCCGGCCACGCGGTCGGCGAACGTGCGGCGCCGGTCGACCTCGACCATCCCCGGCGGCAGCGCGCTGCCCAGCGTCTCCGCCAGGACCCGGTGGTAGGACTCGACGTCCGCGCGGTCCGTGCGCAGGGCCGCCGCCACCAGGTGGAAGTCCAGCTCGCCGCCCATCAGTCGGTCAGGGGCAGCACGAGCTGCGGCTTGGCGATCCGGTGGTCGGCCCGCAACGGCTTCACCGCCGTTCCGATCGCGAAGAACTCCGTCGTGTGGCCGCCCCAGCGGTGCGGCAGCGACAGCAGCTGCACCCCGACGATGCCCTCCGCCTCCAGCTGCTCGGCCTCGGCCTGCATCCGCGACATCGCGAGCTCCCGCGCGTCGTACAGCGCCTCGGTGTACTGCGGGATCTCGACGTTCTGGCCGATGTTGCCCATCTTCTGCAGGAACCGCTGGTGCGCGATGTGGTAGACGCACGTGCCCATCACCATGCCCAGCGGTGCGTAGCCGGCCTGCACCAGCGTCCAGAAGTCCTGTCCGGACAGGTCGCTGGTGAACGGCTTTCCCGTGTTGTTACGCCATTCGCCGGGCTCGTCGGCCTTCACCGCGGTGCCGACGGCGATGAACTCGGCGAGGTCGCTGCCGAACTCCTTGAACTCGATCTCCAGCCGGACCGCGACGATCCCGTCGGCGCCGAGGATGTCCGCCTCCCGCTCCATCCGGGACATCGCGAGCTCGCGCGCGTGGTACATCGCCTGCGAAAGCCGCTCCAGCTCCTGGTTCTCGCTCCACCGTCCCCGCTGGAACCCGACGTGGTAGATGCTCGAGCCGAGCACCAGCCCGAGCGGCCGGAAACCGGCTTCGCGCACGAGGAGGAACTCGTTGACGCTCAGGTCCGAGGTGAACAGGCTGGTGTTCTGCCCGGGCTTCATCTCGGCGAGCCGGCGCATCGCATCCTCGGGGATGTGCTGCGCGGCGGGGTCCGCGGTGGTCACGAAGCCTGGACCGCGACCTCCTGCACCGGCCACGTCCGCAACCGCAGGTCGGAGACGATACTGCCGTCGGCGCCGCAGTCTTGGATCGCGCGGGCGAACTCCGCGCGGGCCGCGGCCCGGACCTGGTTGACGACCCTGGTCGGGGTGTCGACTTCGCGGTTGCCTGCCCAGAAGCCGGTCTGGAGCTGCATGGTGTTGTCGATCCGCCCGCGCGCGGCCACGCCGACCGCGACGCGCACCGGCACCCACCCGGCCTGCATCAGCTTGCCGACGTCCTGGCCCGGCAGGTCGGTGGTGAACAGCCGGCCGGGCCGTTGCGCGGTCTCGGCCCGGACGGCGGTGCCCATCGCCACGAGCTCCTGGGCGGTGCCGTCGAGGGAGGTGGTCGTGAACCGGATGTCGAGCACGCCGTCCGCACCGAGCGCGCTCGCTTCCTCGGTGAGCCGGCCGAGCGCGGTCGCGTAGCCCTCCCGCAACGTGTCCGCCAGCAGCCAGACCTGGTCGGTGGCCCACTGGCTCACCGCGGTCCACCCCACCTGCTGCACGACGCAGCCCATGACCTCGCCGACCGGCGTGAAGCCGGCGGCCTCGGCGCCGACCGCGCCCGGCACGCTCAGCAGCGACGTCTTCGGCCCGGAAGCCTCGAAGCGCTCGATGCGCGCCCGCGCGGCCGGAGGCAGGTCCCGAACGTCCCGCTTGGGCACCGGGTGCCTCCTTCCGTCGCCGCTCTTCCCATCGTGGCACGGATTCGCACCCGGGCGGGGCGAAGCCGGGGGATGTCCGGAAGGTCGAGATCGGCCGGGCCGGGTGCTAGCGCCAGGTGTCGTCGCCGAAGCCGAGGGTCACCGGGCCGCGGCGGATGCCCGCGACCGTCTCCGACGGCAGGACCTCGTCCAGGAACGCGTACTCCGGGCTGCGGGTCCGCGCGTGCCACTGTGCGATCTCGTGCCAGCCCGGTGCGGCCAGCGCGCCGCCGAAGTGCTGGACCGACAGGCTCGCCGTCAGGCAGGCGAACCGGAGGCGCTCGGCCAGCGGCCAGCCGGTCAGCGTCGCGGCCACGAACCCGGCGCCGAACACGTCACCCGCGCCGGTGGCGTCGAGGACGTCGACCGGGAGGGCCGGGACCGCCGCCGTCTCTCCGGTCGTCCCGTCCACCGCCAGCACGCCCTCGCCGCCGCGGGTGATCACCGCGATCGGGACCAGGTCGGCCAGCTTGGCCAGCGCCGCCTCGGGGGTGTCCGTGCGCGTGTAGCGCATCGCCTCGATCTCGTTCGGCAGGAACGCGTGGCAGCACCCCAGCTGCTCCAGCAGCGCCGGCGACCACGCCTCGGACGGGTCCCAGCCGACGTCGGCGAACACCAGGCTGCCCGACTGGTGCGCGGTGTGCACCCACTCGGCCGTGTCGAGGCCGATGTGCGCCACCGTGGCCAGGCTCGACGGCGGCGAGCCGGCGAGCTCGGCGACCGGGACGGGCGGCGGGTGGCCGTGGGTGACCATCGCGCGATCGCCCGCGTAGGCCAGCGACACCGTCACGGGTGAATGCCATTCGGGGAACCGCCGCGACCGCGACAGGTCGATGTGCTCCTGCCGGGCCAGCACGTCCCAGCAGTAGCGCCCGTAGACGTCGGTGCCGAACGCCGCCGCCAGCGACGTCCGCAGGCCGAGCCGGCTCAGCGCGACGGCGAAGTTGGCGATGCCGCCCGGGCCCGAGCCCATGCCGCCCGTCCACACCTCGGTGCCCGGTGCCGGCGGGTGTTCCAGCCCGGTGAACACCAGGTCGAAGAACAGCAGGCCGGACAGGAAGACGTCGACTTCGGGTGCGGGCTCGGCCGGCACAGGCGCCTCCAGGGGATCACGCAGCGGACGGCCCGAGCCTGCGTCAGCCGCGCGAGATTCGCAAGAGCTGAACCGTTTCGACCACGGATTGCGTGCCCCCGGCTGCTAGGGTCGGCGAATGCTGCAAGGTTGTCACCCGATCGGTTCTGGGCGATGAGGCTGGCGATCCTCGGCGGCGGCGGGTTCCGCGTGCCGCTGGTGCACGGGGCGCTGCTCGACGGCGGCGAGGTCACCGAGCTCGTCCTGCACGACGTCGACGCCGGGCGGCTCGCGGCCATCGAGCGGGTGCTGGCCGAGCAGGCCGGCGGCGCGGCGAACGCACCCCGGGTGTCCACCACCACCGACCTGCGCGCCGCGGTGTCCGATGTGGACTTCGTGTTCTCGGCCATCCGGGTCGGCGGCCTGCGCGGCAGGCAGCTGGACGAGCGGATCGCGCACGCGGAAGGCGTGCTGGGCCAGGAAACCGCCGGCGCGGGCGGGATCGCCTACGGCCTGCGGACGGTCCCGGTCGCGGTCGCCCTCGCGCGGCTGGTCGGCGAGCTGGCGCCGCGCGCGTGGGTCATCAACTTCACCAACCCGGCCGGGTTGGTCACCGAAGCGATGGCCGCGCACCTCGGCGGCCGGGTGATCGGCATCTGCGACTCCCCGTCCGGGCTGTGCCGCCGCGTCGCCCGCGCGCTCGGGATCGACGCGTCGGCGGCGAAGTTCGACTACGCCGGGCTCAACCACCTCGGCTGGCTCCGCTCGGTCCGCGTCGGCGGCGAAGACGTCCTGCCGCGGCTGCTCGCCGACCCGGCCGCGTGCGAGTCGTTCGAGGAGGGCAAGCTCTTCGGCGCGGACTGGCTGCGCACGCTCGGCGCGGTCCCCAACGAGTACCTGCACTACTACTACTACTACTTTCCCCACGCGGCCGCGGAGTCACGCGGTGAGTTCCTCCTCGAACAGCAACGGGAGTTCTACGCGGAGCCGTCGCTGGCCTCGTGGGAGCGCACACGCCTGGAGCGCGAAGCGACGTACATGGCCGAGGCGCGCGAAGGCGAGCGCGACGACCTCGAAGGCGGCGGCTACGAGAAGGTCGCGCTGGCCCTGATGCGTGCCCTCGCGCACGGCGAGCGCACGACGCTGATCCTCAACGTCCGCAACGGTTCCACGCTCTCCGGCGTGCCGGGCGACGCGGTCGTGGAAGTCCCGTGCGTGGTCGACGCGGACGGAGCCCGCCCGCTGGCCACGGCCCCGCTGGCGGACCACGCCCTGGGCCTGGTGGCGACGGTGAAGGCGGTCGAGCGTGCGGTGCTCGAAGCGGCGACGACAGGATCCCGGGCGGCGGCGCTGCGGGCGTTCGCCCTGCACCCGCTGGTCGGCTCGGTACCGGTGGGCCGTCGGCTGCTCGACGCCTACGCGGCCGCGCACCCGGAACTCGCCTACCTCGCCTAGGCCACCGCCATCGCGTTGAACTCCGCCTCGGCTTCGCGCTCGGTCTGCAGCTGCCACGCGCGGTCGGCGATGTCGTCCGGGTCGAGCGTGCCCACGGTGAAGCCGTGGTCCTGCGCGGTGAACACGCGGTGGATGTCGCCGCGCTCGATGAGGCCGCCGATGGTCAGGATCCCGGCGTGGACGCCCTCCTCCCGCAGGGCCGCGTGCAGCGTGAGCACGTACATCCGCAGCGCCGCCGACGCCGGGGCGAGGCTGCCGAGCATCGGCATCGGGTGCTTACCGCTCAGGCCGCCCGCGAACAGCAAGGAACCCGAGCCGCGTTCCCGGAAGCCCGGCAGCACGGCTTCGACCAGGTTCGCCGCCGGGGCCACGATCGAATCGAACGTCGCGCGCAGCGTGCCCGCGCCGGCTTCGGTGAGCGGGGTGATGCCCGGGCCTGCCGTGGCGTCGGCCGGCCCGAAGTACACCGTGTCGATCTCGCCGGCGTCGGCCTTGATGCGGCCCAGCACGGCACGGACCTGGTCCGGGTCGGTCACGTCCGCCGTGTAGGTGAGGGAGTCGATGCCGGCGAGCGACGCACGGTAACCCGCGTGCCGGGCGTCGGTGCGGGAAACCAGCGCCGTCGTGAAGCCTTCGCGGCCGAAGCGGTGGGCGATCGACAAGCCGAGCCCGGGGCCGACGCCCAGGACGGCGAGCACTTTCGGCAAGGGAACCTCCTCAAGTTGAGTACGTCCTCAACTTATCCACAAGTTGAGGGTGGCGTCAACTTTCTCTGGATGTCCACAAGGGATGGTGGATGAACGGCACGAGAACGCGTTTCCGTTTGTGATGACGTTCGACATTTTGCCGGAAGGGTGCAACGCAGTGACCGCTGCCGGCGCGCGGACCCCGAGGAGGTGCCGGTGAACTGGCGCTGCTGGCGCCTGCGCCGAACGCCGGTTCACATTGCCGCCACCGGCCGAGCCGTGTCGAGGGGGACTGCTCCACTTGGGTAGAACCTGTTCCAGTTTATCGGCGCGCCGGAGACCATGGCCCTCGCTGTTCCCGCGAGCGAGGAGTCGCCATGGATGCCGACCTGACCCGCCGTCAGCTCCTCCGCGGCGGCGCCGCCGGGATGGGCCTCGCCGTCACCGCCGGGCTCGCCGCGCCGGCCGCCGCTGCCGCCGCGCCGGCGGCCGAGTACGACGTCGTCGTGGTCGGCTCCGGTGCGGCCGGCATGACCGCCGCCCTGACCGCGGCCAAGCGCGGGCTGAGCGTCGTCGTGCTCGAGAAGGCGCCGACGTTCGGCGGGTCGGCGGCCCGCTCCGGCGCCGGCATCTGGATCCCCAACAACCAGGTGCTGCTCGCCGCCGGCGTGCCGGACACGCCCGCCAAGGCCGCGCAGTACCTCGCCGCCGTCGTCGGGCCGGACGTGCCGGCCGCGCGGCAGGAGGCGTTCCTGCGCAACGGCCCGGCGATGATCTCCTTCGTGCTGGCCAACAGCCCGCTGCGGTTCCGGTTCATGGAGGGCTACAGCGACTACTACCCGGAGCTGCCGGGCGGGCTGCCGAACGGCCGCTCGATCGAGCCGGACCAGTTCGACGGGAACCTGCTGGGTGCCGAGCTGGCCAACCTGAACCCGCCCTACCTCGCCACGCCGGCCGGGCTCGTCGTCTTCAGCGCCGACTACAAGTGGCTGAACCTCGCCCTGGTGAACGCCAAGGGCGCCGCGGTCGCCGCCGAGTGCCTGGCCCGCGGCACGGCCGCCGCGCTGGCCGGGCAGAAGCCGCTCACCATGGGGCAGTCGCTCGCCGCCGGCCTGCGCGTGGGCCTGCAGCGCGCGAACGTCCCGGTGCTGCTGAACACGCCGCTCGTCGACCTCAACGTGGAAAACGGCGCGGTGACCGGCGTGGTGACCGGCGTGGTGACGCCGAACGGGCTGGTCCGGGCGCGGCGCGGCGTGATCGTCGGCTCGGGCGGGTTCGAGCACAACGCGGCGATGCGCGCGCAGTATCAGCGGCAGCCGATCGGCACCGATTGGACGGTCGGGGCGAAGGAGAACACCGGTGACGGCCACCGCGCCGGGCTGCGGGCCGGCGCCGCCCTCGACCTGATGGACGACGCCTGGTGGGGCCCGGCCATCCCGACCCCGGGCGACCCGTACTTCTGCCTGGCCGAGCGGACCCTGCCCGGCGGGCTGATCGTGAACCAGGCCGGGCAGCGGTTCGTCAACGAAGCCGCGCCCTACAGCGACGTCGTGCACACCATGTACGACAAGAACCCGGCGGCGCCGGACATCCCGGCGTGGCTGGTCGTCGACCAGAACTACCGCAACCGGTACCTGTTCCGCGACATCGCGCCGCTGTTGCCGTTCCCGGACGCCTGGTACGCCGCGGGCGCGGTCTTCAAGTCCTCGACCGTCCAGGGCCTCGCGACGCAGATCGGCGTGCCTGCCGCCACCTTGAAGTCCACTGTGGACCGGTTCAACGGCTTTGCCCGGTCCGGTGTGGACACCGAGTTCAGCCGCGGCGCCAGCGCGTACGACCACTACTACACGGACCCGTCGGTGACGCCGAACTCCTGCCTGGCCCAGCTGCGGACGGCGCCGTACTACGCGCTGCGCCTGGTCCCCGGCGACCTCGGCACGAAGGGCGGCATGCGCACGGACGCCCGCGCCCGGGTGCTGCGCCCGGACGGCTCGGTGATCCCGGGCCTGTACGCGGCGGGCAACGCGAGCGCGGCGGTGATGGGCCACAGCTACGCCGGCGCCGGGTCGACGATCGGCCCGGCGATGACCTTCGGCTACATCGCCGGGAACGACGTCTAGAACTCCTTTTCCACCAGCGGGAGCACTTCGGTGCCGAGCAGTTCGATGGCCCGCATGACCTCGGCGTGCGGGACACCGGACCAGTCCATCTGCATGGCGTACCGGTCCGCGCCGGTGAGCTTGCCGACCGAGATCAGGCGTTCGGCGATCTCCTGCGGGCTGCCGACGAACAGCGCGTTCGCGTCGCGGGTGAATGAGTCGTACTCGGCGCGGGTCGGGACCGCCCAGCCGCGGGCGCGGGCGCCGTACTTCATCGTCTCGAGCCAGTACGGGTAGAACGTTTCCTTGGCGTCCTGGGACTTCTCGGCGATGAAGCCGATCGCGCCCATGGTGACGTGCAGGTCCTGCTGTTCACCCGCTTCCCCGGCGCGGCGGTAGAGGTCGACCAGCGGGGCGAAGCGCTCGGGCTGCCCGCCGATCACCGCGTAGACGACCGGCAGGCCGAGCAGGCCGGCGCGGATCGACGACTCGGGGTTGCCGCCGGTGCCGACCGAGATGCGCAGGTGCTCGCCGTACGGCCGGGGCAGGATCCGCGCGTTCTCCAGCGGCGGCCGGAACTTGCCGGACCAGGTCAGCGGGTCCTCGCGGTCGATGTGCAGCAGCAGGGCGAGCTTCTCCTCGAACAGCTCGTCGTAGTCGCCGAGGTCGTTGCCGAACAGCGGGAACGACTCGGTGAACGACCCGCGCCCGGCGAGCAGCTCGGCGCGGCCGTGGCTGAGCTGGTCGAGCGTGGTGAACTGCTGGTAGAGGCGGACCGGGTCCTCGGTGCTCAGCACAGTGACGGCGGAGCTGAGGGTGATCTGGTTCGTCACGCTCGCGGCGGCGGCCAGCACGGTCCCGGGGTTCGAGATGGCGTACTGGTCGAGGTGGTGCTCGCCGAGGCCGTAGAAGCCGAGGCCCAGCTCGTCGGCGAGCTTGATCCGCTCGAGCGTGTTGGCCAGCGTCTGCGCGACGGACGGCTGGTCGCCCGTGCGCGGGTCCGGCGCGCGGTCACCGAAGCTGTAGATGCCGAGTTTCATACAACGCTCAACTATCTCGGGGTCGGATTCGTTCCCCGGGCCTTCGTGCCTCAGCCGAACCGGGCCTGGATGGCCTCGAGGTTCTTCTCCGACAGCTGCAGCGCGGCGTCGCGGAGACTGAGGCCGTCGAGGGTGGCGACCTCGAAAATGCCGGTCACCAGGGCGCGCATCCGGGTGCGGACCTTGCCGAAGGCTTCTTCGGCGTCCGCGCCGACGTCGCCGAACAGCGTCCACCACCACCACGAGTTGGTCGCCGAGTTGGCGACGAAGTCGGGGACGACGCGGATGCCGCGGGCGTCGAGGAGCTCTTCGGCGTCCGGCGTGACCGGCAGGTTCGCGGCCTCGACGATCAGCTCGGCGCCGATCTTGGCCTGGTTGTCGGCGTCGACGCAGTAGGAGATCGCGGCCGGCACCAGCACCTCGGCGGGCACGTCGAGCCAGGCTTCCGGTGGCAGCAGCTCGTCGCCGGGCTTGAGGTTGTCGCGGTCGATGCCGCCGAAGCGGTCGCGGTGCCGGAGCAGGTTCTCGACGTCGAGCCCGTCCGGGTTGGCGACCACCCCGCGGACGTCCGAGACACCCGACGACGCGCAACCCGGCGTCGGCGAGGAAGCGGGCGGTAGCGCCGCCCATCGCGCCGAAGCCCTGCAGCACGACCCGGTTGTCCTGGTGTTCGAGGCCGAGCATTTCGAGCCCGGTGAGCGTGGCCTGCGCGACGCCGAGGCCGCCGACGAGCTCGTCGAGCCCGAGCCCGCCCACCTCGATCCGGCAGGCGTCGGCCAGCCGGGCGGTCGCCTCTTCGCGGTCTTCGAGCAGCCGGTAGACGGCCTGCACCGGGCTGAGCAGGCCGATCTCGGCGATGACGCCGTCGATGACGTCCTGCCGCAGGCCGAGGTCCTCGCCCATGGTCCAGTACTGCTCGATGAGCGGCCGCATGGCGTGCAGGTACCGGGCGACGACGTCGCGGGCGCGTTCGTCGTGGGGGTCGAAGTCGATGCCGCCCTTGGCGCCGCCGAGGGGGATGTAGCGGCCGTCGGGGTCGTAGTTGAGGCCCTCCTTGAGGGTCATGCCGCGGGCCAGGCCGCGGACTTCGAACAGCGAGCACCCGCGGCGCATCCTCAGGCCCCCGCTGGCGACGCCGCGCACGAGCCGGTCGATCACCAGGTACCCGCGGCACCCGGTGACGGGGTCGGTCCACGCCACTTCGAGCAAGGCTGTTCCGCTCATCGCCCCTCCTGATCCCCCGGTCGACATCCGAGCTCGTGCGCCAAGGCCTGGGCAACCCACCGCTCACAGTCCCCGGCGGTGACGGTCCCTTCCCGCGCGACGACCTGAACGGCGAGCCCGTCGAGAAGAGCGGTCAGCCGCCAGGCGGCGCCGCGAGGATCGGGGCACCGGAAAACCCCGGCGCCGACCCCTTCCGCGATCAAGGCGACCACGGCATCCCGCCACCGGAGATCAAGCCGCTGCAGCACGGCCCGCAGGGACGGATCCCGCAAGGCGGCGGCCCCGGCTTCGATCCACAGAGGCCAGTTGTCGTGTTTCGCGGGGGCGTAGAGAGCGAGGACGGCGCGGAGCCGCTGGTCGGGGGAGCCGCCTTTGGCGAGTTCGTGGTCCAGCTTGCCGAGTTCGTGTTCGGCGGCCTGCCGGAAGGCTTCGATGACGAGCGTTTCGAGGGTCCCGAAGTGGTAGAAGATCAGCGCGGTGCTGATGTCGAGGGAGTGGGCGACATCGGCGGCCCGAACACCGGCAATGCCCCGGGAGCGGATTTGCGCAAGGGCGGCCCGCACAATCTCCTCCCGCCGCACGGCAACGGCCTTCCGCATCATGCGGTCACCGTACCGAGGGTGTGGGTGCTGGGGGAGGCGCCGAATGTGGGGTAGTCGGCCTGTGCGGACAGTCAGGAGTGCAGGTCAGGGGATGTGCGGTCGCGGGGGTGGCGGGGGCGGTGATCGAGGGTGCTGCGGCATCGGCCCGGTGGGGAGGCACTCGCGGGGGGCGGGGGACCGGGCGGTGACGGGAAGGCTGCGGGCGGAAGGCGCAGGCTCGGCTGGGGGAGACACCCGTGGGGAAGGCGGGGGCTGGCTGGCCGGTGCGCGGCGCGGAGGGAGCCGGTTGGTGGTGGGTCGAAAGGGCTGCGGGCAGAGGCGACAAGTCGGCGACAGTCGGGAATCGGGGCGCTCGGGTGGAGATCCGCGGCTGCCGAGGATTGACTGCAGCCGGGCGGCCGATGCCGGGGTTGGCTGGTGCGAGTTCTGGCGGCCGGGTGCCTGCCGGTGCGGGGATGGGTGGGTCGGACGCTTCTGCCGGGCCCGGGTCGGCTGGTGAGAGAGGGCTGCTGGGAAGTTCTGCTGGGGGTCGGGGGCACCGGGGGCTGGGACCGGTTGGTTGGGCAGGGGCTGCTGGTCCCCGGGGAGCTGGGGAAGTCCTGCTGGTGCCCGGAACCGGTCCGGGAAAATCCTGCTGGGGGCGGGCCCGGCGGTAGCCGGTGCGCTGGCGGCCGGGGCGGCCCCGTGCCGATGCCGGGAGCCGCGTGCGGCTCCCGGCGCTCCGGCCCTCGGGTCAGGCCTTCCACTCCGGGTTGCGGCCCAGGTACCGCAGCAGCGTCGCCGCTGCGTTGTCCGACGGGGATGTCTCCAGCGCCGGCGCGTAGGCGAAGCCTCGCAGGGGCTCGGCCAGCTGCCGGGCCACCGGCAGGAGCTCTGCCGCCAGCTCTGGGGTCAGCGGGGACTTCTGGCCCGTTGCCACCGCGATGTCCCACGCGTGGACCGCCGCGTCCAGTGCTGCCGCTCCTACCGCCACCTCGGCCGGGAGTGCTCCCTGCGGCAACGGTGTCGGGACCGCCGCCGCGCCGACCGGGACCGTGGCGAATGCCGAGGACGCCGCGGACAGGGTCGGCTCCAGGAACTCCGCCGGCGGGGTCGGCAGGGTGCCTGAGGGGGCGAACGGGTTGAAGTCCGGGCCGCCCGTTCCGGTGATCGCTGCCGCGTAGCCGAGCTGGTCTCCCGCTGCGTGCTGGAGGACCTGGGTCACGTTCCACTCCGTGCACGGGGTCGGAGCCGCCCAGTCCGTCACGCCCGCCAGCACCGATCGCAGGGCCTCGTGCGCCGACTCCAGGAGCGGCCACGCCGTACCGCGGTTCAAGCGAGCGAAGAACTTGCGGATGTCGGCGACCAGGACCTCCGTGGCTTCGTGCGCCGCGTAGTGGCCCGCCGCGTCGCGGGGGCCGCCCGAGCTCGATGTCACGTCGTAGCTGTTCCAGCTGACGATGTTCGCGTGGTCGCGCTCGGCGAAGCGGCGGATCGACTGGAAGTCGCCCGCGAACATCGCCAGGGCCGTCGGGACCGTGGTCGGGCCCTCCGGGTGGGACGTCGCCTTCGCGTTCTCGTAGTAGAAGCGGATCGACGAGCCGCCGGTGCGGGTCAGCCAGTACAGCGCCACGTTCGCCACCACGAACTCCGGGTCCAGGTGCTCGCCGAACAGCTGGGCGTTCCACGCCAGCAGGCCCAGCGGCGAGTCCGTCAGCGCGAACGCCAGCGTGTGCGGCTGCTGGCTGTGCAGGATGTTGAACGAGAACATGTTCTCCGAGAACCACTGCAGGTGCGCGAGCGCGGCCTGGTCGGCTTCGCTCAGGTCCGCCATCTCGGCCGGGTCGCCCGAGGGGAACGAGAACAGCTGCGTGACGTGCACCCCGACGACCTTCTCCGGCACGAGCCGCCCGATCTCCGGCGAGATCATCGATCCGCCGTCGTTGCCCACCGCGCCGTACTTCTCGTAACCCAGCCGGCTCATCAGCTCGGCCCACGCCGCCGCCGTGCGCCGGGTGCCCCAGCCCGCCGAGCGGGTCGGGCCCGAGAAACCGAAGCCCGGCAGGGACGGGATGACCAGGTGGAACGCCGGCTCCCCGGCCGACGCCGGCTCGGTCAGCGGGCCGATCACGTCCAGGTACTCCACGATCGAGCCCGGCCACCCGTGCGTCAGCACCAGCGGCGTCGCGTCCGCCCGCGACGAGCGGACGTGCAGGAAGTGGATCTCCTCGCCGTCGATCTCCGTGACGAACTGCGGGTACGCGTTGAGCCGCGCCTCGAACGCCCGCCAGTCGAACTTCTCCAGCCAGTACTCGGCCAGCGCGCGGACCCGCTCGTTCGTGACGCCGTACTCGGCGGGCAGCTCGTCCGGCCACAGCGCCCCGCGCAGGCGGTTCTCCAGGTCCGCGAGGGCGGCCTGCGGGATCTCGACGCGGAACGGGCGGAGGGCGGGGACCGTCATGATGAGCTCCTCGGAGAGTGGAACGGAATGCTTCGTTCCGAACTCTAGCAGACCGGAACGATCCGTTCCAGTGGTAATCTCGGCGGATGCGCGAGACAGACACCGCGGCCCTGCCCGGCCGCCGCGGCCAGGCCGCCCGCAACAACATCGTCATCCTCGACGCCGCCCGGCACGTCTTCCTCGGCGATCCGAAGGCGCCGATCTCGCAGGTCGCCGAGCGGGCCGGTGTCGGCATCAGCGCGCTCTACCGCCGCTACCCGAGCAAGGAAGCCTTGCTCCGCCACATCTGCCACGACGGGCTCCTGCTCTACATCGGCGAAGCCGAGTACGCCGCGGAGGAGAAGGACGGCTGGGACGCGCTGACCAAGTTCCTCACCCGGGTCGTCGAAGCCGACGTCCACTCGCTGACCGTCCACCTGGCCGGCACGTTCACCCCCACGCCCGAGATGGGCCGGGACGCGCAGCGCGCGGGCGAGCTGACGCGGAAGCTGGTCGAGCGCGCGCACGAAAGCGGCCGCCTGCGGCCGGACGTGGTCACCGAAGACATCGGCATGATCCTCGAATGCTGCGCCGCCATCCGCGTCGACGACCCCGACCGCACCTCACAGCTGCGCCACCGGTACCTCGGCCTGCTCGTCGAAGGGTTGTCCGCGAAAGGGCCGGATCTGCCGGGCCCGCCGCCGCAGCCGGGTGAGATGAACGGCCGCTGGCGTCCCTCCTGACGGCGGTGCCGCGACGCGTCCGGATGGCGGTAACGAATTCTCCGAGCGCGACGACTGATCAGCGTCGGCTGTCCAGAAAAGACCCCAATGCACCATCAGTCAGAGCGGCATTCCCCGGACCGGAACAGCGAGATGACGACTATGCGAAGAAGCTGGCGAAGGACCACGATCCTGTCCTCGGTGGCCGCACTGGCCACGGCGTTCATCGCCATTGCCCCTGCCGCGCAGGCGGATACGCCCACCAGTTCCGTCGAAGTCAGTCCCACCACGGTGCTTCCGGGACAGACGTTCACGATCACGCAAACCATTCACAACCCCACCGATTTCACGGTGACTTTCGCGAAGGGCGCCATTTACGGCACCCCGACCGCCATCGTCGACGTCGTCGACATCGTGTCCTGCACGAACACGACGGCGGTCGGCTGTTTCCAGGCCGGCAGCAGTTACCGCGCCGCGTTCGGCGACCTCGAGGCGGGCGGCACGAAGACCACGGTGTGGACGTTGCGCGTCAAGGACACCGCGGCCCCCGGCCAGTTCACGCTGCAGCACCAGTTCGTCGGTGACAACTACTCCTTCGAAACGCTCGACGGCCCCGTGATCACCGTCGCCGAGCCGGCCACGCAGGCCGACGTCAAGGTCGCGCTGGGCGCCACCGGGCGCGGCGGGCTGAACGCGCGCATCGACTACACCGTCACCGTGACGAACACCGGTCCGGCCACCGCGACCGGAACCCGGGTGGTGGCCACGTATCCCGCGGGTCTGTCGTTCGCCTCCGGCACCGGCTGCGCGCACGTCGCCGGCACCCGGACCGTGAACTGTGACGTCGCTTCGCTGGCCAGTGGCGCTTCGGAGACGCCGAAGTTCTCGGTCAACGGCGGCCTGCTCGCGCTCGGTTCGTACACCACGACGGCGGTGCGGACGGCGAGCTCGCCGACGGATCCCAACCCCGCCAACGACAGCGCGTCGAAGACGTGCTCGGCGCTCACCGGGCTCATCGTGACCTGCTAAGAGGTTCTTTTCGGGGGTTCCGGGTGGCGGAGCCCCCGGCCCGGGGCGAAGCCCCGGATGTCACAGGTCCCGAGAGGTGAACCGGGCTCGTGTCCTCCGCCAGGGACGCGGGCCCGGTTCGCGTTTCATCCCGTGACCGACGCGTACAGCTTCGCGATGTCGTCGTCGAAATACGCGCTGTAGGAAACGTCCGGGGTGTCGCCGCCGAGCTGGTAACCGCCGATCACGCCGATGACTTCGCCGCCGGTCACCCACGGCCCGCCGCTGGTTCCGTCCGGGAAACCGGGGCAGGCGACGCGCAGCTGATAAGTGTCGGAACGGGTGGTGTTCCCGGCGCAAACCACCGGGGAATCGGTCGTGTCGGGGTAGCCCGTGAGGGTGATCCGGTGCTCGAAACCGCGGTTCGTGCCGAGCGCGTTCGCGCCGGTGAGGCTTTCCAGCGAAGCCGGGTTTCCGGTCTGCCCGACGGTCAGGAACGCGAAATCCAGATCCGGGTCCGCCGAGGATTTCCAGCCGTCGGCGACGGCCACCGAGGTCACCGTCCACATGCCGAACGGCGCGACGCCGTCGTGGTAGCCCGGGGCGAAGCTCATCCCGTCCCGCACGCAGTGCGCGGCGGTGAGCACGAGGTCGCCGGCCGCCGAGTGCACGACGCTCGCCGAGCAGAAGTGACTGCCGCCCGCGAACAGCGCCCCGACCGCCGAAGCGGCGGCGGGCGCGGGAGCCGCGGGAGCGGCCGAAGGTGTGACAGGAGCGGCGGATGTGGTGGTGACCGGGGCCGGCTCGCCCGCGGCGTAGGCGTCGTCGGCGGTCGTGCCGGTGCCGAGGACCAGCCCGGTCCCCATGACCAGCAACGCCGCCGCGGCCGTCAGCGCGGTGCGGGGAAGATCGATCGCCACCACTTCAGATCACCACAGCCGCGGCGCTTCCGCAGTGTGCGCGGCCGGATGCACAGCGACCTCATAGCGCCCGCACAGCGCCGCACAGGCAACACCGAAGGCGCGGTCCGAGGGCACGGCGGCAGTTAGCCTCGGGACCATGACGGCATCGGTCACCTCGCCCGACGGGACGGTCATCGGCTTCGAGACCCTCGGTGACGGCCCGCCGCTGGTCCTCGTTCACGGCACCGGCGCGGACCACACGCGCTGGGCCGCGGTGCAGGACCGGCTCGCCCGCCGCTACCGCCTGCACCTCGTCGACCGCCGCGGCCGTGGCCTCAGCCGTGCCGAAGCACCCGCCTACGACTTCCGGCGCGAAGGCGAGGACATCGCCGCCGTCGCCGAAGCCGCGGGGGGAGACGTCTACCTCGTCGCCCATTCCTACGGCGCCCTGTGCGCGCTGGAAGCCGTCCGGCACACGACGGCGGTCCGGCGGCTGGTGGCCTACGAACCGCCGCGGCCGGCGCCGGGCGGGGCCGTCGTGGGCCCGGCCGCGCGCAGCCGGATGCGGGCCGCGGAAAACCCCGAGGAGATCCTCGAAATCTTCCTGCGGGAGGCCCTCCGGCTCCCGGAAGAAGCCATCGAGGCGATGCGCGCGACGCCGGTCTGGCCCGCCCGGGTCGCCGCCGCGCCGACGATCCCGCGTGAGCTGGACGTCGTCGAGCGCATGGTGTTCGACGAGCGGCTCGCCGAGATCGCCGTCCCGGTCCGGCTGTTCGCGGGCACGGAAAGCCCCTCCTACCTGCGGTCGGCCGCCCACGCGGTCGCGGAGCTGGTTCCCGGGGCCAACGTCGTGCCGCTGCGCGGCCAGGCCCACCAGGCCATGGACTTCGACCCGGACCAGTTCACCGAGGCGGTGTTCGCGTTCGATCCGGCTTGAGGCCACGGCGGTGGGCCCAGGCCGCGACTTCGGTGCGGTTCGCCAGGCCCAGCTTGGCCAGCACGCTGCGGACGTGGCTTTCCACCGTGCGTTCGGACAGCACCAGCCGGTGGGCGATCTGGCGGTTGCTCAGTGCGTCGGCCACCAGCGCGACGATCTCCCGTTCGCGGCCGGTCAGCGGGTCGGCGTCGGTGCGGATGCGGTCCAGCAGCGCGGTGGCGTCGCGGACCCAGCCGGGCATGCCGAGCCGCCGGGCTTCGTCGGCGGCCTGCCGGGCCGGGGTTTCCGCGCGGGCCGGCTCGCCGAGCACGGCCAGTCCGGCCGCCAGCCGCACGCGGTTGTGCACGACGTACGGCCGGGCGCCGAGCCGCGTGTCCCAGGCGATCGCCTCTTCGAACAGCGTCACGGCTTCGGCGTGCCGCCCGAGGAGCGCGGCCAGGCGGCCGGCCCAGCTGCTGGAGCAGTCGCTGCAGAACGTGCCCGCCCCGCCCGACCCGACCGGTGACGTGCCGGCCAGCCGTTTGGCGAGCCACTCCGCCGTTTCGACGTCCTCGAACGCCTCCAGCAGCGGCAGGAGGTTCGGCGCGATGCCCGGGGCCTGGCCGATGAAGTCGGGGTCGCGCAGGCGGGGCCGCAGGGCGTCGTACGCCGCCCGCGCCTCGTCTCGGCGGCCGGTGACCAGGGCGCAGAGCGGCCGCGAGATGACCGTGATGGGCAACGGCGGGGCGATCGCCAGGAGCTCGTCGTAGCCGTCGGGCAGCTCGGCCGGGTCGCCGACGACCTCGGCCAGCTGCTGCGCGAAGGCGAACGACATCCCGACCGCGGACCGGTCCTCGGCCAGTTCCGCTTCGGCGAGCTCCCACGCCAGGCGGTTGTGCTCGCGGGCTTCGGCGAACGCGCCGCGGTAGGCCGCGACCGAGGCCCGCAGCCGCAGCTCGTGCCAGCGCACGAGCGGCAGCCGGGTGGTCGCCGCCAGCGCCGAGATCGCCGCCAGCTCAGCGTCGACGACCGGGACGGTGCCGACTTCGAACGCCGCGTCCAGCCGCCACTTGTGACCCCACAGCGCCACCAGCGGCCGTCCGGTGCCGCCCAGCTCCACGGCGAGCGTGCCGAGCCGCAGCCGCTCGGGCAGCGGCAGCTCGAACGGGCGGATCTTCATCCGGGCGCGGACCGCGTCGAGCAGTGCCTCCTGGTCGCCGGACCGCTCGGCCAGCGCCAGTGCCTCGTCGGCGGTCCCGACGGCTTCGGTCGCCCGGCCGTAGTCGGCGGTCACGGCCGCCGACTGGGCCAGCAGCTTCGCGCGGACAGCCGGGTCCGCGCCGGGCCCGACCGCCGCCAGCGCGGCCGCCGCGAGCTCGGCCAGCTCCGGCAGTAGGTCGGGCGCCGAGGTGTCCCGGACGACGAGCGCCGCCGCGGCGACGAGCGCCGGGTCGGACGTCGCCGCCGCGGCCTCGCGCGCATGGCCGAGACTGCGGGCGAACCGGCCCGCCCGGTACTCCGCGGTGGCCAGGTCGACGAGCAGGGCGGCGAGCCCGTCGCGGGGGCCCGCGCGGCGGCGGCAGTCGAGCGCGAGGCCGAGGAACCGGGCGGCTTCGGTGAAGGCGAGCGAGCGGGTGGCGTCCCGTGCCGCCGCTTCGGCCCAGTCCGCGGCCCTGGCCAGTGCGTCCGGGGTCGCCGCGGCCCGCAGCCAGTGCCCGGCCACCACCCCCGGCTCGGCCCGGTGCTCCAGCGCGGTCGCCGTCCGGGCGTGCAGCTGTTCGCGGACGCCCTGGTCGAGGTCGGCGTAGATGCCGTCGCGCACGACGGCGTGGGCGAACCGCCGCGAGCCGGCGACGGCGGGCCGCAGCACGCCGGCGCGCACCGCCCCGTCGAGCGCCGCGACGACCTCGCCGTCCGGCCGTCCGGCGACCTCGGCGACGACGTGCGCGTCGACCTCCTCGCCGAGCACCGAGGCGATCGCCAGCAGCTCCCGCGTCCCGGCGTCCAGCCCGGCCACGGTGGTGCGGACGAGGTGGTGCAGCTCGGCCTCGCCGCCGCCGGTCGCCGAGGACCGGGCGACCGCCTTGAGGTAGAGCGGGTTCCCGCCCGAGCGCCGGAGCGCGTCGACGGCGTCCACGCCCGCCCGGCCGACTTCGGCGAGGTAGGCGCGGACGTCGGGCTCGGTCAGCGGCGCCAGGCGCAGGCTCTCCGTTCCCGGCCGCCCGAGCAGCTCGGGCAGGGCGTCGAAGAGCGGGCCGGCCGCGCCGGTGTCCCGGTAGGTCGCCACCACGGCGAGCCGTGACCGGCGGATTTCCCCGGCCAGGTGCCGCAGCAGGCGCAGCGACGCCTCGTCGGCCCAGTGGACGTCCTCGAGGACGACGACCAGTCCGGCCGGCTCGGCCGCCGCGACCAGCGCGTCGGCCGCCACCGCGACGAACCGGAAGCGGGCCGCGACCAGGTCGGCGCCGTCGCGGGCGTCGAGGTCGGCCAACGCCCGGTCGACCTCCGCGTCCGCCGACGGCAGCGCCCGCAGCACCCGCCGCCACGGCCACAGCGGCGGGGCACCGGGGTCGTCGACGCACCGGCCCCAGACCGCGGCCGGGCCGGTGACCGCCTCGGCCAGCCGGGTCTTGCCGATCCCGGCCGGGCCGCCGACGAGCACCAGCGCGCCGGTGCCGCCGTCCGCCGCCGCGAGCCACGCGCGCAGGTCGGCCACGGCATCGGCCCGCCCGACGAACGGCTCGCTGCGCGTCACCCGAGCAGTATCCCCTCCGTGCCCGGTTTCCGTGCCGGTCTCCGTACTGGCACTGATGTCCGGAACGCCGGCCGCGGCGAGAGTGACTCCCAACGCCGTGACCAGCGAAAAGGAGCACCTCATGCACGCCACCATCCACCAGTACCGCAGTCCGCTGGGGACGCACGACCTCGCCGAGGGCGCCCTCGGCGCCGCCACGCTCACCCAGCTGGGCGGCCAGGCCGGCGCCGTCGTCACCTTCTGGCCGGACGCCGTGGCGGCGGGGGAGGCCGCCGCCCGGCGGCCCGCCGGGACCACCTGGCTCGACACCGGCGTCTACCGGGTCGCCGACGTGCAGTCGGCGTCGGACGCGGCCGTCTACGCCCAGGTCACCTGGTTCGACGGGCCGCGCGGCGCCGAGCAGTCGGCCGCCGAGCAGCGCGCCGGCCGCGAGCGCATCTGGCCCGCCGTCCGGGACATCGAGGGCATCGGCACGACCTACGCCCTGCTCGCCGAAGACCGGTCACTGGTCGTCATCGGGTTCACCGCGTCGCTGGCGACGGTCGAAGCCGTCCAGCAGGCGATCATGGCCACCGAGCTGCTGCCCGGCGAGGACCCCGCGCTGCTGCCCGGCCCGGACCGGGTCGACCTGCACCGCGTGCAGCACGCCGCCCTGCCGGCCCCGGCGGGTGCGCGATGAGCCCGCACACCGCGGCCGCGCTGCGCGCCGGCACCTGGACCGTCCGCAGTGGACGGACGACGGCGGCCTTCGAGGTCCGCAACTTCGGCGTCAACCGCGTCCGCGGCACGATCGGCGTCCGCACCGGCACCGTCGAGGTGCGCGACGGCGCGGTGACCGCCGTCGACGCGGAGCTGGACCTCGGGACGCTCGACACGCAGAACGAGCGCCGCGACCTCGACCTGCGCAAGCCGAACCTGCTCGACAGCGCCGCCCGGCCGGTCATGACCTTCACCGCCACCGGCGCGCGCCGGCAGGACGACGGCTGGGAAGTGACCGGCGAGCTGCGGCTGCGCGGGACGTCGTGCCCGCTGACGCTGACCGTCGAGCGGGTCACCGGCACCCGCGTGCGGGCGACCGGGACGCTGGACCGGGCCCCGCTCGGCATGCGCGTGCCGCGCGCGGTGATCGGCCGGTACGTGCGGATCGACGTCGAGGCGGAGTTCGAGCCGCCTAGCTGAGGTCCTTGGGCAGCAGGGCGGTCGCCGGATCGGGGGCGGCGGCCACCCTGGGCCGCCGGTCGCGGAAGATCCAGCCGCCGACGATGCCGCCCACGAAGCCGAACAGGTGGCCCTGCCAGCTGACCCCTTCGTCGGTGGGCAGCAGGGAGGTGAACGTGTAGGCGAAGCACAACGCCATCACGAGCCCGAGCACGATGTCGATCGGGTGCCGGTCGAACAGCCCCCGCACGATGACGTAGCCGAAGTAGCCGAAGAGCAGGCCGCTGGCGCCGACGGTGACGGTGTTCGAGGGCGTGATGAACCAGACGCCGAGACCGCTGGCGACGATGATCAGCAGGCTCACGCCGAGCCACTTCTTCACCCCGCGGTAGGCGGCGAGGAAGCCGAAGACGAACAGCGGTCCCGAGTTGGCCTCGATGTGCATCCAGCTGGCGTGCATGAACGGCGAGGTCAGGATGTCCGGCAGCGACGAGGGGTCCCGCGGTTCGATGCCGAGCTCGCGGCTGAGGTCGTAGCCTTCGACGGCGTTGACGATCTGCACGAGCCACATCACCACGAGCAGGGCGACCATCGCCCACAGTGCCTTCTTGGCCTCGGCGATCATCAGTTCGGCGTCGCTGCGGGCCGGTCCCTCGCTCATTTCGTCCCCCCGTGTTCGGTTCGCGCGCCCGAGAATAGCCGCCGCGGGCGCGCCGGGAAGCGTTTCGGACCCAGCCGTGACCTGGCAGGGTGGGGGACATGACGTCGTCAAACCGGCCGGGGACGGTCTTCCGCGGCCGCCGCATGCCCGCCGACCGCGCCCTGGTCATGGCCATCGTGAACCGGACACCGGACTCGTTCTACGACAAGGGCGCAACGTTCGCCGACACGGCGGCCATCGAAGCGGTGGACCGAGCGGTCGCGGCCGGCGCGGACATCGTCGACATCGGCGGCGTCAAGGCGGGCGAGGGCCCCGACGTCGACGTCGACGAGGAGAGCCGCAGGGTGGTGCCGTTCGTGGCGGAGGTCCGCCGCCGCCACCCCCAGCTGGTGATCAGCGTGGACACGTGGCGCCACGAGGTGGGGCGCCAGGTCTGCGAAGCGGGAGCCGACCTGCTGAACGACACCTGGGCGGGAGCGGACCCGAAGCTGGTCGAGGTGGCCGCGGAGTTCGGAGCGGGATACGTGTGTTCCCACGTCGGAGGCATGCCGCTGCGCACGGACCCGTACCCGGCACCGACCCCGGAGAGACCGTTCTGGCCTCACTATGAAGACGTAGTCGCAGAGGTGACAGCGGAGCTGACAGAGGCGGCTTCCCGCACGGCGGCGGCCGGGGTACCACCCGAAGGAATCTTGATCGACCCGACATTCGACTTCGGCAAGAGCACCCGCCACGGCCTGGAGCTCCTACGCCACTTCGACCGCCTGGTGGAGACGGGCTGGCCGGTACTGGTGGCCCTGTCGAACAAGGACCTGATCGGCGAAACCCTGGACGTAGAGGCAAAGGACCGCCTACCGGGAACCCTGGCGGCAACGGCCATAGCGGCCAAGGCAGGAGCAGCGGTGTTCCGAGCACACAACGTGAGGGAAACAAGAGAAGCGGTGGAAGCGGTAGCAACCCACACAAAGCAGCTGGGTGGTCATCCCGTCGCCTGAGGCCGTCAAATCACTTTGAGCCGGGCCCGCAACCGAGAGCGCGAAGTGGGGTCACTACGCAAGCTTGCGGGCCCGGCTCAAAGTGATAGGCCTCAATCAGGC